>JBBSIE010000008.1:0-65252 GCA_038232235.1 Pyrinomonadales bacterium | reverse complement strand
CTGTTCGTTCGCGGCGTAAATATCAAGGACATAAAGAACATCCGCGTTGTTAAAAGCCAGCGCAAATTCGTTCATCAATTCCTTCGTCCGCGAGTAGCGATGCGGCTGAAAAACAACGACCGTGCGCTTGCCGCCCGAACCGTTTTTCGCCGCCGAAAGCGTGGCGACGATTTCCGTCGGATGATGTCCGTAATCATCAACAACCGTGATGCCTTTGGCTTCGCCTTTGAACTGAAAACGTCTGTCCGCATTTTTGAATTTTGTAAACGCTTCGGCGATTTTCGCAAATGGAACTTCGAGTTCCAGAGCTACTGAGATCGCCGCTAAAGCATTATAAACATTGTGTTTCCCCGGCACAGGCAAACTTATTTCGCCCAAAACCCCCGTGCCTTTCCAAACCGTAAATGACGAACCGAAATCTTCGTTATAAATAATATTATGCCCTGAAACATCCGCCTGCGCGGTCAAGCCGTAAGTTACGCGCCGACGCTTTAATTGCGGAATAATAAGCTGCACATTCGGATCATCCAAACACATCACCGCCGCGCCGTAAAACGGAACTTTGTTAATGAAATCCGTAAAACACTGCACAACGTCGTCCATTCCTTTGTAGGATTCCATATGTTCCTTATCAATGTTGGTAACTATTGCCAGCGTTGGATTTAACATCAAAAAGGAACGATCACTTTCATCGGCTTCGGTTACAAACCAATCGCTCGTGCCGAGTTTCGCATTCGAGCCGAGCGTATCAACCACGCCGCCGACAATCGTTGTCGGATCAACTCCGGCGTGTCCCAAAATCGTCGCAATCATCGAAGTCGTCGAAGTTTTCCCGTGCGTTCCGGCAACCGCCACCGAATAAGGTTTCAAAGTCATTAATTCTGCCAGCATTTCAGCGCGCGGAATAACCGGAATTTTATTTTCTTTGGCGTAAATAACTTCGGGATTATTTTCTTTAACCGCCGATGAATAAACGACAACCTGCGCGTCGCCGACGTTTTCAGCCTGATGACCTTCGTAAATTTTCGCGCCCAATTTTTCCAAACGGTCGGTATTTTTTGATTTTTTAATATCAGAACCCGACACGCTAAAATTTAAATTGCACAAAACTTCGGCGATGCCGCTCATTCCGATGCCGCCGATGCCGATGAAATATATATTTTTAACGTGCCTGAACATATTCAGTTATCAGTTATCAGTTATCAGTTATCAGTTTATTGACTGATGACTGTTGAGTGATAACTGTTCAATCAAATCTACCGTAGCTTCCGCCGCGTCCGCTTTTGCTAATTTTTTTGCGGCATTTTCCATTTCCGAAATTTTTTCGGGTGCATTGATTAGTTTTTCAATCTCTTTTGCTAAACTTTCGCCGTTTAAATCCTTCTGCAAAATCATTTTTGCCGCGCCTGCGTTTTGTAATGCTTCGGCGTTTTTTCGTTGATGATCGTCGGCGGCAGTCGGCAGCGGAATCATAATCGCGGCTTTTCCGCCGGCGGCGATTTCCGCACAGCTTGTCGCGCCCGCTCTGCAAATTATCAAATCGCTTTTGGCAAATTCGTCAACCATATTTGAAATATACGGTTTAACTTCGGCGACATCGCCCCAACCTGCGCGATTATATGATTCCCGAATATCTTCAAAATCGCTTTCGCCGGTCTGATGCGTGATTTCTAATTTGTCGTGCGGCAAATTTTTTAATGCTTCGACCATTGCATTATTTATTGCCCGCGCACCCTGCGAACCGCCGAAAATCAAAAGATTGACTTTTTCTTCTCTCGATTTCGGCTGAATATCAAAAAACTCCTTTCGCACCGGATTTCCCGTTACGACCGCCTTTTTTCCAAAGAACTTGACCGCATCATCAAACGTCAGCGCGGCTTTTGTGATAAACGGCGCGAGCTTTCGATTTGTAAAACCCGGCAGCGCGTTCGATTCCATCACGAGCGTCGGAATTTTCAAGAAACTAGCCGTTAAAAGAATCGGACCCGAAACATAACCGCCCGCGCCGATTACTACATCGGGCTGAAATTCTTTTATCAAACGCCGCGCTTCTAGAAAACTCTTTGGTAAAACCATTAAACCTTTGATTTTTCCAACCAATCCGACGCTTTTAAGTCCCGCGCTGTTTATCAAAGAAAGTTCAAAACCGTTTGCCGGAACAATTTTCGTTTCAAGCCCGCGCGAAGTTCCGACAAACCGCACTTCGGAATTTTCATTGCGCCGCATAACTTCTTTCGCCACTGCAATTCCCGGATAAATATGTCCGCCCGTTCCGCCTGCGGCAATCAAAATTTTCATTTCAAACCCGTCTTACTGCGTTGTCTGCGTCGCTGTTGTTCACCAACGTCGAATTCTTTAACCCTAACTTCAGCAGTTCCCGCAAACTGCGAGATATTCAGCAAAATGCCGATGGCGAAAAGCGTGACAACGATGGATGTCCCGCCGTAGGAAATAAACGGCAGCGGAATGCCTTTAGCAGGCAAAATTGAAATCACGACGCTGATATTGAACAAAGCCTGCACGATTATTCCGGTAATAATTCCCATTCCGAGCAGTTGACCGAATCTGTCCGGTGCGAGCAAGGCGGCGCGCGCTCCGCGCCACAGAAGCAATCCGAAGGCAACCACGACAGCTAAAGTTCCGATTAAACCCAATTCTTCACCGACGACGGCGAAGATAAAATCCGAATACGGATACGGCAGATAAAAAAGTTTCTGCTGCCCTTTGGCAAAACCTTCCCCGAAAACTCCGCCCGAACCGATGGCGTAAAGTCCCTGCACGACTTGATAACCCGCATCGTCCGAATGCGCGAACGGATCGAGAAATGCCATCAAACGTTCCATTCTCCACGGTGCAAAAACCAGGGCGCAAACGCCAATCAACAATAAACTTCCGCCGACTGCCGCCAGATGGAGAATTTTCGCGCCCGCCGCAAAATAAACCGTCACAAAAATCGCGCACAAAACAATTGTCGTTCCCAAATCCGGCTCAAATATTATCAACGCGCCTAAAATGCCCAAGACTAACAAACACGGCATCACGGTTTCTTTTATGTCGCCGATTATCTCTTCATTTCTCGTCAAAAAATAAGCGAGAAAAACAGGCAGAGCGATTTTAGCGATTTCCGAAGGTTGAAACGAAAATCCGGGAAAACGGATCCAGCGACGCGCTCCGTTGATCGAATGAAATCCGAAAACACTCAGCAAAAGCAAAACAGTTACCGCCAGAATTCCGTAAACGACGTATTCGTTTTGATACCAGTGATAACTGACTTTGCTCATCAAAAACATTACAGCCAAACCCGCCAGCGTAAAGCCGAATTGTTTGTAAAAATATGTCATCTGACTTTCGCCCCCGGTTTCGCGCAAGGCAATCATCGCCGACGCGCTGTAAACCATAATCGCGCCAAATAGCGCGAGGCTCGCGGCAATCGCAAATAAAAACCAATCTGTGCGGAGTTTTTTAGCCATTTTTGCTTACGAAACTTTTCTCGGATCAACATACAAGATAATTACCGTGTATTTACTTTGCAGTTCATCAAGTTCTCTTTTATCTCTTTCGCGCTGTTTTGCGTCCTCTTCAAAACCTTGCGAAGCACCGCGAACCAGCGGCGTATAAAAGCGAATTTCCTTGCTGTTGCGGTCAACTAATTTATCGTTTTCATATTTCGCGCCAAGTTCTTTCAGTTTTTCTTCAACCGTGATTGTTTTATATGAAACGACTTCGCCTTTATCATTCAAAATATTTTTTCTGACTTCATCATTCAATTTCACGCCGTCGGGCAAACGGTCAAATGTTGTTTGATTTATCGTTATTGCATTCGCCGATTTATTCACGTTCGACATTTTACTTTTGTCGCATTGATTTTGAACAAAACCGAAAATTATGAAAATTATCAGAAAATAAATTTTCATTTTGCCTCTTTTCTCTGCGTTTTCACCGTTAAATTGCTGACTTCCTTTTTGAAAATCGCACCGCGTTCTTCATAACTTTTGAACATATCAAAACTCGCACACGCCGGCGCGAGCAAAACCGCGTCGCCTTTTTCCGCCGCTTCAAAACTTTTTACAACCGCATCTTTCATATCGTTTGCCCGAATAATTTCCGCGTGATTTTTTAATTGGTTTTCAATATTCGCCGCGTCTTCACCGATTGTAATTACTTTGCGAACAGACCTTTCAATCAAATCTGCAAGCGGCGAATACGGCGCGTTTTTACCGCGTCCGCCAAGAATCAAAATCGTTTTTCCGCCCGTTTCGCTCAATGCTTCTAATGCTTTTTGCGTTGCATCAACGCTCGTCGCTTTTGAATCGTTATAAAATTTCACGCCTTCAATTTCCGTAACAAACTCGATGCGATGTTCAACGCCTTTAAAGTTTTTGACCGTTTCGCGCATCGAATCCGGCGACGCGCCGCAAGCAAGTCCGGCGGCAAACGAAGCCAGAACATTTTCGACATTGTGCAGACCGCGCAGAAAAATCTCGTCGCGTGTTATCAAAATCTTTTCCTTTCCATTTGCGCGGCAAACCAAATCTTTCCCTCGTAAAAACAAACCTTCGTCCAATTCTTTTTTCACACTGAAAAGTGAAATTTGCGCCTTCAAACCGTTTTGCCAACTTGCCGTAATTTCATCGTCGGCATTCAAAACCGCCAAATCGTCCGCCGTTTGATTCATAAAAATCCGATGTTTCGCGGCGGCATAATCCGAAAAAAGATCGTAACGGTCAAGATGATTCGGCGTTACGTTCAAAGCGATTGCGACATTCGGACGGAAATCTACAATCGTTTCAAGCTGAAAACTAGAAAGTTCTACAACCGTCCAAGTTTCGTTGGTTGAAGTTTCCGCCAATGACACGAGCGGCGTTCCGATATTTCCACCGACTTGCGTTGGAATTCCGGCATTTTTTAAAAGTTCGCCAATCAAAGTCGTCGTCGTCGTTTTGCCGTTTGAACCCGTGATTCCGACGATGCGACCTTTCATAAAACGATAAGCCAACTCAATTTCTCCAATAACTTCGCCGTCTTTGCGGTCAACATATCGCGCCGGAATCGTATTTGTCGGAACGCCCGGAGAAATCACGACCAAATCAATCTGATCTAAAAGCCACGAAGGAATTTGTCCATCAATCAAACCAATATTTTTATTTTTCAAAGAACGTGCCTCGTCCGTCCATTCTTCTTGAGGCTTTTCGTCGTGAAGCGCAACTGTCGCGCCGCATTCCGCCAAAAATTTCGCGGAAGTTACGCCGGATTTTCCCGCGCCCAACACTAAAGTTTTTCTTCCTTCAATTTTCATTTTATCAACGCAAAGTCACCAAACAGCAAAAATACAAAGGAAAACTTTAAAGACTCTGCGCCTTTGCGTTAAAAATTCACCGCAATTTCAAAGTTGATAAACTCAACAACGCAAACAAAATCGCAATAATTACAAAGCGAAAAACGATTTTCGGCTCTTTCCATCCTTTCAACTGAAAATGATGATGAATCGGAGCTTGGCGGAAAATTCGTTTGCCGACTCCGGTTTTTGCATCTTTCGTAAATTTGAAATACGAAACTTGCATCATCACCGAAACCGCTTCGATAATAAAAACGCCGCCGATAAACGGCAGAAGAAATTCCTGTTTTGTCAAAATAGCTATTGTGCCGAGCGCGCCGCCGATTGCCAAACTGCCGACATCGCCCATAAAAATTTCGGCGGGCGGTGCGTTATACCACAAAAAACCGAGCGATGCGCCGACCATCGCGCCGCAAAAAACCGTCAAGTCCGCCGCCTCCGGCTTGTGCGTGATGTCCAGATAATCTGCCCAACGCTTGTCGCTCGAAACATAAGTCAAAGCCGTCAGAGCCGACATTGCGATAAACGTAACGCTGGTTGCCAAACCGTCCATTCCGTCCGTCAAATTCACGGCGTTTGACGATCCCAACAGAATAAAAATGATAAATATCAAATAAATTATCGGTCCGACATAGCTGACGCTGATTGCCGGATCGGTCTGCGCCGTCGCTTTTAAGAACGGAATACTGACATTCCACGGATAATTTGCGAAATACCAAAGAACCGCCCAAATTAAAATTGCCGTAAGCAGTTGGAACAAAAGTTTTTGTTTTTCCGTCAGTCCCAAACTGCGCTTTTTGACAATTTTTATATAATCATCGGCAAAACCGATTGCGGCAAAACACGCCGTTGAAATAAGTGCCAGCCACAAATAAAGACTGTCAATCCGCGCCCACAGCAGCGTCGAAACAAAAACCGCGCCGATTATTAACACGCCGCCCATCGTCGGCGTTCCTTTTTTCGCCTGATGTTCTATTGACAGTTCTTCGCGGATTTCCTGTCCGTATTTCAGCGCAGTCAGTTTTTTGATAACTTTTCCGCCGAACAGAAGCGAAATTAACAGCGCGGTAATCGTCGCCCACGCTGTGCGAAATGTAACGTATTGGAAAACATTCAAACCTTTGTAAAAATACGATTCGCTGCCCGCGCCGTATTGTTTAAAAGCGATTTGATATAAAAGGTAATAAAGCATCAGTTCGGTTTTTTGTTTCGGATTTCGGATTTTGTATTAGTCCGCTGTCCTTTATCCGTCATTTTTGCTTACGTTTCAAATTCCATTTTTGTAAAAAAATTTGCGCTCACCTTAAAAATTCACTTTTCCAATTCAAATTTTTCCATCAATTTGTCAATAACAATCTCAGTCCGTACGCCGCGCGAACCTTTCACTAAAACTAAATCACCTGTTTTCAATTCGTTCGCCAAAAACGCTCCGGCTTCCGCCGAGCTATCAAAAAATTTCGTTTTATTCAAGTCGAAATTTTTCGCGCTTTCCGTCATTTCTCTTGCCAAGCCGCGAACGCCGACTAAAAAATCTATGCCGCTGTTCGCTAATTTTTCTCCGACTTCCCGATGAATTTCTTTTTCATCCGCGCCGAGTTCGAGCATTTCGCCTGCGACGACAATCAATCTTTTCGCGTCTCGTCTGCCTTCAACCAGAGTTTTAACCATTCCCAAAAGCGCGGCTGGATTCGAGTTGTACGAATCGTTAATAATCGTGAAACCTTCCAAAAAATGCAAAACTTCACTGCGTTGCGGCGGTGGCGTGATCGTTTTCAGCGCGGCGGCGATTTCCCGCGCCGACATTCCAAACGAAAAACCGACGGCAGCAGCCGACAGCGCGTTTAAAACATTGTGTTTTCCTGAAAGTTGCATCGAAACTTCGGCTGTGCCGTTCGGAATGTTCAAAACAAATCTCGTTTCACCGAACCGCTTCATTTCAATATCTTCTGCTGTTACATCGGCTTCGTTTTCGATTCCAAAAGTTATCGTTTTGCCTTTGTGCAAATCGCGCATTGCCAAAACGCGGAAATCGTCCGCGTTCAAAATCGCTGCGCCTTCCGGTCTCATTCCTTCAATTAGTTCGGCTTTCGCCTTTGCGACATTTTCAATCGAACCGAGATGTTCGACGTGAACCAGCAAAACATTCAGTTCGACGGCGACATCCGGCGGCGTAATGCGGCACAAACGCGCGATTTCGTTGTTCGGCGTGGACATTCCCATTTCCAAAACTGCAACGTCGTAAGAATCGTCTTTTGCCAGATTCAAAACCGTAATCGGCAAACCGAGTCCGTTGTTGTAATTTTTTATGTTCCGCAAAACTTTTTTGCCCGAACTTTGCAAAACGTGCGCTGTCAACTCTTTTGCCGTCGTTTTTCCCGCGCTTCCGGTAATTGCCACTACCGGTTTATTCCATTGCAGATAAACATTATGCGCGAGATTTTGAAACGCTAAAATTGCATCGTCAACAAAAATCAAACGGTCTTGAAATCTTTCTAAAATCTCTTTGTGTTCCGCAAATCTGTCGGGACGCGCCACGCAAGCGACCGCGCATTTTTCAAACGCCGACGGAATATATTTGTGTGCGTCTTCAAAATCGCCGTTAAAACAGTTGTTTTTATATTCAGGCTGCGAAAGCGCGAAAAACACTTCACCCGCTTTGACTTCGCGGGAGTCAATCGCAAACGAATTGACTTGCCGGTTTAGCAAAGCGGGATTAAGTTTTGACGCATCGGCGTTCATAAATTTTATCGCATCGACAAGTTTCAAGTTTTTTGTTTCGTCCTTTCGCTCGATTTATTTTTCTTTTCGTCGCCTAAAATTTCCGTTTTCGGTTTGACTGTTTTTTTTTCTTTGTCCGGTGATTTTGTTTCTTTGTTTATTTCTTTTTCTTTCTTCGCTGCTTCCGGTTTTTTTTCAACGGTCGGAACTTTTTCCTTGTCGGCTAAAATATTTTCCGTTTGAACCTCAGTCGGCGCGGCTTCGACTTCAACCGGAATATTTTCCGCCGTCAAAACTTGCTGCTTGATAGTTCCATCCGGCACAACATTTAATTCGGGCAAAACGGCTTCGGCGATTTCACGAAAAACCGGCGCGGAAACCTGTCCGCCGTCACGCGCTCCGCCGCTCGGCTCGTCCATCACGACCGCAATCACGACTGCCGGATTATCCGCCGGCGCAAATCCGATAAATGACGAAACATATTTCGCCGCGTTATATTTCTTGATTTTCGGATCGTATTTCCACGCCGTTCCCGTTTTTCCCGCCGACGTATATCCGTTGAGTTGCGCCCGTTTAGCAGTTCCTTTTAAGACGACTTTTTGCAGCATTCCACGCAAATTACGCGCATTTTCCGCGCTCAAAACCTGCGTTTTTTCCGGCTCTGTCGTTGATACGACTTTCCCGTCGGCTTGCCGGATTTCCTTAATAATATGCGGCTGAATTCTCACGCCGTCATTGGCAATCGCCGCATACGCCGTCGCCGCCTGCAACGCCGTTACGCCGACTTCGTAGCCGATTGCCATTGATGCTAAAGAGTCGCCGTTCCAGGTTTCGGGCGAACGAAGCTGTCCGCGCACTTCGCCCGGAAGTTCGATGCCCGTCGGCGCACCAAAACCAAATTTTCGAGCATAGCCGTAAAATTTATCTTTGCCAAGTCCGAGCGCGGTTTTTATCGCCGCATAATTGCTCGAAATGGCTAACGCCTCGCTATAAGACATAACTTTCGTCGCGTGCGGATCGTTAAAACGATGTCCGCCGACTTCAATAAAACCTTTTCGGCAATCAATTTGACCGTCAGGTTCGATTTGATTTTCCTGCAATGCGCCGCTGTAAGTGATAACTTTGAAAACCGAACCGGGCGCGTAAACATATTGCAGTGCTTTATTTGTGTAACTTTCCGGCGCGTATTTGCTGAATTCGTTCGGGTCAAAAGTCGGATAATTCGCCAACGCCAAAACTTCGCCGGTTTTCGGGTCAAGCACGATTGCCAGACCGGATTTGGCATTTGACGATTTAACGCCGCTTTCAAGTGCCTGTTCAACTTTATATTGAATCGAACTGCTCAGAGTTAAAACTATATCGTTCGGCGGGTCGCGCTCGATTTCCGATTGGTCATAAACTCTGCCCAAACGATCTCTATCTTGCCAGCCTTTGACTACCGTGCCGCGCAAAATGTCTTCTTTCGACTGCTCGATTCCCGCTTGTCCGACATCTTCAGCGTTGCTGAAACCGATTACCTGCGCCGCCAGAGATTTATACGGGTAACTGCGTTTTTGTTCTTCGCGCCAGTGAAGTCCGGTAAATCTCGGCTCGTCAAATTTTCTGATTTCCGAATCTCTTAAAACATCATTTACTTTCTGCGCCGCATTTTCGTCCAATGTCCGCGCCAGCCAGACGAATCTTTTGTTATTTTCCTTGCCTTCACGCAGACTTTTCAAAATATCATTCGGTTTGATTTTCAAAACGGCGGCGACTTCTTTGGCGGTTTTTTCCACATCATTAATCTCTGCGGGATCGGCATACAGCGACTTTAAATTGACGCTCATCGCCAGAGTGCGCTCCGTTCGGTCGTAAATGGTCCCGCGAAGCTGCCGACTCTTGACTTGATCGCGCCGCTGATTTAACGCTTGACTTCGCAGCCAATCGCTTTGATTGACCTGCAAATGCACGAGTCGGACGCTGATTCCGCCAATCCACAAAATAAAAAATGCGACGATCAGCATAAATCGCGTAAATGCCGTCTGCGCCGGATTTTTCTTTTTGATTTTCTTCGTGCGTTTTGCCATTTCTTATCAAATTGCGAAAACTCGCGCGACGTAATTGCGAATTTCCGCCTTAACATTTCATTTTTTCGCCGTTTTTACGGGAGATTTTTCTTTTTCAACTTTTACTTCCGGCATTTTCTTTTCTATCTTCTCCGGTTTTTTCGTTTCCGGTTTCATATCAGCAACCTTTTCAGAAGCGGTTTGCTTAAATGTTGAATTATCATTTTTTTCAGCTTTAGGCTTTTCCTGCGCGTCGCCGTTCGGTCGAAAAACTTCGATATTGCTCGCCGTCATCATCGTCAAGCCGATTTTTTGCGCGGCTTTTTTGATTTCACCGGGTGTCAGCGCGATTTCTTTGGCTAAAATTAGTTGGCGTTTGTCGGTTTCGAGTTCTTCGACCTGTTTTTTCAGTTTGGAATTCTTGATGCCGTAATCTATCGAAGAAAAATGCTGGCGGGCGGCAAAGAAAAAGCCGACGACCAAAATCAATCCGCAAGTCAGCGTCAGAAGGACGTAGCGAAGCGGAAGCGGTTCGCTTTCACGGTTGGATTTTTTAATCGGTTTTTTGGGAGTTATTTTTTTGCGATTCATAATTTTCCTAAAAATCTATAATCAATTCAACTTCAAACAAACGCGAAGTTTTCCGCTTCGGGCGCGTGGATTTTCTTCCGTTTCCGCTTCGTTCGCCACAATCGGTTTGCGCGTCAAAATTTCAATTTCCTTCGTCGCGCCGCACATACATTGCGGCATTCGCGGCGGACAAAAACATTTTCCGGCAAGTTTTTGGAAGGTTTGCTTTACAATTCTGTCTTCCAAAGAATGAAAAGTTATGATTGCAAGTCGTCCGTCTTTTTTCAAAATATCAACTGAATCTCGAATAAACTGCTCTAAAATTTCAAGCTCGCGGTTGACGGCGATTCGCAAAGCCTGAAACGTGCGCGTCGCCGGATGAATTTTGTCTCTCTTGTTGCGTTTGACTGATCTTTCAACCAATTCGGCTAATTCCTTCGTCGTTTTGACAGGTTCGCCGCGTTCTCTTCGTTCAATAATTCTCCGCGCGATGCGCCGCGAAAATCTTTCCTCGCCGTATTCGTAAATAATTCGCGCGATTTCAAATTCCGACAGCGTTTCCAGCAATTCGGCGGCGGTTTCCGTATCTGAATCCGCATTCATTCGCATATCTAAAGGCGCGTCAAACCGAAAACTAAATCCGCGCGTTTCGCTGTCGAATTGCAATGACGAAACTCCCAAATCAGCCAAAATTCCGTCAACTTTTTCAATTTTTGCGTCGCTCAAAACTTTTTTAATGTCGGAAAAGTTCGCCTGAAAAATCGTAATTCTTTCACCGAATTTTTCAAGTCTTTCCTTTGCAAAATCAATCGCTTCGGCATCCTGATCAATTCCAACGACGATTGTTTTATCAAAATTTGCCAAAATCGCTGCGGAATGTCCGCCCAAACCAAGCGTCGCGTCAACAACAATTCCATCCGTCAGCGGCTTCAAAAGTTCAACTGTTTCTGCCAACAGAACAGGTCTATGTAAATTTTCGGCTTTTGATTTAGGCACATTCAAAGAACTATTACAATTTTTCGGCGTATTATTCTGTGGATTTTAAGACACATAAATATCCATATCTGCCAAAAAAGTTGGCAAAAACTTTTTAATTTGGAATTTCTTTGATTAAACGCGAAAATTTAGATTTTTTTGACCGTCCTACTGGTTTTAAATATCTCCGCGCATCATATTAGTTAGAAACTTTTTGGGGAAAGTGCTTAATCTTAAACACATCTTATTGTGGAAAAATTTTCCGCGCCCGAATTTCGTTTTAGGCTGTTTCAACTAATTAACAAGCATCTTACGATTATTTTTAAGTTCCTGTCAAGAATTATCGTTGATTTTTTATTTTAATCAAATGCTTAATTTTTATAATTTTATGATTAAGAAAAATATCCGTCAATTTTCAAGTTTTTCTTCATTAATTTTTCCATCGGTATTTATTGCTTCACACTATTTATTAAACAATTTCAAAATTGACGAAACTTTTCCTGTTAAGAATAAAATGTTACGTTATTGTAACTTTGCTTTATTTATTTTAATCAAAAAGGAAAAAACACTTATGAATGCGGAGCAGCAGGGACAAAAATTTTTGGCGAGCGTAGGACAATATTTCGACAAAGCCGCCGCTTTGACCGGACATCACGAAGGTTTGCTGAAACAGATAAAAATGTGCAACAGCATCTATTCGTTTAAGTTTCCGATCAGAAAAGGCGACGGATACGAAACGATGACGGCATGGCGTGCCGAACACAGTCACCATAAACTGCCGGTTAAAGGCGGAATTCGTTATTCGGAAGAAGCCAGCGAAGCCGAAGTTGTCGCTTTGGCTTCTTTGATGACATATAAATGCGCGATTGTTGACGTGCCGTTCGGCGGCGCGAAGGGTGCGATAAAAATTAACCCGAAAAATTATTCACGCGACGAACTCGAACAGGTTACGCGGCGTTACACGGCGGAATTGATAAGGAAAAACTTTATCGGTCCGGCGGTTGATGTTCCCGCGCCCGATTACGGCACGGGAGCGCGTGAAATGGCGTGGATCGCCGACACATATCTGGCTTTTCATCCCGAACAAATTGACGCTTTGGGGTGTGTAACCGGCAAATCCGTTTCGCAGGGCGGCATTCGCGGGCGCAACGAAGCGACCGGCTTGGGCGTTTATTACGGTTTGCGCGAGGCTTGCGACAACGCCGAAGATATGAAGGAACTCGGTTTGGAAAAGGGAATTGAAAATAAATCGGTTGTCGTGCAGGGTTTGGGAAACGTCGGTTATCACGCGGCGAAATTTTGTCAGGAAGGCGGGGCAAGAATCGTCGGTTTTGCCGAATACGAAGGAGCGATTTACAACCCGGACGGCATTGATTTGGAAGATTTAATGCGCCATCGCAAACAGACGGGTTCGATTTTGGATTTTCCGAACGCGAAAAATCTCGAACGCCGCGAAGACGCGCTCGAACTCGAATGCGATATTTTGATTCCCGCCGCGCTCGAAAATGTCATCACCAGCGAAAACGCGCCGCGCATTAAAGCGAAAATCATTGGCGAAGGCGCAAACGGTCCGATTACCGCCGCCGCCGAAGATATTTTAGAGAAAAAAGAAATTTTAGTTGTTCCTGATCTTTATCTGAATGCGGGCGGCGTAACGGTTTCGTATTTTGAATGGCTCAAAAATTTGTCGCACGTTCGTTTCGGCAGAATCGAAAAACGCTTTGAGCAAAATGCTTTTGACCAGATTCTAAAACTCGTCGAAAAGGAAACGGGCAGAAGTTTATCGGATGAAGAACGCAAACAAGTCGCCCACGGCGCGGACGAATCCGAACTCGTCTATTCCGGTTTGGAAGAAACGATGGTCGTCGCTTACCAGGAGATTCGTGAAATCCTAAAGCAGAAAAAAGAAGCCGGAACTTTGCGAACCGCCGCTTTTATCAACGCGATAAACAAAATCGCAGTGTGTTACGGCGAACTCGGCATCTTTCCATAGATATAATAGATGTCAGATGTTCGATGTCAGATGTTAGTTTCGGAATCGGCTTCAATAAGCATTCATAATCTTTAAGTCTGACATCTGACCTCTTTTTTCATTCCATCTCGCTTTCGTCAATATCAAAATTTGCGTAAAGGTTTTGCACGTCGTCATTATCTTCGACGGCTTCGTAGAGTTTGAGCATTTTTTTCGCGTCGTCGCCTTCGAGTTTGATGTAGTTTTGCGGAATCATCGAAAGCTCGGAGGCTTGCGGTTCGATTCCGGCTTTTTTTATCGCCTCGTCAACCGCGTCGTAATTTTCCGGCGAAGTGTGGATTTCAAAAACATCGCCTTCGTCCTGCAAATCTTCCGCGCCGGCTTCGAGGGCGATTTCAAAAAGTTCATCTTCGCTTTTCGCTTCTTTATCAACAATTATCAAGCCTTTTTTATCAAATAACCACGCGACTGAGCCGGCTTCGCCCAGATTTCCGCCGTTTTTTGAAAACAGATGACGAAGTTCGGCAACCGTTCGATTGCGGTTGTCGGTCATTGTTTCGACCAGCATCGCCACGCCGCCGATGCCGTAGCCTTCGTAAGTAATTTCCTCATAATTTACGCCTTCGAGTTCGCCCGTGCCGCGTTTGACGGCGCGGTCAATCGTGTCATTCGGCATATTCTGCCCTTTCGCGTCCGAAACCGCTTTACGAAGCCGCGCGTTTGCCGCTTCATCGCCGCCGCCGGTTCGCGCCGCCACCGTGATTTCTTTAATCAGCTTTGTAAAAATCTTTCCGCGTTTCGCATCCAACGCGCCTTTTTTATGTTTGATAGTGTGCCACTTCGAGTGTCCTGACATTTTATAATTTTCCTTTATTTTATTGGTCTAAGTTGAAAGGTTTGAATATATCACGCTAATTTTCTCTCCGCAAAATCGCGGCGAGTTTTTCGCTTTTCGCGTCTGAAATTTTCACCTGTTTTAATTTTGAAGTTTGTCCTTTGAGAATTTCAACCGCGCTTTTTGAAACTTTGAATTTTTTCGCCAAAACTTTTATCAATTCGGCGTTTGCTGCGCCGCCGGTCGGCGGCGCGGCGATTCTGATTTTCAACGCGCCGCCCAATTCGCCGACAACTTCGCTTTTCGACGCTCGCGGCACGACGCGCACATTAAACATTACCGAATCGTCTTTTTGTGTGAATTTAATGCTAATAAACAAACATCCGCAAGATAATCGTCTGCAAAAATCCGAGCAGAAGCAGTAGAATCATCGCCGAAATGTCAAACATTCCAATCGGCGGAATCATACGCCGCAGCGGAATCAAAACCGGATCGGTGACGCGCTGAACAAAACCGAGAAAAGTGTTGCGCGTAAAGACAAACCACATCGAAATAAAGCGAATAAAAATGAACAAAATATAGACGCTGATCAACCCGTAAAGTGCAAATCCGATCAATGCTTTCGCATCGTTCGCCGCAAGTGCCGCCGCCAAACCGTCAATGATAAAAAATGTATTTTGAATAATTCCCAACGCGAAATATGTAAAAACTCCGGCAATAATAAGTGTCAAAAGTGGCGCAAATTTTGTATTGACGCGAAAATTCGCCAGAAATCTCGCCGCCGGATAAACAAATTTGTCCGTTCGTTTTTTTAATTGATAAGAAAACCTGCCGACTTTGCCAAACGGATTCGGATCTGAATAATTAAAAATTAGACGCAAAATCATCAGCAAAGCAAAAATGGCAAAAGCTATTGTAAAAGTTAAACTAATATACGGGTAAATATCTCTTAGCATAAATTTGTTTTCAAATTTCAAAATCTGCGGTTAATAATTTTCTCTCGCGCCGAAAATCGCCGTGCCGACTCTGACGAGCGTCGCGCCTTCTTCGACGGCAACTTCAAAATCGCGGCTCATTCCCATCGAAAGTTCGCCGTTCGGCAAAATCTTATCGCGGATTTCGCGCAATTTTCTAAAAAAGGGTCGCACATTTTCCTCATCTTCAAAAAACGGCGGAATTATCATAAAACCTGTAAACTTCAAACAATCACAAGTTTGCAAAAATGCAACTAATTCCGGCAAATCTTTTTCTTCGATGCCGTTTTTTGTCGCCTCTTTTGCCAAATCAACTTGAATCAAAACCGACAAACTTTGCACTTCTTCTTCCTGACAAATACGTTCAAGGCGTTCGGCAAGTTCAACAGAATCAAGCGTATGAATCACGTCAAAAAGCTGCACGGCTTTCCGCGCTTTGTTCTTTTGGAGATGTCCGATCAAATGCCACTCAATTATTTCATTTTTGATTAAATAGATTTTTTCTTCGGCTTCCTGCACTCTGTTTTCGCCGAAAATCTTCGCGCCCGCTTCGATTGCTTCATTTAATATCTCAACCGGATGTGTTTTGCTAACGGCAATGAGTTTTACATCTTCTGAATTTCTGCCGACTTTCCGCGCCGCTTTGTCAATCTTTTGCTGAACTTCCGCCAGATTTTCGCCGAGATAATTTTTTATTTGAGCGTTTTGCATCAATTTAAATATAACAAATTTCGCGGTAAAAAAGATAAACCACAAGCGTTTCTTGAACTTTCGCCCGTAAATTCGTATCATCACATTTACCTTTTCACGCGGACGTGGCGGAACTGGTAGACGCGCGGGTCTCAGAAGCCCGTGGGAGCAATCCCGTGATGGTTCGATTCCATTCGTCCGCACCACTTTTTTCAAAAAATATCGCTAATTATGCAAGCCTACGAGTTTCTAGACTATTTTCGGAGCAATCAGGACAATGCTTTAAATTCGATTCGGGAAATTGTCGAAATCGAATCGCCTTCGCGTGATATTGCCGGAAGCCGCGCCGTTGTTGATTTTCTTGAAAAAGAATTTTTTAAAATTTCATCTGACTTCAAAATCGAAAAAGTTTTTTCCGAAAATTTAGGCGAACATTTGATTATTCGCTCTTTCCAATCAAGCGAAAAACCAATTTTGATTTTGGGACACACCGATACCGTTCATCCGCGAAAAACAAAAAAGCAAAATCCGACGCGCATCGAAGGCAATAAATTTTACGGCTGCGGAATTTTCGATATGAAAGCCAATATTATTATTGTTTTGGAAGTTTTGAAAGCCTTTACGAAATTCAATGTCAAACCGCCGAGACCGCTTACAATTTTGCTTTCCTGCGATGAAGAAATCGGAAGTCCGACGGGACGCGAATTGGTCGAACGCGAAGCGAAACGTGCCGAATTCTGTCTGGTTTGCGAGCCTTCGGCGAACGGCAAAGTCAAAACCGGACGCAAGGGAACGGGAATGTTTCAGCTTAAAACTCACGGCGTTCCGGCACACGCCGGACTAGAACCGGAAAAAGGCGCGTCGGCGATTCTGGAAATTTCGCGTCAAATTCCGAAAATTCACGAATTGAATGATTTGGCAAACGGCACGACTGCCAATGTCTGCACGATTTCGGGCGGCACGACTTCAAACGTGATTCCCGAATACGCGAGCTGCGAAATTGACGTGCGTTTTACTTCAATTAGCGAGGCGGAAAGAATCGAAAACAAAATCAGAAATCTGAAATCAACCGACGACCGCGTAAAAATTGAAATCGAAGGCGCGATCAATCGTCCGCCGCTGGAACGAACGGAAAATGTCGTCAAACTTTTTGAAAAGGCGAAAAATTTAGCGGCGGATTTCGATTACGAACTCGGCGAAGCACAGGTCGGCGGCGCGTCGGACGGGAATTTTGTCGCCGCGCTCGGCGTTCCGGTTTTGGACGGTTTGGGCATTGCCGGCGGCGGCGCACACACACTTGAAGAGCATATTTTTATTGACGATATTCCAAAACGCGTCGCGCTTCTCGCTCTGCTTTTGTCAAGCGAATAATCTTTCCAAAAGTTGCGTTGCTGTCGCTCGATTGACAGACAAATCGTTATAATTAACAGGAAAATTGTCCCGGAAAATTTTTCGGAGAAAATTATGCTGCAAAATTTGTGGGAAATATTCAGTTCGGGAATCGGGATGAACGAAATCAATCCGGTGATGTCAACGTGGCAGATGATTCCGCGCGTCATCGTCGTCTATCTCGTCGCGCTTCTGCTGATTCGCATCGGAAAACGCCGTTTTCTTGGCGGTTATACGACGTTTGATATTCTGCTCGGCTTCGTTGTCGGCTCGATTATGAGCCGCACGATAAGCGGCGCGGTAACATTGGTCAATATGATTTTTATCGTTGCGACGCTCGTCGGGATTCATTGGATAATTGCCGTTATCACATACTATTTTGATACCGGCAACACAATAAAAAGTTCCGAACGGCAATTGTTAAAAGACGGCAAGATTGACGAAGACGCGATGCGGAAAAGCAAACTCGGCGAAAACGATTTGCTTCAGGCACTTCGGCAAAAAGCCAATGTCGAATCGCCGGACAAAATAAAATCTGCTTATCTCGAACGCGACGGCTCGATTACGGTTATTCCGAAAAGCGTTGAACCGCGCGTCGTCGAAGTTGATGTGAAAGAAGGCGTTCAGCATGTTAAAATCGTCATCGAATCCTAGTTTTACAAATGACGGAAATCAAACAAAAAAAACGTGCGCCGCGCAACCGGACGCTTGAATTATCGGATGAAGAATCTGAAATTTACCGCAAACGCATCATTTATTTTGACGGCGACACGGATTTTTCCGGTATTAGTAATAAGACAATTTGCGGCAATGCGTTTGAAGTTATAAATCATCTGCCCGCCAAGAAATTCGATTTGCTGTTTGCCGATCCGCCTTATAATTTGACGAAAAATTTCGGCGCGAATTCGTTTCGGCAAACTTCTTTGGACGAATATGAAATCTGGCTCGAATCGTGGCTGAAAGATTGCGCGAAACTGTTAAAAAAAACGGCTTCGATTTACATTTGCGGCGATTGGCGTTCGGCTTCGGCGATTCAGCGCGTCGGAATGAGGTATTTTATTTTGCGAAACCGCATCACCTGGGAACGCGAAAAAGGTCGCGGCGCAAAGACGAATTGGAAAAACGCGGCGGAAGATATTTGGTTTTTTACAGTTTCAGACGAATTCACTTTCAATCTCGACGCGGTGAAAACAAAGCGCAAAGTTCTCGCGCCTTACACGGAAAACGGCGAACCGAAAGATTGGAAAAAGAGCGAAAATGGAAATTATCGTTTAACGCATCCGTCGAATTTATGGACTGATTTGACCGTTCCATTCTGGTCAATGCCCGAAAACACGCCGCATCCGACACAGAAACCGGAAAAACTTCTGGCGAAAATCATTTTGGCTTCGACAATTGAAAACGATTTAATTCTCGATCCGTTTGCCGGAAGCGGAACGACTGCTGTTGTCGCTAAAAAGTTAAACCGTAATTTCGTCGGCATTGAAGCGGAC
Organism: Pyrinomonadales bacterium; assembly: GCA_038232235.1. Classification (GTDB taxonomy): domain Bacteria; phylum Acidobacteriota; class Blastocatellia; order Pyrinomonadales; family Pyrinomonadaceae. The sequence goes on along the minus strand of JBBSIE010000008.1, from coordinate 46,256 downwards.
GAAAATTATTGCCTTTTAACGGAAAAACGGCTTGCTTTGGCTGAAAATGATAAAACGATTCAGGGTTTTTCGGGCGGCGTTTTTTGGGAGAGAAATTCGGTGAAGGGTTTTTCCCGCAAAGGCGCAAAGGACGCAAAGAAGAATTAAAAAGTTAAATTCAATTTTAACTTTGCGCTCTTTGTGCCTTTACGGGAAAATTTTATTCTTAAAATTATGAAAATCGCCACGTGGAATGTAAACTCAATCGCCGTCCGTTTGGAACAAGTCTTAAACTGGCTGAAAACGCACGACATAGACGTTTTGTGTTTGCAGGAAACGAAAACGGTTGACGAAAAATTCCCGCTCGCAGAAATCGAAAATGCCGGTTATAAAGCCGCGTTTATGGGACAAAAATCTTATAACGGCGTGGCGATTTTATCCAAACACAAACTCAAAAACGTGCAGAAAAACTTTCACGACGACGAACTCGACGCGCCGAAACGTCTGATTGCCGCGACGATAAACAATGTGAGAATCGTCAACACATACATTCCGAACGGCACGGAACTTTGGACGGACAAATTTAAATTTAAACTTGATTGGCTGCAAAGATTGCGGAAAATGTTTGACGAAACCTGTGATTCGGGCGGCGATGTTCTGCTTTGCGGTGATTTCAACGTCGCGCCCGACGAACTCGATGTTTGGGATGTCAAAGCGTGGGAAGGCAAACTGCATTTTTCAAAACCCGAACGCGCCGCGATGCACCACGTCAAACAATGGGGATTTGTTGACGTTTTTCGCCGGCAAAATAATGATTTACAGGAATTTTCGTGGTGGAATTACCGCGAAGGCGCGTTTCCCAAAAATCAAGGTTTGCGAATTGACCATATTTGGACTTCAAAATCTTTAGCGGCGAAATGCGTTGGCTGTTGGATTGACAAAGAACCGCGCGGTTGGGAACGCCCCAGCGATCACACGCCGGTTGTTGCCGAATTTCAAAATTAAATATCGTTCATAAATAAGAATAAAGAAATATTTAACGCAAAGTCGCATAACTGCAAAGCCGCTAAGTATTTTTATAAATTATATCCATTTAATAGTTGTTTTTGCAGAAACCGGACTGAGTAAAATTGACAGATTTGCAAAAATCTTTGTGGCTTGGCGACTTTGCGGCTTGCGTTAAATATTTCGACCTTGCTTTTTTCATATATTTAATTTGGAAAGATGTTTATAAATAAAATATCGTGAAAATACTTGAAACAAAGCGCACGATTCTTCGTGAAATCGTCGAAACCGATGCCGCATTTATTCTTGATTTGCTTAATCAACCGACGTTTATCAAATATATCGGCAATCGTCATATAAAAACTTTGGCAAAGGCGCGGGAAGTTATCGAAAATCGTTACCGGCAAAGCTATCGTGATTTCGGTTTTGGTCTTTATATCGTCGAACTTAAAGAAAACAACGCGCCGATTGGATTTTGCGGATTCGTTAAGCGTGATTTTCTGCCTGATGCGGACATCGGTTTTGCGTTTTTGCCACAGTTCGAAAAAAAAGGTTATGCGTTTGAATCTGCCGCCGCGATGATGAAATACGGCAAAGATGTTCTGAATCTGAAGCGCGTTCTTGCCATCACGACGAAAAATAACGAGAGTTCGCAAAAACTGCTTGAAAAACTCGATTTCAAATTCGAGCGTTTGATCAAAGTGCCGAATGAATCTGAAGAACTGAAATTGTTTTCGGCGAACACATAAAAATTTCACTGCAAATTTAACAAGTTTTATTTTCAGAATAGTTTTCTAAACCTTCGCTATCACAATTTGCGCTTTTTGGTGTAAAATTTAATTTATGTCAAGTCAAACAACGCCTGCAAAAATGCTGAAAAAAACATTTAATTCAAAAATTTTAGTAATTTTATTTATCGCACTGATTTTTTCTATGTATCAGGAAACATCTGCCCAGGGCAAAAAAAACAAAAATCAAAAAACGACCGCGATGACGGTTGAAACAAAAACCGCCGCGCCGGAAATCAGTTACACGGTTTCGATGTCGAAACCTTATACGCATCTTTTGGAAGTCGAAATGCGGCTGAAAGCGGCGAATTTGCCCGCGCAAACCGAAATAAAAATGCCGGTTTGGACACCGGGTTCGTATTTGATTCGTGAATATGCGCGGCACATTCAGGATTTTGCCGTTCAAAACGCCGCCGGAAATGATTTGATGTGGCGTAAGATTAATAAAAATACGTGGCAAATTGACACTAAAGGCGCGAATGAACTTGTTGTTAAATATAATGTTTACGCGAACGAATTGACGGTTCGCACCAACGAATTAAATTCCGATCACGCCTTTTTTACCAACGCCGCCGTTTTGATGTTTCCGAAGGATAATTTGCAGGCGGCTTCGACGGTGAAAGTCGTCCCGTTCGGCGATTGGAAAGTGGCGACGGGTTTGCCGAAGGTTGACGGACAGGGAAACACTTTCCGCGCTGAAAACTTCGATATTTTATACGATTCGCCGTTTGAAGTCGGCAATTACACGGAAGTTCCGTTTACGGTTAACGGCATTCCGCATCGTTTTATTATCGAAGGCGACGGAAATTACGACACGAAAAAAATCGCTCAGGACACGGCGAAAATCGTCGAACAGGCGAAAGCGATTTTCGGCGAACTTCCTTATAAAAATTACACATTTATTTTGAATCTGCGCGGCGGCGGCGGTCTCGAACATTTGAATTCGACCGCGCTGCAATGGCAGCGATTGGGTTTCAAACCCGAAGCGCGTTACAAAGCGTTTTTAAATTTGGTGGCGCACGAATATTTCCATTTGTGGAACGTCAAACGAATTCGTCCCGACGCGCTCGGACCGTTTGATTATGAAACCGAAAATTACACGCGCAATCTGTGGATTGCCGAAGGCGGAACAGCTTATTACGAAGCGGTTTTACTGCGCCGCGCGAATTTAATCAGCAGTAAGGATTTTCTCGACACGAAAGTTTCCGTCATTAAAGCTCTGCAAAATCGTCCGGGCAGATTTGAAACTTCGCTCGAAGATGCGAGTTTTGACGCGTGGATCAAGTATTACAGACAGGATGAAAATTCGATCAACAATCAAATCTCGTATTACGACAAGGGCGAACTCGTCAACTTTTTGCTCGACATTGAAATTCGCAAAGATTCAAACGGCGCGAAATCTTTGGACGACGTGATGCGTTATTTGTACAACGAATTTTACAAAAAAAACAGGAATTACGCGCCCGCCGATTATCAGAAAATTTCGGAAATGATGGCTGGAAAATCGCTCGAAGAATTTTTTGACAAATATGTGCGCGGAACGGCGGAAATTGATTACGATTCGATTTTGAACGGCATCGGATTAAAGCTCGTCGTCGAAGGGAACAGCAAAAAACAAGCGTATCTCGGCGCAAATCTCGTGGAAACGGAGGGAAAATTGACGGTTCGTGCGCTTCCTTCGGACACGCCGGCTTATCAGCAAGGTTTGAATACGTCAGATGAAATCGTGGCGATTGACGGAAATCGCGCCAGTTTATCTTTTCTCACCGGTTATTTGAGCCAGTTAAAACCGGGCGACAAAGTGAAATTGACGATTTTCCGCTTCGATGTTTTGCGCGAACTCGAAATCACGCTCGGCGAACAGTCGAATCAAAATTATTCAATCGTGCCGGTCGAAAATCCGTCGGACGATCAAAAACGGCTTTACAAACAGTATTTATTAGCGGATTTGGAATAAGTCGGAGCGCGGACGGCTCGTCCGCGAACGAGCAAAGCGCAGTTGCAAATTTCATTTTACTAAAATGATACTTTAACGCGGAGATTTTCTCGCGCTTTCTGCGCTCGAAAGCGGACGAGCCGTCCGGCTCCAATTGAGGATTATGTTTCAACGAAAATTTGTAAAAATTCCTTTATTCGCGCTCGTTTTATTGGTTTTCGGCTGCCAGAAAATCGTTGTCGAGAATAAACAAACGGTTGCGCCACAAACTCTGCGCGACGTTGCCGCGACGCGGTTAAATTTTCGGCTCGAATCCGACGTTCCCGCGCCGACTTTGACCGATGAAAATGTGCAGTCGCAGGAAAGAAATCCGGCGGTGCAAAATGATTTTGACCAAAATCGTCCGCAGGAACTTCTTGATAAATCAATCACATCGCCAAATAAACAGAGGGTTTTGGCGGTTTATCACAAAACCGAAGATTCACAGGGCGATTTCCGGCTTGATATGTATTCGGCGGACGGCAGACTTTTGAAAAAAATCACGCACGACGGAATGGCGGTTCATTACCCGGAAACGATTGTCTGGTCGCCGGATTCGGGGAGCATCGCTTTTATGGCGAAAACGCGCGTTGTTTCGGGAACAAATCCGACTGCTCCGAATCAGTCCGAAAGTAATACGAATACGGCTTCTGACGTTCAGGCGAACAGCAATTCCGAAATGAACGCCAATGCCGAAAACGTGAACGCCGCGCCGCCTGAAACGACAGGCGAAACAACCGCGCCGACAGCCGTTTTGACGTTTCGCACCGAGCAGATTTATATTTCCGACGCGAACGGCAATGATGTCAAACCGCTGACGCAAAACGAAGGTTTGATATATTTTTACTTTGTTTGGTCGTCGGACAGCGCAATGCTGGCGGCATTGGCAACGACTTATCAGGAATGGAATTTTTTGCAGTATCAAGCCGACGGCAAAGGTGAAGTTTTTGTTCCGATGGGCAGACCGCGACTAATTGAAAAAAACGGGCGCGAACGGCGGCTTGACGATAATCTAACGACGGTTCATCCGGTTTGGTCGCCCGATTCGGCAAAAGTCGCCGACGCTTTTAACACGCAGGTCAGAATTTATGACGCAATCGGCGACGCGCCGACGCAAGCCGCGATTCCGCTTCGCAATCAATTGCTGATTTCTTCAAAAGCCTACGACGAACAACTGCGAAAAGAGGAACAGAGCGGCAATACGAACACCAACGCCGAAACGAATACGCCATCGAACGCAATTTCAAAATCGAATATTAATGAAACGGCAAACGCCGCACCAAATCTGCCGGCTGGCACTTTGCCGGACGAAAACACTCTGGTTTCGTTTAATCCGATAATAAATCTTGAATGGACGCAGGACAGTATGCTTTATCTGCAAACCGGATACATCAAACAGATGAAAAACGAAGCCGACAGCGCGAGAAGTTATCTGCGCTGGCATCGCCTTGTTTTCAGTCCGCAAGCCGTCGCATTGCAATAATTCCAGATGTCAGATTTTAGATTTCAGATGTTAGTTGGGGAGTTAAAAAATTATGAATAATACAACAATAGCCGATGTTTACGCGGCAAATGATAAAGTCCGCGAGCAATTCAAACAAATGATTGAAAATTTGCCCGATGACAAAGAAAAAGTCATTCCCGAAGGCGAAAAATGGTCAATCGCATATCTGGTCGAACATATTTCACTCGTTGAAGAAGGAATGTCGAAAATTTCCGCGAAACTTTTGATGCAGGCGCAAGCCGCCGGAAAAACATCGGACGGCAGCGCGAAACTGACGGAAAACTTTGCCGCACAAGCCGCCAAAGCACGAGATTTGAAACTCGAAGCACCCGAATTTGTTCGTCCCAAAGGCGAACAGACAATTGCTGAATCGCTGGCAAAAATGGAAGAAAGCCGCAAACGCCTCGAAGATTTGCGCCCGCTTTTCGAGTCGGTCGAATGTTCGGATTTCACATTCCCGCATCCGGCTTTCGGCGAATTAACCGCCCACGAATGGCTGACGCTAATCGGCGGACACGAAGCTCGGCATTTGCGGCAGCTTAAAACTATGTTGGATAAAATTCAATAGTTCGGTAGACACACGCCGGTAAAAGATTTCCTACAAACGTGCGTGAGTGTTATCGAAATGAAGATTATTTAGATTAGCCATTATTATCACTTAAACATTTACCGAATTTTCGATCAAGTAAGGAGATATTTTAATGTAAATTTCATTAAGGTTTATTTTACCCAAGAAGGTTTTGAATCAATTTTTGTAGACTTATGCCATTTGCCAAGACTGTCAATTGCAATAGCGCGAATGTTATTCCATTCGTGAGAATATAACAATAATTCGCCAGTTTGATAAACTCTGATTTCAATCGGTGCGTCGCCTTCTGTCAGTTTTCGCCCTGTGGCATTCAACCCATCAGTCAAAAGATTAACTACATGATTTTCATTTGGATATTGAATTCCGACAGAAGTAATGTAAGTTGATCTTCGCCCGACATTTGTTACAAAAATTAAACCATATTTTTCTCTTGGATTTGCATCCCACTGAAGGCTTACCACAATTTTTGATTTGTCTCTTTTATAATTGAATATGCTGATAATAAGACTAACAATTCCAGTGACGAAACCAATTTTTCCAAAATCTATTTCCCAAAGATTAGCGTAGTCAATAAAAGTCATTTTAATTATTAAGTTACAGGGATAAAGAAAAAGAGCTATTAGTTTCTAATTATTTTACATTATCTCAAACCAGAAAACCAACAAAATTCATCGCAAAGTGTATCTTTTGCGACTTTGATATATGATTAAAAGTTCGCAAAAAACGAATATAACCGCGATTTTATAATAGTTAGAGATTTTAAAAGTTAATTAATAGATATGATTATTGAAGAAACAGAGATTGAAGTAGAAAATTTAGATACGTTTGCAGATTTTGAATTAAAGGAAGAATTGTTAAAAGCCGTCAATGAATTAGGTTACGAAACGCCGTCGCCGATCCAGCTTAAAACTATTCCGCTGCTGCTCGAAGGCAGTGATATTGTCGGGCAGGCGCAGACCGGAACGGGAAAAACGGCGGCTTTTGCGCTGCCGGCTTTGCAGAAAATTGACACGCAGACGAGCAAGATTCAGGTTTTGGTTTTAACGCCGACGCGCGAACTGGCAATTCAGGTCGCCGAAGCGTTTCACAGTTACGCCAAACATTTGGGGCGCATTCGCGTTTTGCCGGTTTACGGCGGGCAGTCAATTTCGCAGCAAATGAAACATCTGCGAAGCGGCGTGCAGGTAATTGTCGGAACGCCGGGGCGCGTGATGGATCATATGCGGCGCGAAACGATTGATTTGACGACGCTGAAAATGGTTATTCTCGATGAAGCCGACGAAATGCTGCGGATGGGTTTCGAGGAAGATGTCGAGTGGATTTTGTCGCACACGCCGGATTCGAGACAAACCGCGCTCTTTTCGGCGACGATGCCGAAACAGGTGCGCCGCATTGCCGAAAAATATTTGACGAATGCCGTCAACATCGAAACCGAACGTAAAACGATAACCGTTCCGACGACCAAACAGTTTTACGTGAATGTTTCCGAAGGACAGAAAACCGACGCGCTAACGCGGATTTTGGAAGCCGATTCGACTTCGGGCGAAGCGGTTTTGATATTTCACCGCACGAAAATCGGCGCGGACAAATTGACCGAAAAATTGCAGGCACGAGGTTACGCCGCCGAAGCGATGCACGGCGATATGAATCAGAATCAGCGCGAATCGGTCATTAAAAGATTAAAAAACGGACAAGTCGAAATCGTTGTGGCGACGGACGTTGCCGCCCGCGGTTTGGATGTCGAGCAAATCACGACGGTTATCAATTACGACATTCCGGGCGATACGGAATCTTACGTTCACCGCATCGGGCGCACGGGTCGCGCGGGACGCGAAGGCACGGCGATTTTGTTCGTTACGCCGCGCCAGCAGCGGATGAAACGCGAGATCGAAAAATATACCAAACAAAATATCGAACCGTTAAAGATGCCGACCAAAGCCGATGTCGCGGCGCGGCGCGTGGCGATTTTAAAGGAACGAATTGTTGATACGCTGACCAATCAAAATCTGGAACTTTATTTGTCATTAGTCGAAGAATTAGCCGAAGAAAGCGGCTCGGACATCGCGGAAATCGCGGCGGCGGCGGCATTTTTAACCGTCGGCGACAAACCTTTGCAGGTCAAGGTCGAACCGAAAGCCGAACAGCCGACAAATTGGGGCGACGGAATGACGCGCCTGTTTATAGATGTCGGACGCGGCGGCGGAATTGGTCCGTCGGATGTCGTCGGTGCGATTGCCAATGAAGGAAATGTTCCCGGAAAAGCTATCGGCGCGATAGACATTTACGACGATTACACGCTCGTTGACGTACCTTCGGAATTCGTCGCCGGACTTTTACAGCAAATGCGGAACACGCGCATTCGCGGTCAAAAAGCCAATGTCCGCGCCGCCGATTCAAACGAAAACGCCGAAACTAAACCCGCTCGCGCGGAATCTTTCGACCGTCCAAGAGATTTTGATCGCCCAAGAGATTTTGATCGTCCGAAATCTTTCGACCGACCGAAATCTTTTGAAAGAAGCCGACCGGAAAAGCGCGGGAATTTTGAAAAGCGCGATAGATTTGAAAAACGCGACAGACCGGAAAAAAGCAATAAAAGAGAAGAATATTTCAAGCCGGAAAAAACTACACAATTCGACGAAAGCGACCGACCGAAACGAGTTAAACGTGATGAAAATTCATTGCCCGAAGATCGTCCGAAATACAAGAAAAAGGAAACCCCGGAATTCTTTGAAAATATAACCAAACGTCCGAAAATCAGCAGCCGGGCTAAAATTACCGCCAAGGCAAAAGGCAAAAAGAAACCGAAATGGACGAAAGAACAGCGTGAACGCCGCGATAGAAATAAGAAATAATCGTCTATAAATGTTGACAAAGGTTTTGAGTTCAAACTTCAGTTTGCCCTCTTCCGCCAGCGAAGCGCGGCGGAAAACACGCTGAAGCGCGAACTCAGAACGCTTGATAAAAACTTTTCAATCTTATTTATCAATTCGGCTATCAGCTATTCCGCAGTACATTCATCAAATTTGAATTGTTCGGCAATTTCAAAACATTTTTGCGAAAGTTTGCGTAAAAACACTTTATGCGTTTTCGCGCACGGAAGTTTTTTCCGGCTTTTACTTGATACTTGCGGCAAATTTCGTCAAAATAGATTTATCGCGCTCAAGTAATTGTTTTCTACAATATCCAAAACAGTAAAATATTCTACCGATGAAAAAAAACATATTTCTGCATCTGACGGTTTTATTGATGACCGCCGCTGTTTTCGCCCAACAACCAAATGAATCGCCGCGTGTTTTGACTGCCGCCGATTACGCCCGCGCCGAAAAAATGTTGAGTTACAACACTAATCAACTCATTGACCGCGCCGGCGCGCGCCCGACTTTTTTGCCCGACGGGAGGCTTTATTACCGTGTTTTAACGCCAACAGGCAGCGAATACGTTTTGTTTGATCCGGTCAGCGGCAAGCGCATCACCGAAAACGATGAAAAACGACTGCTTGCGGGCGTTCCGGTTGCCAAAACTACGACTCCTGTTAATCAAGACCGCAACGCGATTGTTTCGCCGGACGGCAAAAAGGTCGCTTTTATCCGCGATTGGAATTTGTGGATGCGCGATTTAACGAACGGCAAAGAAACACAATTGACGCTAGACGGCGAGAAGAATTTCGGCTACGCAACCGACAACGCCGGTTGGACGCACAGCGACCGCGCAATTCTTTTGTGGTCACCCGATTCCAAAAAAATCGCCACGTTTCAGCAGGATGATCGAGGTGCAGGCGATATGTATTTGGTAACAACAAACGTCGGTGCGCCGCGCCTTGAACAGTGGAAATATCCGTTGCCGGGCGAAGCGGTAGCGACGATTCAGCGCGTTATTATTGATACAGAAGTTCCGAAAGTCATTCGTTTGCGGGTGCCTCCCGACGCGCATCGTTCGACGCTCTGCGACGACATTTCGTGCGGCGGCGATTTTACCGATAACGAGTGGAGCGCGGACAGTTCCAAACTCGCTTTTGTTTCGAGTTCGCGCGATCATAAACAGGCGAATCTCCGCGTTGCCGATGCCGTAAGTGGCGAAGTTGCGGATATTTACGAGGAAAAAGTTCCGACGCAGTATGAATCGGGTCAGAGCGCGACGAACTGGCGTTATTTGCCTGCTTCCAACGAATTTATCTGGTATTCGGAAAAAGACAATTGGGGACATCTTTATTTATATGATCTGAGAAGCGGAAAACTAAAAACACAGATTACAAAAGGCGATTTCGTCGTTACGCAGCTTGTCAAAGTTGACGAAAAAAACCGCGTTCTATATTTCAACGCCAACGGACGCGAAGCCGGACAAGACCCGTATTTCAGTCATTTTTATCGCGTTGATTTCGACGGCAAAAACTTAAAATTGCTCACGCCCGAAGACGGAAATCATCAGATTTTAATAGCGGACGACGGCAAAAATTTTGTTGATACTTATTCAAAACCCGATGTTCCGCCGACTTCCGTTTTGCGTGATATGACTGGCAAATCAATCGCTGTGCTGGAGAAAACCGACATTTCGCGCCTGACGGCGACGGGTTGGAGACCGCCGACACCGATTACAGTCAAATCGCGCGACGGCAAATGGGATTTATACGGTTTAATGTTCACGCCGACGAATCTGGACAAAACGAAAAAATATCCGGTTGTAAATTATATTTATCCGGGACCGCAGGGCGGCGGAGTCGGCAGTCGTTCGTTTGCGGCTTCGCGCAACGATCATCAGGCGTTAGCCGAACTCGGTTTCGTCGTTGTCGTCATTGACGGAACGTGCAATCCTGACCGTTCAAAAGCCTTTCACGACGCTTGTTACGGCGATATGGCGGACAACACTCTGCCCGATCAAATTGCGGGAATAAAGCAGCTTGCCGCAAAATATCCGTATCTTGACATTGATCGAGTCGGCATCTGGGGACATTCCGGCGGCGGTTTTGCAACGGCGGCGGCGATGTTTCGTTATCCCGATTTTTACAAAGTCGGCATTTCCGAATCCGGCAACCACGACAACCGCAATTATGAAGACGATTGGGGCGAACGCTACATCGGGTTGCTCAACGGCGACAATTACGAAAAACAGGCGAACCAAATCTACGCGAAAAATCTGAAAGGCAAATTGCTGCTCGCGCACGGCGGAATGGACGACAACGTGCCGCCGTCCAACACGATGCTGGTCGTTGACGCGCTCGTCAAAGCCAACAAAGATTTCGATTTGATAATTTTCCCGAACGCGCGGCACGGCTATGGCGCGGATAGTCTTTATATGATGCGCCGCCGCTGGGACTATTTCGTCAAAAATCTGATGGGCGCAGAGCCGCCGAAGGATTACAAAATAACGCTGAAACAAGATTTGCGAATGATGCCGAGGTAATTTAGAAGAACTTTACAAAGGTATTTAAAGCAAGTGAACAAATGTTTTAGCATATTTTGTCAGCGTTCAGAGTCCAAACTTCAGTTCGGACTCTGAACAAATCAAAATGGCGCGAAACTTTTGTTCACTTGCTTAGAGCGTTTACAAAATCAATGTAAGAAGGGTTGTCAGCCCGGCGATTGCGGCAATTGCGCCGTGTCTTTGAACAGGCTCACAGCCTGTTCTACTTTTTGCTGTATATTCAATCTATAACCGCTCTGATAAAGATTTAGTTTAATAATGCAAAAGCCCGCAAAATTACGGGCTTTCATTATTCGTGGTGAAGTTTGAGTATTTATATTAATCCGGCAAAGCTGCCAGCGCGGTATCGGTGGAATCCGCCAAATACGCGCCCGTAAATCCCTGCGAAGATTTTTGGATATACCAGATGTTTTGACGGCGCACGGCAAAATCGGTTTTGCCGTTTCCGTCGTAATCTGCCGCAACCGGCTGATCACCAGCCTGACCGAACCGGAAGGCTGAAAGCGCATATCCTTCCGTAGTTTGAGTTAGATACTGATACCAAACGCCGTTTGACGGACGGAAAACAACCAGATCGGTTTTGCCGTCGCCGTTAAAATCTCCGACCGCCGGAATATCGCCCGTTTGTCCGAACTGCACGGCTTTGAATTGATTGCCTGAACCGCTCGCCAACCAGTAAAACACGCCGTTTGAAGGTCTGAAGACGGCGATGTCCACCTTGCCGTCGCCGTCAAAATCCGCCGCGACGGGTTTATCTTTCTCCGCGCCTCAGTGAACCGCGCCAAAACCCGCGCTTGAACCGAGCAGATACCAGATGCCTTCGCCCGGACGATAAACCTACTGCCGTCAGCATTCAGACGAACTAGGTTTGACCTGCTCACGCCGTTGAGCGAACAACTGACATAACCGGAAACTATTATTTTTCCGTCCGGCTGAACTGCTGCGTCATAGATGTCCGTGATCTGCGTGAAATAATTTGTTCCGCTCGTATTAACCTAAAAAGTTTTGTCAAGAGATGAATCGGCATTCAAACGGGCAATTTTATATCGAACCGTCATCAACCAACGCATCGAACGCGCCTGCGAACTGCTCAAAAAACCGATATGACAATTACGGAAATCGGCTATCTGCTCGGCTTTTCCAATCCCGCGCATTTCACGCATCATTTCCGCCGCAAAACCGGATTCACGCCGAGCGAAATGCGTTGGAAAAGCGAATCAACCGAAAAATTGTAATTTCTTTTTTAAAGAATCGCTTGTTCTTTCAGCCTATTTTTAATCACAATACTAACGCGCTTTGACAATGTTTGATAAATAATCGGTTTTCGCCGCGTCGCGTTCCAAATGCGGATAGCGTTCGCCGCCGTTGTAATTTATTTTGTAAGTCGCGCTCGAATTGCCGTTTTCGGCGGTCAGTTCAAGCGGCGAATTATTCTTCGTCGCGGCAATCGCTTTGTGTAGATTTTCAATTGAAAAATCTTCGCCGCCGATTTTCGTGATTTTCATTCCCGGCGCAAGTCCGGCTTGTGCCGCCGGCAAATCGGGATTGATGTCTGAAATTGTTCCGTCTTTGTTGACTAAAATTCCGATAGAAAAAAGTGCGCTGACAAAATTATAAGTTTTTTCGCCGCCGCTGATGTAAATGTTCGGCGTGTCATTATAGACGAGTTTCCAGCCGCCGTTCGTGATTCCGCCGAGCGGCGCGTTCGGCTGAATCGTATAAATTCGCTCGTTTAGAAATCCGCGCCAATCGTAAGGCACGACTTCATTGAGCGCGTCCACGACATTTTCAAAACTATACGGCACAATTTTCGGCGCACTGTTTTGTCCGCCGTGAAATTTTTTCAGAAAATCGTCGAGCGATTTTTTGTCGCCCGATTTCTGACGAATCTTCACGTCCGCGTCAAGCCAGATTAACGCGCCTTCGTCGTAATAATCAACGCGGCGGCGTTCGTTGCGCCACGCCCGCGGCGAACCGTAAGTAAATTGCACGGCACGCGCCGTGTCAACTAAAGGTCGCCAGCGTCTGCCGGTTTCGTTGTTTAAATCAGCCGCGTCCGCCGCCAGAACTTCGCGATAATCTTCCGGTGTCCAAAGTCCGCTGCGCGTCGGGAAAACGTGACCGAGATACTGCGTCAAACCTTCATAAACCCACAAAAACTCTGCTTTCATCGGCGTTTCGTAATCGCCCGTCGCCAATCCCGCCGGACGACGATATTTGCCGTTCCAAGAATGCGTGTATTCGTGTCCGAGCAAATCGCCCAAATCAAGCAAACGATACGGTTCGGTGAAAGATTTTTCGCCCACGCCGTCTTCGCTCGACTGGTGATGCTCCAAACCTTCGCTGCCGCCGACATCGCTCAATGTCAATAAAAATTTGTAATTGTTGTAATGATGCGCTCCGAACGCCGCATTCGCCTGTTTGATTAGATTTTTCCAACCTTCGAGCGTTGCCGGGTTATATTCGAGAGCTTCGGCGGAATCGGCAAAAGCATCAATTTCGTGCATCGCGCCGCCTTCTTCGATCAACGGAATTTTTTTGTAAAACTTCCCGACGACGGCGGGCGAATCAACCAATTTTGTCAGCGTAACCTGATTAAATTGAACGGGATTTGCTGTTTCGTTCGCTGTTTCCAAAGCCGTTGCATATTTCCAATCGGCGGGCAATTTCAGCGCAGCCGTAACATTTACATCGTCGGCTTTCGCGCCTTCCGGATAAAGAATCAGCCGATTCCATTTAATCCGCGAGAGATTCGCGCTAGCAATCGTGCCGGGCTGCGAAACGTCGTCAAACGCGATTTCGATTTGATTTACGCCGTTTGGAATTGTCAAATGAAACTCGAACATTTCGACATCATCGCGCCGCCAAGTAAGCAGTTTGCCGTTCGCCGTGATATACAGATTGACCATATCATTCAGCGTTCCGGTCGGCGCGTGTTCGCCCGGAATCCATTTCGGATAAAAGAGCGCGAATTCGCCCGCTTTGACCGACATCGTTTCCCGAACGTGCAAAATATTCTTTGCCGCTTCGGTTGCGTCAACATCCAATTTAATCGCATTTTGCGCGAAGGCGATTGAAACCTGAATTGCCAGTAATACAAATAAAAATACGATTTTTTGACAGTTATTTTTTCTCATAAATTCATCACTCGAAAATTTTAATTTAATATCTCGCCAAACGTCGCGCCGCTTCGACGATTTCGGAAACTTGCGGCAGAAAATAATCTTCCATCTGCGGCGCAAACGGCACAGGCGAATCAATCGAAGCGACGCGAATTACGGGCGCGTCGAGCCATTCAAACGCTTCTTCGGCGATAATCGCGCTGATTTCGCCGCCGATGCCGCCCGTCAAAGACGATTCGTGCAGAATCATCGTGCGATTTGTTTTTTTGACGCTTTCCAGAATCGTTTCTTTGTCCAGAGGCGATAATGTTCGTAAATCTATCACTTCAATTTGTAAGCCGTCGGATTTTTCGAGTTCGTCCGCCGCGTCCAAAGCGTTCAAAACCTGTGCGCCGAAGGTGATGATTGATAAATCTTTGCCTTCACGCGCCGTTCGCGCTTTGCCGATTTCAACGATGTAATCATCTTCGGGCAATTCTTCGCGCAATCTTGGCAAGCGATAAAGTTTCTTATGTTCAAAAAACAAAACCGGATCGGGATCACGAATCGCCGCTTTTATTAGACCTTTCGCGTCATACGCCGTCGAAGGTTCGACCATTTTCAAACCCGCCGTGTTTAGGAAAAACGATTCCGCATTTAAAGAATGAAACGGTCCGCCGCGCACGCCCGAACCGCACGGTCCTCTGAATACGGCGGAAATCGCACCGCACCCGCGATAACGCGATTTCGCCGCGTAATTCGTCAGCATATCGAAACCGCACGAAATAAAATCAATAAATTGAAACTCCGCGACCGGCTTCATTCCCATCAATGCCGCACCGCACGCCGCGCCGACAATTGCCGCCTCCGAAATCGGTGTGTCAATCATCCGTTCCGCGCCGAATTCGTCAATAAAACCTTCGGTCAACTTAAATGCGCCGCCATACGCGCCGATGTCTTCGCCGATGACGAAAACCGTTTCATCTTTCGACATTTCTTCGTGAATTCCTTGCCGAATCGCTTCGATTAAAGTTAATCCTTTTGCTTCTTGTTTTACTGCTTTTGCCATTTTATTTGTTTGAAAAATCTATTTTTGATTTCTAACTTTTTAAATATTTATGCTTGATATATTTGCATCTGCTTTTGGTTAGAACGTAAAACTTTCGTTGATGTTTAACGCTTTAATTTTATCCGATAAGTTTAATTCCGCCGCTTTTTCTTTCAATAATCGAAGCGGCTCGCTCGGCGGCTCGTCCGATAAATCGAATCTGCCAAAGTGCATCGGCACGAGAAATTTCGCGTTCGCGTCCTGAAACGCTTGCAGCGCATCGGCGGGATTGTTGTGGTTCGGTTTCATAAACCAGCGCGGTTCGTATGCGCCGATGCCGATCAAAAAATGATCAATGTCGGGGAAAAGCCGCGCGGTTTCTTGATAATGGTTTCCGTAACCGGAATCGCCGCTGAAATAAATCGTTTTATCTGCGCCCTGAATGATAAAACTGCCCCAAAGTCTTTCATTCGTATCGAAAATTCCGCGCCGCGACCAATGACGCGCGGGCAGAAAATAAACTTTCAAATTTTCGTCCGGCAATGTAAATTGCTGAAACCAACCGGCAGATTGCACGCTGTTCGTAACTTTTATCAAGTCTTTTAGTAATTCGTCCATTCGCAATCCGGCGAGAAATTTCGCGTCGGGAAATTTCTCGGCGATTTGTCGGATTGATTTTTCATCGCAATGGTCGCGGTGATCGTGAGAGATTAAAACGTAATCAACTTGTTTAGTTTTGTCGAGCGGCGAAGGCACATCTACAAAAGTAGAAACGAGCGGCGGTTTGCCGAAAACCGGATCGAGCAGAATAGTTTTTTTACCCGAACGAATGTAAAAAGAAGCGTGTCCGAGCCACAAAATGCCGTTTTTATCGCTGTTTAAAAAATCTGTCGGATCTAAAACGTCCAATCTTTTCGTGTCATTTTGTTTTTCGAGTTTTTGCGGATTTGTTTCCCAAGTCCATTTCAGCAAATCAGTGATTTTTGGCAGAAAAGGGAATTCGGCATTAACGAATCTATTTTTTTGATCAACCGGCGTTCCTTTCCACTCCGCCTTTATTGTCGGCAGATTTTCGTTTCGGACAAATTTTTCGACTTTTGCCGTGTCGTTTTCGTTACTCACAATAAAAATTACCAATGCAGGCAAAATAAAAATTGCAGCAAAGCCGATTCTGACGAGCCATTCTTTCATTTCGGGAAATCATCCAATTTGTTAGTGTCATTTTCGCTTTCATCAAACAAACGGCTGACGGGCGTATGCTTCGGCGGCAGAGATTCGTGATATTCATTTATATTTTTTTGCAGTTTGGCGACGGCTTCGATAGCGCGTTCAAAATCGTCGCGTCCGATTTTTAGAGTTATTTTGCCGTTTTTGTTGGGAAATTCGCTCAGTTTTGTAAAACTTACAGTGCGAATTTCGATTTTTGCTCCGAGCTTAAATAAACCTTTGCGAAGTTTTACGTCCATTATTTCGTCAATCGCCAGACGCGCTTCTTTGACACCGCTTTTGATGATGCCGAAGATTTTTCCTTCGTATTCCAGCACAACTCCGGCGGGCGAAAATTTCCCGATGCCGGCAATCTGCGTGATATTGTCGTCAATTTTGAACGGTAAGCTGATAAAATTTTCCTGCATAAAGCGTTATTGGTTTTCTTCAAATTTTTTTTTTTTTTTATTCATCATCTATTTCAAAATCCATCGTGTCCAAACCGCTTGCTTCTTTTGGCTGACTAAACAGTTTAAGCCAGAGAAAACCGACGATTCCGGCAATTAAAGAAGCCAGCAAAATCGCCATTTTCGATGCGTTAATTATATCCGCACTGCCGGCGAAAGCAAGATTCGTGATAAAAATTGACATCGTAAAACCGATTCCGCCGAGAAAACCCGCGCCGAGAACGTGCCTCCAACTCAAATCGAGCGGCAGACGGCAAATTCCAATTGAAACGGCGATAAAACTCAAAAGCATAATTCCGACGGGTTTGCCCAAAACCAAACCGCCGATAATTCCAAGACTGTTTGGCGAAACGATGCTGTTTGCCCAATCCGCGCCGATGACGATTCCCGTGTTGCAAAGAGCGAAAATCGGCAGAATTCCGAAGGCGACGGGTTTGTGCAGAAAATGTTCGAGTTTGTAGGACGGCGAAGTTTCGTCGTCCGTAATCGGCGTAAAAGGAATCGTAAAGGCAAGTAAAACTCCGGCAATTGTCGCGTGAATGCCGGATTCGAGCATAAAAAACCACATCACCGCGCCGCCGATCAGATACGGAATCAGCGACATTATTTTGGCTTTATTGAGCAAACTCAACAGACCGAAAACGATCATCGCGGCAAACAAATAGCCGGTTGAAAGTTTCGCCGTGTAAAAAACCGCAATGACGATAATCGCGCCGAGATCGTCCATTACGGCAAGCGCGGTCAGGAAAATCTTTAGAGATGCCGGAACTCTGTTGCCCAAAAGTGCGAGAACGCCGAGCGCGAAAGCAATATCAGTCGCCATCGGAATTCCGATCCCGGCTTGCGTCGGCGTTCCGTTGTTAAAGAAAAAATGAATCAAAGCAGGCAAACTAAGTCCGCCGACGGCGGCGAAAATCGGCAGCAGCGCGTTTTTGAAATTCGACAATTCGCCTTTGTAGAGTTCGCGTTTGAGTTCGAGTCCGATGAGCAAAAAGAAAATCGCCATCAAACCGTCGTTTATCCAATGTTCAATGCTCAAACCGCCGACGTATAAATGCCAGAAATCCAGATATTTTTCGCCGATTAAAACATTCGCCATCAAAAGCGAAGCGATTGTGCAGACGATCAAAACAATTCCGCTCGCCTTTTCCGAATCGAAAAATTCATTGTAAGATTTTGTTAATTTTCTTTTGACGACGCTCATTTTCTATATGTTTTTATTTTATTTACACTTTTTTATTAAACGCCGATTTTACAATCAATTCGCCGAATATAAAACTTTGTGAAATGAGAAATGTTTAATTCAACAGAGTAAAAACACATTGGCAATTCGCACAGATTAAGCAGTTTGGTTAAAATACAATTACACAAACGGAAAAAACATCAACGAAAAACTTTTATGGCAAAACATACAATTACTCTAATTCCGGGCGACGGCATCGGACCGGAAATCATTTCTGCAACGGTTCAGGTTATCGAAGCGGCGGGCGTTGAAGTTGATTGGGAAACGCAAATCATCGGCGCGCAGGCGTTGGAAAAATTCGGCACGACGATTCCCGAACCGACGATTGAATCAATCAAACGCAACAAAGTCGCGCTCAAAGGACCGCTTATGACACCAATCGGCAAAGGTTTTACGAGCGTTAATGTCGGACTTCGCAAAGCTCTGGATTTGTATGCGAATGTACGTCCGATCAAATCTCTGCCGAATGTTCCGTGCCGTTATCCCGAACTTGATTTGGTGATTGTCCGCGAAAATACCGAAGATTTATACGCCGGATTAGAACATATCGTCGTGCCGGGCGTGGTTGAAAGTATAAAAATCATCACGGAAAAGGCTTCGACGCGCATCGCAAAATATGCTTTTGAATTTGCGAAACGCGAAGGTCGCAAAAAAGTGACGGCGATGCACAAAGCCAATATTATGAAACTTTCCGACGGTCTGTTTCTCGAATGTTTCTACAATGTTTCCAAAGATTTCCCCGAAATCGAAGCAGACGACAAAATCATTGACAACGCCTGTATGCAGCTTGTAATGCGTCCCGAACAATTTGACGTGATGGTTTTGGAAAATCTTTACGGCGACATCGTTTCGGATTTGTGCGCCGGTTTGATCGGCGGTTTGGGACTCGCGCCGGGAGCGAACATCGGCGAAATCGGTGCAGTTTTTGAAGCCGTTCACGGTTCCGCGCCCGACATCGCCGGACAGGGAATTGCCAACCCGACGGCGGTGATGATGTCCGGTTTTTTGATGTTGCGGCACATCGGCGAAGCGGACGCGGCAAATCGCGCCGAAAAAGCGATGATGGACGTTTTCAACGAAGGCAAAGTTCGCACGCGAGATTTGAACGGTTCGGCAAGCACCGCCGAATTTGCTAACGCGATTATTGATAAATTGAAACAGTAATTTTTGCCGCCGAAAAATAAAAGCGCAAAAACTTAAATTTGCCTCTAAGGTGCGGCTGACGGCTGGTTTCTATATGAAGTCTGAAAGTATTTGGGATAAGCCCGCATCGCACGGCGAAATTCTCAAAAATATCTGGAAAAATCTCGACTTGGGCGTTTTGCAGCGCGATCATCCGTTTCACACGCCGGTTTTCGCCACCTCTGCGGAATGCAAAGCGAATCTGCGCGTCGTCGTATTGCGGAGATTTTGGCGCAGACCGCCGTGTCTGGCGTTTCACACACACCTCGATTCGCCGAAAATCAAAGAGATAACCAACAATCCGCAGGTTTCGTGGCTTTTTTATCATCCGCAGGAAAAACTTCAGCTTCGCATCAAAGGCACGGCGACGCTTCACAAGGACGATGAACTCGCCGAAGAACAATGGCTGGCAACCGGATTTTTTTCGCGCCGCTGCTATGTCGGCGAAGCACCGACGCAGGTTGTTAAAAAAGCGACTTCGGGAATGCCGGAAGAAATAATTGACCGCCAACCGACCAAAGAAGAAAGCGAAGCCGGACATGCCAATTTTGCTGTTATTTCTTCGAGTTTTGATTCGATTGACTGTCTTGAGTTAGATGTCAAAGGCAATCGCCGTTCGCTTTTTGTTTGGAATGAGAATGGTCAACTCGAAACTTCTTGGCTTACGCCTTAGAAACTGTTGAAAAATAAAATAGAAGAAAAATAAAAATTTCGTCAATTTCCAATCTTTCAATTCGGCGACTTTACAATTTTCGACTGAAAATTGAAAATCAAATTGCCGTATGCTCATTTTGCTCAAAATAAAAAATATCGCACTGATTGACGAACTCCAACTGGGATTTGCCAAAGGCTTAAACCTTTTGACGGGCGAAACAGGTTCGGGAAAATCAATCATCGTGGACAGTTTGGGCGCGTTGACCGGCGAGCGTATTTCGTCGGATTTGATAAAGGAAGGCGAGCAGAACGCGCAAATCGAAGGGCTTTTTAATCTTTTTTCCAACGAAAATCTGCAAGAAATTTTTGCTGAAAGCGGCATTGAACTGGAAAATACAACCGAAATTGATTTAATCGTGCGGCGCGAACTGGCAATCAACGGACGCAATCGAATTTTCGTCAATAATCAACTGGTAACCCAGGCTTTTTTGAAGAAAATCGGCGCGTTTCTCGTTGATATTCACGGGCAAGGCGAACAAGCGACGCTGTTTAATCCGGCGACGCATCTCGAAATGCTCGACGAATATGCGAATTTGCAAAGTTTGCGAAAATCAGTAGCGGAAAAATATAAGGAATTGGCGGGCATTCAACGCGAGATCGAAAATCTGCGTGCCGATGAAGCGCAGAAACTGCAATTGCTCGATATTTTGCAGTTTCAAGTTGATGAAATAAAAAAAGTAAATCCGAAAGTCGGCGAAGACGAATCGCTCGAAGAAGAAAAACGGCGTTTGAACAATGTCGAAAAACTTTCGACATTGAGCGACGAAGCGTATCTTTTTCTTTACGAAAACGAAGAAGCGGCAATTGCGACTTTGGGCAAAGCTGTGCAGAGAATCACGGAACTCGCCGAATACGAATCGAATTTTCGTGAATATACGGAAAGTTTGCAGACGGCGCAGGCGGTTTTGGAAGATTTGGCTTTCTCGGTCAGAGATTTTCGCGGCTCGCTGGAATTTTCGCCGGAAAGACTAGAAGAAATCGAAAATCGTCTGGCTGAAATCGCGCGTTTGAAACGTAAATACGGCGGCAGCGTCGAGAGCGTTTTGGAACATTTTGCCGAAAGCGAGGAACGCTTAAAAAACATCGAAACCGCCGAACTGCGCGAAAAGGAATTGCGAAAAAAACTGCAAAAAGCGCGGGAAGAATATGTGAAAATCGCTTCCGAACTACACGAGAAACGCGAAAAAGCGGCGCGAAAGTTTGAAAAAGAAATCGAAGCAAACTTAAAAGCCGTCGCGCTCGAAAAAGCGCGTTTTCAAGTGCGGATTGACATGCCCGATGTGCAGGATGAAAATGCTGTAAAATCTTTTACCGCAAAAGGTTTCGACCAAATCGAGTTTTATTTTTCCGCCAATCCGGGCGAAAGCGTCAAACCGATTGCCAAAGTTGCCTCCGGCGGCGAAGCGTCGCGCCTGATGTTAATTTTAAAGACGACGGCGAAACTTTCCGAATACGAGAAAGCGATGGTTTTCGATGAAATTGACACCGGAATCGGCGGACGAGTCGCTGAAGCCGTCGGTTTGAAACTCAAAGAATTGGCGAAAACGCAGCAGGTTTTGTGCGTAACGCATCAGCCGCAAGTCGCGTCTTTAGCCGATCAGCATTTTCTTGTGGAAAAAGAAACGATAAAAAATCGGACGAAAATCGGCGTTAAGGAGTTAAACGAAAACGAAAAAGTCGAAGAAATCGCCAGAATGCTGACGGGTAAAGAAATAACGGCGACGGCGCGACAGCACGCGAGTGAAATGATTAACGCGGCAAAGTAAATATGAATTCTGTAATTTTAGCCAAAGTTATTCGCGGCGAAACAGTCGAATCAATTCATCGCGGACATTTGATCGTTGTGGATGGTGAAGGCGAAACAATCGCATCTCTTGGCGATCCTGAAACCGTGACGTTTTTTCGTTCTTCGGCGAAACCTTTTCAGGCGATTCCGTTTTTGACGAGCGGCGCGGCTGACGAATTCGGCTTTTCGGAAAAGGAAATCGCGCTGGCTTGCGGTTCGCATTCGGGCGAGAGTTTTCACGTCGAAACGGTCAGCGAAATGCTTGCGAAAATTGGGTTTAGCGAAACGGATTTACAATGCGGAGCGCATCTGCCGTTTAATGAAAAACGCGCGGAAGAAATGATTAAAACCGGCGAAAAACCGACGCAATTGCACAACAATTGTTCGGGAAAACACTGCGCGATGCTTGGCGAAGCGAAATTTACCGGCGCGAATATCGAAGATTATTTTACGCTCGAAAATCCGGTTCAGCAAAAAATTTTGGAAACGGTTTCACTGTTTTCCGACGTTCCGAAAGACGACATAAAAATCGGCATTGACGGCTGTGCCGCGCCGAATTTCGCGCTGCCGATTTCCGCGATGGCAAAATCGTTCGCGCGACTTGTTTTTCCGCCTCGAAATTTTGACGGTGAACTGCGCGACGCTTGCCGTAAAATCGTTTGGGCAATGACCAATTACCCGGAAATGATCGGCGGAAATGAAAGACTGGATACGATTTTAATGCAAACTTTGAAGGGCAAAATTATTTCAAAAGTCGGCGCGGAAGGCGTTTATACGGCGGGCGTTTTGCCTTCGGAAAAGTGGAAAACGGGTTTGGGAATCGCATTTAAAATCGAAGACGGCGAAGACAAACGTGCGCGTCCCGTCGTTATTGTTGAACTTTTGCGGCAGCTTGGAATTTTAGATGCGGAAAGTCTGCGCGAATTTTCGCCGATTCTGATTGAAAATCGGCGCGGCGATGTCGTCGGCAAAGTTGTTGCGGATTTTTCTATTTAACGCGAAAAACTTTCCGTTAAAATTCTCAGGAACTCGCGGCGAAAAAAATCGTATTAGGTGTGGAGTGAGCAAGATAGTATTATTGAAAAAATGAAAACGATTTTTCCAGCGGCAAAATTAAGCATATTTTTCTTTGTTCTGCTTTTCGGCTTAACAATTCAGAGCGCGTTTTCACAATCTTCGGCACCGCGTTCAAACAGCGATTCGCCTTTGCCCGCGCCGACTGCGCCGGTTAATGATTACGCCGGAGTTCTCGACGAAGCCACCAAAGCGCAATTGAATCAGCGCATTATCGAATTTCGTGATAAATCAAATCCGAAGGTCGAACTCGCCGTCGCAATCGTCAAAACGACCGGCGACAGAGATATTTTCGATTATTCGACGGCGGTCGCCCGCGGTTGGGGAATCGGCTCGAAGCAAGACGACAATCCGGGCGCACTGCTGTTTGTAGCGATTGATGACCGCAAACATTTCACGCAGGTCAGCCGTGATTTAGAAGACGAATTGCCTGATGGATTGGTCGGAAGTCTGCAAAGACAATATCTTGTTCCCGCGTTCAAGCAAGGAAATTACGGCAAAGGCATCTCCGATACGATTGATGCCTATATCAAAACGATTCAGGCGAAACAATCGGGCGAACCCGCGCCGATTCAAACGCCGGAAACAAACAGAAAGAAAAGCGGCGGTTCGTTTTTCGGCAGCGCGGGTTGTATGATTTTGCTGTTTATTCTGATGATAATAATTTTTAGCCGCGGCGGCAGAGGCGGCGGACGTGGTGGACGCGGCGGCGGTGGCGGATTAGGTTCGGCTTTGCCGTGGATTATCGGTTCGGCGATTGCAAATTCAGGCGGTTCTTCCGGCGGAAGCAGTTGGGGCGGCGGCTCGTCCGGCGGCGGTTGGGGCGGTTTTGGCGGCGGCGGCGATTTCGGCGGCGGCGGCGCGGGCGGAAGCTGGTAATTTTACATTTATTTTACATTTATCAGTTATCAGTCAACAATCAAACTGAAAACTGAAAACTGAATATGAAACAGAAATTTGACGCATTTATAGATGATTTGCGAACGACGCACGGCAAGAATCTGGCTTCCGTAATTCTTTACGGTTCGGCGGCGGCGGGTGATTTTGTACCGCGCCAGTCGGATTATAATTTGCTGGTTGCCTTGCACCGGATTACGCCGAAGGATTTGCGGAACGCAAATGCCTGTATGCGCGAATGGAGCAAAATGGGACATTCCGTGCCGGTTTATTTTACTGTGAGCGAACTGCAAAATGCGGCGGACGTTTTCCCGATTGAGTTTCACAATATGGAACGCGCCCGCAAAGTTCTTTACGGCGCGGATGTTTTGGCGGACTTGAATATTTCCGATGAATATTTAAGGCATCAAACCGAATTTGAACTGCGAAGCAAGCTGATAAAACTGCGTCGCCAATACATTCCGGCATCCGCGTCGGTCGAAGGTTTGATATATTTGATGGCGGAAAGTCTTTCGAGTTTTGCCGCGCTGTTTCGCGCCGTTTTGATGATAAACGGCGTTGAGCCGCCGGTCACAAAACACGAAATTGTCGCTTTGACGGTTGAACATTTAAAGATTGACGGCAGTCCGTTTGTCAAAATCTTTAACATTCGGGAGAATAATTTAGCTAAACCGCTTGACGAAGTTTCTGCCAATCAGCTTTTCGCCGATTATATGGAGCAGATTGAAAATGTCATCGAAGCGGTTGATAAGATGGAGAAATCGTAAATGGTTGATGGTTAATTGTCTGAAAACGATTGCCATTAACGTAACAATTAACAATTAACTTTTTATGAAGGAGATAAAAAAGATGAAAAGAGTATTTCTATTAACGATTGTGTTGTTTGTCGCATTTGGTTTGTCGGGTTGCAGTTATAATTCGCTGACCGCTAAACAGCAAAATGTAAAAGGCAAATGGGCAAACGTCGAAAGCAATATGCAAAGACGCGCGGATTTAATTCCGAATCTTGTCAAAGCCGCGCAAATGTCGGCGATTCAAGAACAAGAAGTTTTCGGGCAAATCGCCCAGGCGCGTTCACAACTGTTAAATGCCACGAGTGCCGCACCGCAAGGCGCAGACGGCGACAAAACGCCCGAACAAAAACAAGCTGTAATTGAAGCAAATAACAGTTTTGGCGGCACAATCGGCAGACTTTTGAGTTTGCAGGAAAATTATCCGCAACTGCGTTCAAACGAAGCGTTTATGAAAGTGCAGGACGAGTTGGCGGGAACAGAAAATCGCATCAATACGGCGCGGCTCGATTATAATAACGCCGTGCAGGATTACAATACGTCGAGAAACTCGTTTCCGGCGGTTCTCACGGCGAGTCTGATGGGATTCAAAGAAGAGCCGACTTTCAAAGCCGCACCGGGCGCGGAAATAGCCCCCGACATCGGCGATCCGAATTCGCTGCGAAAAGACAACGCTCCGGCGAATAAATAATTGGTTTGGTCTTTGTTTTTGGTTTTTAATTGAAAAAGAGAAACGAATTACAATGACCAAACTCTAAATCAAAAACCGCGCGAACTGCACATCGCGCAATGGTCGCAAGGCTTGCCCGTCGGTTCATACGGGCAAGCCTTTTCTGTTTCGATTCCCGCGATTATCTCGTCGGCGAGTTCTTCGAGATTGACGAATTTTTCCTGACTAAAATGATTTGGTTTTGAACTTTGGAGTTCGAGCTTTGAATTTTGTGAAGCAATTTTTGATTCGATATTATCTAATCTTTTATTGATTTTTTCAAGATTTAATTGAATGGAATTGTCCGCGCTTTGCATTTCTGTCTGCAAAAGAAGCGCAATTTTTTCGGCTAAATTGTTAATATTTTCGTTTTCCATTTGGAATTTGGAATCTGGAATTTGAAATCTGAAATTACTTCTCATCCGGCAGTAAATCAATATAATCAACTACGCCGACAATCGCCGAATCAATCGCCGCGCCTTGTTTGCCGGTTGAAGCGGTTGATGCGCTCCAACCTTCCTGCACGATTAAAACAATATCGCCTTCGCCCGCGCTCACGGAATCAAGTGCCAGACAAGTATATTCCATATCTTCACCTTCGGGCGTGATCTGTCGGCAGAGCATCACGCGCGCGCCTTCGTAACGCTGATTTTTCTGCGTCGCTACGACATTTCCGATAACTTTGGCTAAAAGCATATTAATTATCCATTGTTATAAACGTGCGAATCCGAATCAATTATCCCGACAATCGTGCAGTCGGTCGGTGTCGAATCGCGTTTAAAAGGAAAACTCGCTTCTTTACCGCGACACCAGAAAACCAGTTCGCCTGCGCCTGCGCCAACTGAATCAAGAGCAATTAACGGTGTGCCTTTCGGATTTAAATCCGCGCCCAAAGTCTGCACAATCAAGAGTTTGCGCCCTTCGAGCATTTCATTTTTTATTGTGGAAACTATTGTTCCGATGACGCGGGCAATCTGCATATTCTGTCAATGGTAGATTGAAAAACGCGTTTTTTCAATTCACTATTCGTTATTAACATCAACCGTATCAATCACGCCGACAATAGCCGAATCAACCGGACAATCCTTATTGCCTTCTGCCAAACGCGCCGATGAACCGGCGACGACTAAAACTTTCTCGTGAAAACCCGCGCCGACCGTATCAACAGCGACGACATAGCCGCTCTGATCCGTGCCGTCGAGATTAATCGGTTTCACAATCAGCAGTTTTTTGCCGTGCAGCCGTTCGTCTTTCTGCGTGGACACAACCGTTCCCAAAATTCTGGCAATTATCATTGTTCGTAAATCGTAAATCGTAAATCGTAAATCGTAAAAAACTCTTTTTCTATTCACGATTTACGATTCACGATTTACGCCTTAATTCCTATTGGCATAATATCGTCAACGCTGCCGTGCGGACGCGGAATAACGTGAACCGAAACGAGTTCGCCGACTCGACGCGCCGCCGCCGCGCCCGCGTCTGTCGCCGCTTTGACTGCGGCAACATCGCCGCGCACGATTGCAGTAACAAAACCTGCGCCGATTTTTTCATAGCCGATGAGTTCGACATTTGCTGCTTTGACCATCGCGTCCGCCGCTTCGATCATCGCCACAAGTCCCTTACATTCAACCATTCCCAATGCTTCCTGCATTTCATTTCTCCTAGGTAATTTATTAAAACTTTATTTTATACTGCAAAGTAAAGGCAGCCTAATTCTAATCTTAATTAAAATTTTATTCCTTTTGAAAATTAATCCCGCTATAAATCTCATCAACGCTCAAATCGCAGTTCAGCGATTCAAGTTTGAGCGTTTCGCCTGTTATATATTCGCTTTGAAACCAAAACTTTTCGTTATATTTGGTAAAAAGTGTAACAAATTTTTTGCTTTGCGAAACCAAAAGATACTCTCTTAGATTTTCGATTGATTTATACGCTCTGAATTTTTCGCTTTTATCGTAGAGTTCGGTTGATTTGTGCAAAACTTCGACGATTAAAACCGGATTAACCAGCAACCTTTGATTTCCGAGTCTTTCATAAATCGGCGCGCCGTATAACGCCGAAACGTTTCCGTAACGATATGGCGGCATTCGCGGAACTTTGATTTTTACTCCCGAAGAAAAAACAAGTCCGCCTCTGTCGTCTAATTGATTGCCGAGCAGTCGTCCGATTCTGTTGGATAAAAGAGCGTGTTCGGGACTTCCGCCGTTCATTTCAAAAACTTCCCCGTGAAAATATTCAAAGCGACCTTCGGCGTTAAAGTCGAACTCCAGATATTCCTCCAACGTCATTTTAACTTTCGGAAAAGGCTGCATATTCTATTTTGAGTCGGCGACTTGAGCGAGCAGCTCAATCAATTCGTCGCGCGTAAAAGAAATTTTCGCACCGTTTGATTTTGGCGTAATTACGGAATTTCCGTCAAGTTCGCATTTAACGTCAGCGTGTTCCAAATATCCGCACGCCTGACAACGCGCCGATTCGGTCAAATATCCGGCTTTTTCTCTGATATTTATCAATTTTGAAATCGCCTCTTTTGGCAAATCGTTCGCGCCGCCGAGAGCGCGGGAAAGAATGGCGATTTTCGCCGTGTGTTCCAGTGTTTCGAGCCGGTCAAACGCTTCCCACAAATCTTTTCCGTAAGCTACCGCGCCGTGATTCGCCATCAAAAGAGCGTTGTGATGTTCGACAAACGGCTTCATTGAATCGGTCAATTCGTTCGTCGAAGGCGTTCCATAATTCGTCAGCGGAACACAGCCCAAAGTCAAAATAACTTCCGACAAAATTGGCGCGTCAATCGCCAAACCAGCCGCCGAAAAAGCCGTTCCGTGCGGCGGATGCGCGTGGCAGACGGCGTTAATGTCTGGACGCATTTTGTAAATCAAAAGGTGCATCGCCAATTCCGACGACGCTTTTTTATCATTCAAAGGTTTGCCGTCCAAATCGGTCAACGCCAAACCGTCTTCCGTCATCCGACCTTTACAAGTCATCGTCGGCGTGGCGAGAATCGTGTTTTCATCAAGGCGACAACTGATATTGCCGTCCGACGAAACAACGTAGCTTCGCTCATAAAGCAATTTGCCGATTTCGATGATGAGTTTTCGCGCTTGTAATTCGTCCATTAAAACTTAATAAATATTGAGATTGTATTCAATAATTTTCACTACATTAATCGGCTTTCCATTCTGGGTTGCGGGTTCAAATTTTATTTTTTTTGCAGACTCTACCGCATTGTTAGTTAAACCGAATTCCAGCCCTTGAATAACCTTAATCTCACCAATTTTACCATTTGCTAAAAAAACAACTTTCAGTCTAACAGTTCCAGTTATATTGTTTTCTCTTGCCAGATTTGTATAACGTGCCAAAGGTTTTTCAAGGAGCCTTAATGGATTCGTTCCTGAACGAACTAAAATTTCAGGATTGCTTTCAATTTCGTAATTACTTCCTATTCCATTTCCTGAATAGCTTTCCTCAGTTTTAACAGTCGGAATTACTAAATTTTTGTCGGTATAACTGATTTCTTGAAAAATGTCAGTTATAAAAATACTCATTAGTAAAGCCAAACCAAAAGGAATAATTCTTGTCCAAAAACTTTTACAACACATAATTTTCTCCCATAAAAAATTAACCACAGATTAGCACATTCAAACGCTGAGAAAAAATTTCAATCGCGTTAATTCGGCTAATCTGTGGTTTTGGTTTTTATTCGCCTAAAAATTATTTAAGTTTTGTCTTATAAGGTGTAACAGGATAAGGCGCAGCCTTTACACGCACAGACGGCGCAGGCGGCATCGGCGGCGGCGGCGGAACGACAAAATCATTGTATTCGTCGAACGCATAATCTAAATTATACTGTCGATCTTTTTCCGATAATTCTTTTTTCAACCGCGAATTTTCTTCGCTGAGTTGTTGAATTCTGGCTTCTCTTTCCAGATCAGCTTGACGATGTTCTCTAAAGTTGCGCCTGAACTGGAAATTCGGCGCGGTAATCGATACAAAGAAACTGGCGATAAACAATCCGACTGCGAAAGTCAGAAAAAATGGAACAATTCTCTTAAAAAATCCTTTACAACACATAAAATCACCTCTTGAAAATTAATACTAAAAATTGAAGTCGAAAGTTTCAATTAAAAACTTTCCTCTGTTTAATCGTTTCGCCGTCCGTCAAAAGTCGGTTTCAAATTTTTGCCGTTTGAACCGTTCGGCTGCGCCAAAAAATATGAAAGGCTTTCGAGAGAAATCGTCAAATCAACCGTTTTCAATTTAACATCTCCCTGCACATGCAAAGGCGTTGGCGCAAAATTCATCACGGCTTTGATTCCCGCTTCGGTAACTTTTTCCAAAACATTTTGAGCGACTTCGGCAGGAACGGCGATAACCGCTACATCTATATTATCTCTTTTAGCGACTTCGGCAAAGTCTTTTATGTCGAAAATTTTGACATTGCCGACTCTTTGACCGATTTTTTCTTCGTCCGCGTCGAAAAGAGCGGCGACCGTAAAATTCGACTGCGAAAAACCGTAATAATCCGTCAACGCTGTTCCAAGTCTTCCCGCGCCGATAATCGCTACACAATGTTCTTTTTCGAGTCCGAGAATTTTTGTTAGGTCTTTGCGTAAATCTTCGACATAATAACCGACACCGCGCACACCGAATTCGCCGAAATACGCCAAATCCTTACGAATCTGCGCCGAATTCAGATGAAAACGCTTCGCCAACTTGTCGGACGAAGTAGTTTTCAAATCCTCCGCCGCCAATTCATTCAAACAGCGCAGATAGACGCTCAGGCGATTTGTTGTCAGTTCCGATACTTTCTCCACCTTCATAATTTCCGGTTCATTATACAGACAAACGTGAAAATGTTCTCAATCAACAAGATGTCGAAACCGTTTTCCGCCGTTGCCCTTAAAATTATTATCCATTACAATTTATGTTTCAAGTGTGAAACAATATGATTGCATATTTATCAGGAAAACTATTGGAAAAAGAAGCGAATTCGGTCATCGTAGATGTCGGCGGTGTCGGTTACGACGTAATGATTCCGCTTTCGACTTTTTATGATTTGGGCGAAATCGGCGAAGACGTTTCGCTGCGGATTTTCACTTACGTCCGCGAAGACACTTTGCAGCTTTTCGGTTTTAAAACGATTCGTGAACGCGAACTTTTTTTGCTGCTGATTTCCGTTTCCGGCATCGGACCGAAATCGGCGATCACGGCACTTTCGGGAATGAGCGCGGACGAAATCATCGGCGCGATTCGCCAAAATAATCTGGCGCGGCTCAATTCGATTCCCGGTGTCGGCAAAAAAACGGCGGAAAGATTAGTCATTGAACTGCGCGACAAAATCGTTAAACTTTCCGCCGTCGCCTCCGAAGAAATGAAGTCGGAAGGAATGCCGCAAATGTCGGGCGACACGGTTTATGATGACGCTCTTTCCGCGCTTAACAACCTCGGTTATCATTACAACGCCGCCGAAAAAGCCTTAAAACAGGCGATGCAGGAAGGAACGGAAATGTCTGTGCAAAAATTGTTGCGGAGAAGTTTGCAACTTTTGGCGAAAGGCTAAAAACCAATGATGACCGAAGATTTTGAGAACAACGACAACCGCGACGGCAACGCTTTTGAAGATGAAAAGCAGTTGGAATTGTCTCTGCGTCCGACGCGGCTTGCCGAATATATCGGACAGAAAAAGGTCAAAGACAATCTGCGAATCTTTATGCAAGCCGCGCTCAAACGCCGCGAAGCATTAGATCATATTTTGCTTTTTGGTCCGCCGGGCGTTGGCAAAACTACTTTATCAAACATCGTCGCCAACGAAATGGGCGCGGAATTAAAATCTACGGCGGGACCGATTATCGAAAAAGCCGGAGATTTGGCGGCGATTTTGACGAATCTGGCGGAAGGTGATGTTTTGTTTATTGACGAAATTCACCGCTTGAATCCGGCGATTGAAGAAGTTCTCTATCCGGCGATGGAAGATTACAATCTCGATCTGATGATCGGGCAAGGCACGGCAGCACGTTCGATAAAGTTAGAACTTCCAAAATTTACGCTCGTCGGCGCGACGACGCGACCGGGTTTGATTACTGCGCCTCTGCGCGGGCGTTTCGGGATTGTTTTTCATCTCGATTTTTATACTATTGAAGATTTACAGACGATTGTTATGCGTTCGGCGGAAATTTTGAACGTCGAAATAGAATCGAACGGCGCGACGGAAATCGCCCGTCGTTCGCGCGGAACTCCTCGAATTGCCAACAGACTTTTGCGGCGCGTACGCGATTACGCCGAAGTTGATTACGAAGGGAAAATTACCGAAGAAGTCGCCAAAGACGCGCTTAATCGAATGGAAGTTGATACTTTCGGTTTGGATGAAGTTGACCGCAAACTTTTGTTGACGATCATCGAAAAATTCGACGGCGGTCCGGTTGGCTTGGGAACAATTTCCGCTTCGATTTACGAAGAAAAAGATTCGATTGAAGAAATCATCGAACCTTATTTAATTCAGTGCGGATTTCTAAACCGCACACCGCGCGGTAGGTTGGCAACGCGCCTTGCTTACGAACATCTCGGTTTGGACGAATTGATGAAAAGAAGCGATTCGCCGGGTTTATTTGATTAAGTTTAATTGTTTCGTTTTAAAAGTTTCGTTTCTGATGTGCATTTGTTAAAATATAAATAATTTCGCGCATTTACAGCGGAAGAAGGATTTATAAAAAATGAAAGTTTTACTGGCAGATGAATATGGTTTTTGTTTCGGCGTGGAACGCGCCGTCGAGATGGTCGAAGAAGCGTTGGGCGAAGGCGATACGGTTCGCACACTCGGTCCGCTGATTCATAACGATCAGGAAATGTCGCGGCTGGCGACGCACGGAGTTTCGACGATCAGCGAGCCGGTGCAAATAAAACGCGGCGAAACCGCCGTCATTCGCGCTCACGGCGTTACGCCGCAGGTCGAACAGGAACTACGCGAAAAGGCTTCAAAAGTCGTTGATGCAACTTGTCCCTTTGTAACGAAAGTGCAGAAACTCGCTTCACGCGCCGCCGCGCAGGATCGCCACGTCGTCGTCGTCGGAAATCCCGAACACCCTGAAATGGTCGGCGTTTTCGGTTACGCGCCCGAACATACTTTTGTCGTGCGCGATGTTGCAGAAGTAGCCAGTTTGCCGACTTTGAAAAATCCTCTGGTCGTTTCACAGACGACAATAAAATTGCAAAACTTTCACGATGTGGCGGAAGCCGTCAAACAAAAAGCCGAAGGCGAAACACAGGTTGTCAATACGATTTGCTCGGCGACGCGCGACCGGCAGGATGCCGCACGAGCTTTGGCGGGCGAAGTTGACGCTTTTTATATCATCGGCGGTCGGCATTCTTCCAACAGCCGCAAACTTCTCGCCGTTTGTCAGGAACAATGCGCGAAAAGTTTTTTGATTGAAACCGAAGATGAAATAAATATCGAAGATTTGCGAGGCGCGGAAACAGTCGGTATTACGGCGGGCGCGTCAACGCCGAATTGGTTAATAGAGAAAATTACCAAACGATTGGAAGAAATCGGAATGGAAAATGATTTGGCTTTGATTTAGATTGTTAATAAATTTTTACGAAAAAAGGCGCGAAGAATAATCTCTTCGCGCCTTTTTTGTTTACTCAAAATTAAGTTATGGAATCTTTAGTTCCTGACCGACTTCAACCTGACTCGGACTGCTCATCACATCGCGGTTCGCGTTGTAAATGTCCATATAGCGTCTGGTCGTGCCGTAAAAGCGTCGGCTGATTTTTCCAAGCGTATCGCCCGGCTGCACAACATAAGTTTGTCCGCCGCCGGTCGTCGGTCTTTCGTAATTATTGTTTGAATTATTGTCATTTGAATAAGTATCGGTTTCACCGAATTTCGGGAAAGAAGCCGATTGATTCAAATAAACGCCGAATTCAGTGCCGGATTTGACTTCGGCATCTTCGCCTTTGGTCAATCTTTCGCCGGCGAGTCCGCCGACTGCGCCGAGAATTCCGCCGATCAACGCGCCTTTTCCGCCGCCGATTGCGCCGCCTAAGATCGCGCCACCCGCCGCACCGCCGCCGATAAAAATCAATTTATCATTTTTCCTGTCATCGCCGGAAGCCGTGCCTTCGTTGTCGCTTTTGGCTTTTTTCGTGTCCAAATCGGTTAGCGAACCGTTGATTGAACGCCGCGTTCCGTTCGGCAGTTTGACTTCAGTAAAACTTACGTCAATCGAACCGGGATCGCCGCCTTTTTTTGCCTGTTTAACCGAACTAACACGACCGACAATCGTGCTTCCGACCGGGATAACGACCACGCCGTTATTTGAATAAACCGGCTCGGTTACATTGGTTGTAAATGTATCGCCGGCTCTCGCCGTTTTTGAACTGAGCGTTTCGTTCATCCGAACCCGAATTCTTTCGCCGCGCGGAACAGTGTATAAATTTGCCGATGTTCTGGAAACTGCCGCTCTTCGGTTAATCGCCGGTCGGCGTTTTTGTGCCATCGCTTCAAATGTGCCGAACACGAAAACAACCGCTAAAATCGCCGTTAAAACTTTAAAATTAGATAATTTTTTCATTTCTTTCTCCTTTTAATGTGCTAATAAGCCAAATCCAAACAACATTGGCAATTGCCGGTTTTTAGACGTTCTCACGATTTTATTCGTTGCTATGATTAATTGTTATCGCTTGAAACCGTTTCTATATTAACATTTTCCATTGGAAGAATAAAAAATGAGTTTTTTCGTGGAAATTTTGAAATTTCGGTTTATTAAGTGTATATTCAAAACAGTTGATACATTTTAATTTTTTTTAGTTTCCGGCTTAACCCTTAGCTGCCCCAAAGCTGAGGGTTAAGTTGTTTAAGGGAATAGGTTTAATAAGTTTTTGCAAGGAAGGTTTCTGTTATGCAGCTTTTCCCACAGGCATTGCTTTTATTCGCACTAAATTTTATAGATGCGATTTTAACAGTTTACTGGGTTCGCAACGGGTTCGCTTCGGAAGGCAACGGTTTAATGGCAAAAACTGCTCGACATCGGCGATTTTCCTTTTTTGGCGGTAAAACTTATAGTCGGCGCGATTGCCGCAATCGTTTTTTGGAAATGGCGCAATCTGCGGCTGGCAAAATACGGTCTGGTTCTCACTTTGATAATTTATACAAGTTTGATGGGCGTTCATTTTTTCACTGGACTTTCCGCGTTCGGATTTTTGTCGGATAATTTAGTCAATGACTTTACTTCGTGGTCAAACACATTTTTTGCATTCATCAGATAATTAAGCAGCAAATAAAAAAATAATCGCGTGTTTCAAAGTTGGTTGAAACACGCGATTATTTTTTTTCGTAAACTGAACACGCAACGCATTTTCAAAAGTATTGCATCATAACATCAAAATTTATTCGGATGGAAGGAAAGGAATTATGACAAAAAAAGCAATTTATCAATTATCGGCACGGCAGATTTTATTTTTAGCTTTTGCATCGGCAATCATTGCTGTCGGCGTAATGGCTTTGTTGGGAAATTTCGGCAGTTTCTGGCAGCCTCGAAATAACGTCAATGTCGCATTGGCGGAAAACGCGCCAGCAGGAATTTCAGAACCGTCGTCAGTTAGTGATGAGCAGAACAATGTCGAAGTTTATAAAACACTTTCGCCGGGTGTCGCGTTTATCACTTCGACTTCGTATCAACAAGATTTTTGGGGCGGCGTTCAGGAAGGCAAAGGTTCGGGTTCGGGTTCGGTGATTGACAATCAAGGTCATATTTTAACGAATTATCACGTTATCGAAGACGCACAGAAATTAACGGTCAGTCTCGGCGGCAACAAAGTTTATCCGGCAAAAGTGGTCGGCAAAGACCCGGATACGGATTTAGCCGTCATTCAAATCGAACCGCCGAAAGAAGGTTTAACCGTTATTCCACTGAGCGATTCGGATAAACTCGTTGTCGGTCAAAAAGTTTTGGCAATCGGCAATCCGTTCGGTTTGGACAGAACTTTGACGACCGGCGTAATTTCTGGTTTGCAGCGTCCGATTCGCGCCCGCAACGGTCGTCCGATTGAAGGCGCAATTCAAACCGATGCGTCAATCAATCCAGGCAATTCCGGCGGACCTCTGCTTGATAAATACGGCAGAATGATCGGCATAAATTCACAAATCTTGTCGCCTTCGGGTGCTTCGGCAGGTGTTGGTTTTGCAATTCCGGTCAATATTGCCAAGCGAGTTGTGCCGCAGCTTATTCAATTCGGCGAAGTTCGCCGTCCGAAACTCGGTGCGTCAACGCCAAGCGTCGCCGATTTAGTTCAGCGCGGCTATCGTCTGCCGGTTGAAGAAGGTTTGCTTGTCTATCAAACTTTGCCGAACGGTTCGGCTGAACGCGCGGGTTTACGCGGAATTTCACAGGACGGTTACATCGGCGATATTATTCTTTCGGTGGACGGACAAAAAATGAGCGATATGGATGACCTTTACCGTTTGTTGGACAAAAAACAAATCGGAGATACAATCCAAGTCGAGATTTTGCGCGACGGCAAACCAATGACTGTTCAGGTTAAACTATTGCCCACACAGCAAAATGCCGGGCGTAGATTTTAAGAACTTGGGTAAATTTAAATAAATTTTATAAAAGGTAAAAGGCGAAACATTTTGTCTTTTACCTTTTACTATTTGGCTCATCGCTTTTTGTGTTAGTCTGAGTTTTATTTTATGGAAAAAATTGAATTAAACGATTTTTACAACGATGGTTTCGGCTGGATTTGCAAAAATTGTGAACGTGAACTAGACGAAAAAAATGACGTTTCAAATCAAACATATTCGCGCCTGATGCGTGAAGGTGAAGCTGAAAGTAAAAATCCGCAGTTTTCAAATTTAGCATTGGCAAAATGGACGGACGAAATGCAGCGCGAATTGATTTGTCCGCATTGCGGCATCACAGAAAAACAGGATGAATAAGAAGAAATGAAAAATTATTATCCTATTAATCCTGTTTTAAGTTAGAGAGTTTTCGTTTTCCATTTCCCGCGTTTGAAAAGAATCGCCGCTGCGACTGCGAGAACCGAAAAGGCAATCGTAATCGCCCAGAATACGCCGTATTCTTCCAAGCCGAAATGATATGCCAGAACGTAAGCCAGCGGAATTTCAAACAGCCAGAAAATAAAAAGATTGAGATAAGTCGGCGTAACCGTGTCGCCCGCGCCGTTAAATGCGGTTTCCAAAACCATTCCGAAACCGTAAAACAAAAAGCCCAAGGACACAATCAGCAGACAATCGGAAGCGTAGCCTGAAACAATCGGCTCGGTTGTAAAAATGCCGGCAATCGGCTTGGCAAAAACGGCGAGCAAAATTCCCACCAATGTTAAAAATCCGGCGTTGTAAAATGCCGCCGTCCAAACCGCTTTTTCGGCGCGTTCCGGTTTTCCCGCGCCCAAACTCTGTCCGACAATTGTTGCCGCCGCGTTGCTGACTCCGACTGAAGGCAAAAGCGCGAAAATAATCACGCGAATGCCGATTTGATAACCGGCGAGAGCATCCGTGCCGAAAGCGGAAACAATGCGAATCAACCCGACCCAACTCGTCATTCCAATCAAAGTTTGCAACGAAGCCGACGCGGAAAGTTTCGTCAGTTTCCAAATAGCTGCCGGATCGAATTTCAAATGTCGGCGTTCAATCGTAAAGCGTCCGTTGCGCTTTGTCAGCGCGTAAAGAGCATACAAAACGCCGCAGCCGCGTCCGATTGTCGTGCCGACCGCCGCGCCCGTTACGCCTAATTCGGGGAAAATCCACACGCCGAAAATAAAGCACGGAGCAAGAAAAATGTTCAAAATATTTGCCAGCCACAAAACGCGCATCGCAATTGCCGCATCGCCCGCGCCGCGAAAAATTCCGTTGATTAAAAACAAAAAAACGATCACGAAATTTCCGCCGAGCATTATCCGCGTAAAAGTCGCTCCCTGCGCGATGACGACTTTTTCCGCGCCCATCAAGCCAAGTAATTGCGGAGCGAAAATTAAGCCGACTGCGCTCAAAATCGCTGAAACCATTAAGCCGAGATATAAAACTTGAATGACGGTTTGCGCCGCGCCTTCTTTATCGCCTTCGCCGATACGCCGCGCCACGGTTGCCGATGCGCCAATTGAAACGCCCATTGCCAGCGCATAAACAATGACAACCATCGCTTCGGTCAAACCGACAATCGCAATCGCTTCCGCGCCAAGTTTGGCGACAAAGAAAATATCTACGACGGCAAACAGACTTTCACCGAGCATCTCCAAAACCATCGGAACGGACAGCAGAAAAATCGCCGCGCCGAGCGAGCCTTTTGTAAAATCCCGCTCGGAACCTTTAACCGCTTCGCGCAAAATTGACCAAAAACTGTTGTTTTCGACAGAAATACCTGTTCTCTGAAGAGAATCACTCTCTGTAAAATCAGACATACAATTAAATTTTTATTTTAAAAGAGAAAAGGAATTGATCCGCATTTTCGAGAAAGAAATTGCGAAAAAAACAATTGTGCGACAGAGTATCTAGCGGATAATGATTTTCATAGTATTTAAGAATATAGCATAAAAATTTTAACGATTAAAATCCAAAAATCAAAAAAAATCCGCTTCGGAAACCACACTCGAAACGGATTTTTTACATTTATATTGTATGATTTAAGTCATTTTTCTTTATTGTATGGAATTCCCAAAGCCTTCGGCGCGCGCGACGAGCCGATAAATCCGGCGAGAACAATGATTGTCAAAACATAAGGAATTATTTGGATAAATTGGATCGGGACGTTTTCGCCCGAAGGCAGTTTGATGTTGCCGAGTTGGATCGTCAAGGCTTCGGTCAAGCCGAAAAACAGACACGCAAGAAGTACCGGAACAGGTTTCCATTTCGCCAGAATTAACGCGGCAAGCGCAATGTAACCGCGTCCGGCAGTCATATTGCGCGTAAACAGCGAAGATTGTCCGATTGACAAATACGCACCGCCGGCAGCCGCTAAAATGCCGGAAATAACGACGGCGATGTAACGTAATCTGATAACTTTTACGCCCGCCGCGTCCGCCGCCGCCGGATTTTCGCCCGTTGCTCTTAATCGCAAACCGAACGGCGTTTTATACAAAACATACCAGCAAACCGGCACGAGCGCGAAAGCCAAAATCGAAGCCAGCGAAAGACGATTAAAAAATTCGGGCAGAAGATTTACTTTATCAATCTGCGGAGTCGAACCCGACGAATCGTAAATCGCGCCGCTGATAACGGCGGGAAGTCCGATCATCAAAAAGTTGATCGCCATTCCAGAAACAACTTGGTCGGCTTGAAATTTAATACAGGCAATTGCATAAATATATGCCAAAAACGCGCCCGCTGCCATTCCCGCAAGCATTCCGAGATACGGATTTCCGGCTTCGTAAGTGATCACCGCGCCGGTGAACGCGCCCGCGAGCATCAAACCTTCGAGCGCGATATTGATAACGCCGGAACGTTCGGAAAATAACCCGCCGAGCGCGGCGAAAATCAACGGCGTGGCAAGCCGAATCGTCGAAAATATCAATGCAAAAATAGAAATCTCGTTCATACTTTTCCCTTCACTCTCGTCGTCTTAGAATATTTTTGCAGACAGGCGACAAACAGAATAATAATCGCCTGCAAAACCCATCCGATGTCTTTGGAAACGTGTGGCGTAAACGCGTCAACGAAAATTTCGCCGCGGGCGAGAACTGCGAAGAAAATCGCCGCGATGAACACGCCGAGCGGATGATTTCTGCCAAGTAAAGCAACCGCAATTCCCAAAAATCCCCATTCAGCCGAAAATCCGTCGTAATAGCGGTAACGATAACCGAGAACTTCGCCGATTCCGACCATTCCGGCGAGTGCGCCGGAAATTGTCATTGCAATGATTATCTGCTTTTGCGGAGAGATTCCGCCGTATTCCGCCGCACTCGGATTTTCGCCGACGGCGCGGAGTTCGTAACCCCATTTTGTTTTCCACAAAAAGATATAAATCAGAACGCAAGCCGCAATTGCAATCAAAAACGCGACGCTGAGCGGAACGAATTCCGGCATTCCCGGAATAAATTGACTGATGCGCGGAATGTGCGCGGCTTGACCGATTTCGGCGGTTTCCAAAATCGCGTCGCCCGGAATTTTGTAATGATACTGCGTGAAATAACTGACGAGCGCGATGGCGATAAAATTGAGCATTATCGTATTGATAACTTCGTGCGAGCCGAATTTCGCCTTCAAAATTCCCGGAATCATTCCCCAAATTCCGCCGACGACCATCGCCGTCAAAATACACAGCGGAACGAGCAAAATTGCCGGAAGAGCCGCATACGACCAGTTTTCCTGTTTGCCGAAAACATCAACCATCGCGCCGCCGAACGTGATGCCGACCCACGCCGTCGCAAACGAGGCGACGTAAAGCTGTCCTTCCGCGCCGATATTAAGCAGCCCGCAGCGGAAAGCGACCATCACCGCCAAACCCGTGAAAATCAATGGCGTTGCATAAGACAATGTATAACCGATGTCTTTGAGCGAGCCGAAGGAATTACCGAGCAGCAGATAAAAGGTGTTAAAAGGATTGTCGCCGATCAGCAAAACGATGATGCCGCCGACGATAAACGCCGCAATGATGGCGATTAGCGGAGATAGAATTTCACGGATAATTTTCATTGTTCAACATCAAAAAATGTAGAAAATATCAAATACCAAAAGTAAAACCGTCAAAATTCCCAGAGCAAATTCACGACTAATGTATTCTTCGGGCAAATTTATCTGCCGAAAAACCTGTCGGTTGCGAAATGCCGTGTAGGTCAAATGCGTGATTATCAAATAAAAGAAAAATTTGATCGGGATGTCAGCTTCAAAAAACCAGTTGGAAGTTACCAGCGCAATCGAAGCGACCAGAAAACCCCAGTTTTGCGGGCGTTTCAGTCTGTTTTCTTCGCTCAAAACTCGCGCTTTTTCTTTTATTTCTCCAGCCAAAAGCAATTTTGCGTTTCTCTTTTGAAAAAAAATAATGGC
Organism: Pyrinomonadales bacterium; assembly: GCA_038232235.1. GTDB lineage: Bacteria > Acidobacteriota > Blastocatellia > Pyrinomonadales > Pyrinomonadaceae. The sequence continues at coordinate 5,782 of JBBSIE010000008.1, read as the reverse complement.
AATTATCGCTAAAGCATTCAAACTCCAAAAAGTCCAAATTGTTATATTTATCATAATTTATTCACTTGAAAGATATTTTTGAGTTGCGTTAGCTAAATATACCTTTGAAATTGAAATGTGTCATCTAAAAAATAAAAAAGCTGTAATTTGCGATAAAATTTACCTCCACAGACTTGACAATGATACACTCAAATTTTATTATGATGTAAGACTAAAAGAGAGGTGTATTTACCGAAATGAGATTTGACAGATTTACAATTCGCGGGCAAGAAGCGGTTCAGGCGGCGATTGGCGTTGCTGAAAAGAATCAAAATCAGCAGGTTGAACCGGAGCATTTGCTGGCGGCAATGCTCGAACAAAAAGAAGGAACGCTGCGCCCGATTCTCGGCAAAGTCGGCGCAAATGTTCCGACTATCGAGAGCGAAGTTGACGCGGCGATTGCCAAATTTCCGAAGGTTTCCGGCGGACAGCAGTATTTTTCGTCGCGCTTCAACACAGCATTTCAAAACGCGCAAAAAGAAGCCGAAGCGATGCAGGACGAATATGTTTCGACCGAGCATCTGCTGTTGACGATTGCCGCCGAAAAAGAAGGCGACGCGGGGCGGATTTTGCGTTCGCACGGTGTCAATAAAGATGATTTGCTGAAAGTCATCGAGCAGATGCGCGGCGGTTCGCGGATTACCGATCAAAATGCCGAAGAAAATTTTCAGGCACTCGAAAAATACTCGATAGATTTGACCGAACGCGCCCGAAAGGGAAAACTCGATCCGGTCATCGGGCGTGATGATGAAATCAGACGGACGATTCAGGTTTTGTCGCGTCGGACGAAAAATAATCCGGTTTTGATCGGCGAACCCGGCGTTGGTAAAACGGCGATTGTCGAAGGTTTGGCGCAGCGCATTATTTCGGGCGACGTGCCGGAAACTTTGAAAAATAAAAAACTTGTCGGGTTGGATTTAGGCGCGATGCTCGCCGGGGCGAAATATCGCGGCGAGTTTGAAGACCGTTTGAAGGCGGTTTTGAACGAGATCGAAAAATCGGACGGGCAGATAATTTTGTTTATTGACGAACTGCACACGCTCGTCGGCGCAGGTGCGTCGGAAGGTGCGATTGACGCTTCAAATATGTTAAAACCGGCACTTGCCCGCGGTCTGTTGCGCTGTGTCGGCGCGACGACGCTCAACGAATTTCAGAAATATATCGAAAAAGACAAGGCGTTAGAGCGGCGTTTTCAGCAGGTTTACGTTGGTGAACCGAACGTCGAAGACACGATTGCGATTTTGCGCGGACTCAAGGAAAAATACGAAGTTCACCACGGCGTTCGCATCAAAGATTCGGCAATTGTCGCCGCCGCAACGCTTTCAAATCGTTATATTACGGACAGATTTCTGCCCGACAAAGCGATTGATTTGATTGACGAAGCCGCGTCGAAACTTCGCATTGAGATTGACAGTTTGCCGCTTGAAATTGATGTTCTGGAACGCGAAATTTTGCAATTAGAAATCGAAAAACAGGCACTTTCTCGTGAAACCGACGCGAAATCGAAAGAAAGGTTGGGCGATATTGAAAAACGCATCGCCGATTTGCAGGAAAAGAGCGGGGGAATGAAGGCGAAATGGCAGTCGGAAAAAGACGAAATCGAGAAAATGCGTTCGGCGAAGGAAAAACTCGAAGAAGCCAAGTTAAAACTCGAACAAGCACGAAATGCGGGCGATTTGACCCGCGCCGCCGAATTGCAATACGGCGAAATTCCGACGCTTGAAAAACAACTTGCGGGCGAACAGACGCGGCTTGCCGAATTGCAGACCGACGGCGTTTTCTTAAAAGAGGAAGTTGACGAAGAAGACATCGCCGAAGTCGTCGCCAAATGGACGGGTGTTCCGGTCAGCAAAATGCTGGAAGGCGAAATGCAGAAACTCGTTAAAATGGAAGACAATCTTCGCAAACGAGTGATCGGTCAGGATGAAGGTTTGATGGCGGTCGCCAATGCCGTGCGCCGTTCACGCGCCGGACTGCAAGACCCGAATCGCCCGGTTGGTTCGTTCATCTTTCTGGGTCCGACCGGTGTCGGCAAAACCGAAACGGCGAAAGCGTTAGCCGAATTTATGTTCGACGACGAACGCGCGATGGTGCGGCTCGATATGTCGGAATATATGGAAAAACACGCCGTCGCCCGAATGATCGGTGCGCCTCCGGGCTATGTCGGTTACGATGAAGGCGGACAATTGACCGAAGCCGTCCGCCGCCGCCCGTACTCGGTGATTCTGTTTGACGAAATCGAAAAAGCGCACCCGGACGTTTTTAATATTTTACTGCAAATTTTAGACGAAGGACGCTTGACCGATTCTAAAGGTAGAACGGTTGATTTCAAAAATACGGTTTTGATTATGACCTCGAATCTCGGTTCCCGTGAGATTCAATCTTCGACTTTGGTTGATACACCGCTTAAAGATATGATTTTGGATGTTCTGCGAAATCATTTCAAGCCGGAATTCTTAAATCGAATTGATGATATTGTCGTCTTTACGCAGCTTTCACGCGAGGAAATCGCGCAGATTATTGACGTTCAGCTTGAAAAACTACGAAAAAATCTGGCGGAACGCGGAATCGAAATCAAATTGGAAGATTCGGCGAAGGAACTGCTCGTCAAAGAAGGTTACGATCCGACATTCGGTGCGCGACCTTTGAAACGCGCCATTCAGTCGTTGATTCAAAATCCGTTGGCGGTTAAACTTTTAAACGGCGAAATCGGAAGCGGACAAACCGTGAGAATTTCGGCTGACGGCGATCAAATGAAATTTATGCCCGAAAAAGCTGAGGCGGCAAATTTGTAGAAATTGAAAGTTAAAAGCAGTTCGTTTATCTTCAAAAAGTTTGATGAACTGTTTTTAACTTTTCTTTGATGAAGTTTTAGAAGTTTTTTCCTTTTGTTGAATGGTTTCTATTTCCTTTGAAAGTTTATCGGCTTTCCATTTATAGAAAGTTGCTAAAGCTGTAATGCGCGGAAGTTTTTGTATCAAACTTTCAGCCAATTGAAGTGTCCGTTGCTCATTTTTCTCGGCTAACAATTTAAAGATGTCCGCCTCAAAACCGATTCTGACGCTTTCGTTGTCTTCCTGCTTGTTTAATAACGCGACCATACTATCTAAAATCGGGAACATCGAAACGTCGTCCAATTTATAAACCGATTTTGCTAATGCACTGAAAAAATATGGCGGAATATTTGTTTTTTCGTCGCTTTTCAAAATTTTAATTGCTTGATTTGACAGCGACAAAGCGCAAGGTTCATCCTTGAATTTGACACATTGTTCAATCACAATCGGATAAACTTTTGCAATATTTTTAGTTTCGCCGAGTTTTCCCGCCAACCTTTGCGCTTCGATAATTTCGCCTTTTTTGGCTTGCCACATTGCTTCGTTGGCATTGATATATTCTTCGTATTTGTTTCGCAGAGTTTCGTCCTCAATTTCAGACAAAACATTTCTGGCTGTTTTGTAGTCGTCATAATAAACAGCATCTCGAACAGCCTGAACCAATTCTTTATTTTCTTTGCTTTCCAAAGCCTTTTTTATTCTTTCCTCGTAATCCTTTCGCGCTTTCTCTTGTGAACTTTGCGGCGTTGAATCTATCGGAGAATCGCCATTACGTCGGGTTATTTGCTCTAGCCACATCCAATTATTTCTCAGTTCAGGCGCGAATTGGTTGACGGGAAACCACAACTGATTTAAAACAGGTCTATATTGACGCATGCTGCCGGATTGATTTTTTTCAAAAGTCGTCATTTTTTCCAATACGAATTGGATAAAGGTTTTAGTAACATTCGGATTAGGCGGCGAAATTTGCCTATTTCGCCCGACATCATAAACCGGAAGCGGAAATACCGCCATTTGCAGACTGCTATACGCCCGAAAAAAACTTTCTGTGGAAAGTGGAAAGTTTCTCAAAGTTTGAATGTATTGTAGGATTGCTTCATCGGCTAATTCTCTGTTTTCCGCCGCTAACTGTAAAATGCTCCAGCCTATTTGCTGTGTCGGATCAATTTGAATTGCTTGATTGATAAAATCTTTAGCTTGACTCGTATCACCTGCTCTTAATGCTTTGACCGAGAAACTGTTTAATGTTTCCGCCTTTTCTACCTCACCCAATTCTTTCGCGGAGATTTTTACTAATTCCTTAATAAAAGTCGAATCCCGACGAGCAACCTGCAAAATTCTTGAGCGAACTTTCATTCTGTCTATATCATTTTGAGTCGGTTCGACGGGCGCGGTTTCCACCGTTCTATTTTTGAGTTTTTCCTTTTCCTCCCCATTCGGTAAAGATAGTTTATACGCTTCCAGCAAAATTTTCTTTGCAAAATCATTGTCCAATTGCCAAACGGCATCGGCAATTTCCGCTTTGGCAGCGGCTTTTGCTAAATCATTTCCAATTCGATTGGCTTGATTATCTAAAATATTTAGCGACGTAAGTGTTAGCTGTTTTTGAGATTGTAGTTCTTCTAATATTGGTGAAGAATCATTGCTTACATTTTGGCAAAAAGATTTTGATTGAAAAGCAAAAACTAATAGAATTGCAATATAATAAAAGTAGCTTTTTTTCATAATTAATCTCATTTCAAACCAAAAATTCATAAATCAAGCCGTTTCCTTTTACAAAATTGAAACGGCTTGAAAATTTAATGTATTATTCCAATTCACCACAATTATATTTGTAGAAACAATTTATCGTTTCGCCTCCGCAAGTATATTCGTAGTTTCCATACTCGTTGTTATCACCCACATATCCCGCAAATCGTACACTACATCCCTTACGACTTCTTTGCTGACCATCTGTGCATCCGTACCAACAATTGTCATCCGCCCGAACTTGTTGTGCAAATGGATTTGCAAAATAAATTGAGGCAACCACACTCAACGCTAAACAAAGTGTCAACATTCGTAGAATTTTTGTCATTTCTTTTTTCTCCTTATTTTTTATTTTTTAATTTAGTCAGCCGATTTAACTGCAACCACTGAATCTAAAACTTCGTTAAAATTTTTCTTATCTAAAACACCGCTCCAAACTTTTTCAGCCTCTCCGTTTGAATTTAGTAAAATTGTCTGTGGAGTTACATCGAAAATCGGCAATGGACTTGATTTGTCGGGCAACAGACTGACTGTTGAAAATTTGCCGTCCAATCCGTGCTTTTTAAGAAATTCTTCACCGTCTTTACCAAGCGCGACACCGACAATACTGATTTTATCGGATTTTATATTTTGTAGAATTTCTTTCCAATTTGAAGCGTTTTTTTCACAGAAGTGACAAGTTGCCGAAAATACCAAAAGCAGCGTTTTCCGCTCTGCATTTGAATCTACTTCAACTTTATTGCCCGTTGCATCAAGACCACTCAACGGCAAAATTTTTGTGCCAACTGTAACTGCTGATTGGTTTGAGTTTTCGGTCAACTGCTTTAACTGACGATTTTGTTTTAGTAAAAAAAGATGGGTCAAGACTAGATAAGAACTAATGTATAATAGTTAAATCCAGTTATGACAGTAATATACAAGCAATTTGTTCGCGCCAAGATTTCTAAGGCTAAATTTCGTCAAATCTTGCGCTCTTTTGCGCTCGATTTGACCGCCACTCAAATTGCTCAGTTGTTCAACCTAAACCGTAACACGGTTAATCGTTATTTGACATTCATCCGCCAGAGCGTAGCCCGCTTTTGTGAAGCCGAATCACCTTTTTCCGGTGTCATCGAACTCGATGAATCTTACTTCGGAGCAAAGCGTCTTAAAGGCAAACG
>JBBSIE010000007.1:0-66891 GCA_038232235.1 Pyrinomonadales bacterium | reverse complement strand
CGGATGTTTATCATAAACGAGGCAAACCCACAGATAAAGTTGAATTAGTTGCAGTTCCATAAACCGCACTTTACAACTTTTTTGTGAGTTTGCTAAATTACTTTTCTACCCTTGATTCGCATAAATAGTTATTTAACCAATTGTTACTCGTCTTCGTCGTGCGCTCTAATTCCGCCTTCGGCTTGCGCTTGTTCAATAACTTTCCCAAGTAGATTCTGCGGCAGCGGATCGTAATGCGAAAACTGCATATGATAACTGCCTCGCGCCTGCGTCATCGAGTTCAAACGTCCTTGATAATCGAGCATTTCCGATAGCGGAACTTGTGCTTTGATAACCTGCTGTTTGCCGCGCGTTTCCATTCCCTGCACGCGCCCGCGCCGTGAATTAAGATCGCCCATAATGTCGCCGGAAACTTCCTGCGGACAGAAAACTTCCACGTCCATAATCGGTTCGAGCAGCGTCGGTTTAGCTTTTTCCATCGCGTTGCGAAACGCTTTTCTGCCCGCCGCGCGGAACGAATGTTCGTCGGAATCCACGTTGTGATAACTGCCGTCAATCAGCGTAACTCTAAAATCCACGAGCGGATAACCGGCAATTGCGCCGTTTTGTGCGGCTTCGGTAATTCCTTTTTCAATCGCCGGACGGAAATTCTGCGGAATTGCGCCGCCAAAAATTTTATCAACAAATTCAAAACCGCCGCTGCGCTCCAAAGGTTCAAAAACGCATTTGCAGTCGCCGAACTGTCCGCGTCCGCCGGATTGTTTTTTGTGTCGTCCCTGAACTTCGACCTGCGCCGTAATCGTTTCTTTATACGGAACTTTAGGCGGATGAAGCGCGACTTCCACGCCGTATTTGTTTTTTAATTTATCAACGATGGTTTCGATATGAAGCTGCCCCGAACCTGAGAGAATAAATTCTTTGGTTTGCGCGTCGCGGTCAAAATGAAGGCTCGGATCTTCTTCCAAAATTTTGTGCAGCGCGTTGGAAATTTTATCTTCGTCGGCGCGTGATTTCGGCTCAATCGCAAAGGAAATTGCCGCTTCAGGATATTTCACGTTCGGATAAACAATCGAATTCGCCTTATCGCACAACGTATCGCCGGTTTGCGTATCTTTTAATTTGACGACTGCGATGATGTCGCCGGTTTGCGCCGCATCAACTTTGTCGAGATTTTTGCCCTGTAAAACGTGCAGCGTGCCGAGTCTTTCCATCGTGTCGCGGCGCGAATTATAAACCGTCGCGTCACTCGATACTTTGCCTGAAACGACCTTCATCACATTTATTCTGCCCGCAAAAGGATCGGCAATCGTACGAAAAACGAAAGCAGAAAAAGGTTCGTCGTTAGAATACTTACGCAATTTACGTTCGGTTTCTTCCGCATCTTTAAAGCCGGATTCCGATTCGTGCGTTGCCGGATTCGGCGCGAATTCGACGATGTGATCGAGCAAAATAGAAAGTCCGGTCAGCGTTTCAGATGAAACCGCGTAAACCGGACAAAGTTTGCTTTTGGCAATCGCTTTTGAAAGATTCGGAATAATGTCAGCTTCTTCCAAAGTGCCGTATTCAAAGTATTTTTCGAGCAATTCATCATCGGATTCGGCGACTAATTCGATAATTCGCTCGCGTGTTTTGTCAATCAAGCCGCGTCCTGTTTCGGGAATCGAAATTTCCTTCGCTTTGCCGTTTTCGTCAAATTCATACGCTTTCATATGGACGACATCAACCACGCCGCGAAATTCGGTTTCCTGTCCGATTGGCAATGTGAACGGCACGATTGAACGCGCAAAACTCTCGCTCGCCGTGTCAAGCGCGTGTCCGAAATCGGCGCGTTCTTTGTCAAGTTTGTTGATAACCATAAAACGCGGGAGAATAAATTCGTTGGCGTAATTCCAAGTTTTTTCGGTCTGAACTTCAATGCCGTTCACGCCGTCAACCACGACCAGAGCGCAGTCGGAAACGCGCAGCGCGGGACGCGCGTGCGACACGAACGCCGCGTAACCGGGCGTGTCAATCAGATTGATTTTCGTGTCTTTGTATTCGAGATGCGCGAAATTGTTATTCAAAGATACTTTTCGTTCAATCGAATCTTCATCGTAATCGGTTACGGTCGTTCCGTCTGCGACTTTTCCCCAACGAGAGGTTGCTCCCGCAATGTGTAACAGCGAACTGACAAGTTGGGTTTTACCCGCGTCGCCGTGTCCAATGACAGCCAGATTTCTTATATTTTCTGTTGTAAATGCTTTCATTTTCGGCAAATTCTCCTTTGTTTTTAAGATGACAGATGTCAGATTCAAGATTTAAAAAACTGACACCTTTAGATTTTTCAGATGAACATTAATTTATCCGACTCGGCAAAAGATAGCAAGAAGAGCGCGAATTTGCCTGTTTTTCCATACAAGATTCTTCTTTACAAAAAAATACTTCTAAACTAAAATACAAACAACTTATTCTTGCTCAAGATTTTAACTTTTGACAAAATATATTGACGATTCCCAACTTCCGATATTACTACGGACTACAAAAGTATGAATATAACCCGAACGATTTCCAAGCGCGTATTTATTTTTGTGCAGTTAATTTTAATTGCATTTGCTTTAGTTTCAACAATTACGGCTCAATCGAGCAGTGTGGATTTATCTTTTAATGCCATTATTTCAAAAGACACGGACAATAACGGTTTACCCGTGCAGTCAAATTTTACGCTTCAGCCGGACGGTAAAATATTGACTTACGGTAATTTTCAAGTTATCAACGGTGTCGTCAAAAACAACATTGCCCGTTTGAATGCCGACGGAAGATTGGATAATTCATTCGACTGCGCGGCGTGTGACTTTTCAATTAACAGCGTAATTGTGCAGCCGGACGGGAAAATTATTGTTGCGGGTTCGGTTTATTCTTCCGCCACCGGCACTTCTGCAGCTAGACTCATACGGCTGAATGCTGACGGAAGTTTGGATACTTCATTTAACCCGACTTCCCCGCTTAACGATCCGGTTACTTTTCCGACAAGTTACAGTGCATCAGTTAGGGCAATACAACTCGACGGGAAAATTTTGGTTGACATTGGCTCCTTCAATGGAGGTGGAAGTTCGGATATTCTTTACCGGCTAAATTCGGACGGCAGTTTTGATAATACATTTAATACAATTGCCGTAGGCGGCGGACGGCTTATCCGAACGTCTATTAGCAAAATATCATTACAGCCGGACGGGAAAATTCTTATCGCTACCAATACTTTCGGCGGCACTAACTTCAGTGCTGCATTTAACCGCTACAACGCGGACGGAACGCTTGATTCAACATTTGAACCGCCGACATTTACCGGCTCGACACTGGCTACAACTCAGGGCTTCTCGATAAATGATTTTGAAGTTCTGCCCGACGGCAGCATCGTGATTGTCGGCTTTTTTACTTCGGTGAATGCGGTCAGCCGCGTTAATATCGTTAAACTACTGCCCGCCGGAAATGTTGATTTATCTTTTGCACCAACAAATGTTTTTCAAAATAATGAGCCGGCGACCGGAGTTGAAGTTTATTCAAACGGAAAAATTTTAGTCAGTACGGATGTAGTCCCCATTCCGGGTTTTCCGTCCAACGCGACACCTAGGTTTATTCGTTATAATTCCGATGGAAGTATTGACAATACATTCACTTCGCCCGCCAATCTCGTTTTGATCAATAATTTTATCATTGATAGTTCTGACAGCGTATTACTTTATGGCAGTTTTACGGAAAATGGCGCGACGGTTAAAAAATTTGCGCGTCTGAATTTGGACGGCAGCATCGCTTCTTCTTTCATTGTTGATTACGGAATCGGCGGTTCGGTTTCGACAATAGCGGTTCAACCGAACGGCAAAGTGATCGTTGCCGGAGATTTTGCACGAGTCAGCGGAATTTCGCGCAACAAAATCGCGCGTTTAAATAGCGACGGAAGTCTTGATCAAAGTTTTGATCCCGGAAGCGGTTTTAACAATACGGTTGAGATGATTGTTATCCAATCGGACGGCAAAATTTTGGTCGGCGGCAGTTTCACCTCTTACAACGGAATTCAGCGAAACGCGCTCGCCCGACTTAATTCAGACGGAAGTTTGGATATGGCTTTCGATGCCAACATTTTGAACGGAACTGTTTTTTCAATTGCTTTACGGACAAACACGGCAACCGGCGATGAAATACTGATCGGCGGATCATTTAACACCGTCGGCGGACAATCACGCAGCGGGTTCGCGCGGCTCAATCCTGACGGAAGCGTGGATGTCGGCTTTAACCCGATTTTCGGAAATCCTTCTTTTGGATTCGCAACTATCCGCCGTGTTTTAATTCAGGATGACGGCAAAATTTTAGTCGGCGGAACATTTAACGGCGTGGACGGTTTTAACAGGTCGAATTTAGTTCGATTAAATGTCGACGGAACTTTAGATGTTGCTTTTAATGCCGGAAATGTCGGTTCTGTTTCAATAATTGAGCTTTACCCGAACGGTAAATATATTGTTTCTTCCGGCAGCGGATTATTAAGATTAAATAATGACGGAACGACTGACGCGACTTTTCAATCTCCGGGTTTTAACGGTTCTATCTATGCGGTTTTCGTGCAGGCGGACGGCAGCATTATCGTCGGCGGCAGCTTTACGGAAGTTAGAAACATCCCGCGCCTGAGATTAGTTCGTCTGAGAGCGGACGGATCTGTTGATTTGAATTTCTTTCCGGTCGGCGCGAATGATGCTGTTCGCGCAATTATCAGCCAACCGGACGGCAAACTGATTGTCGGCGGCGATTTTACGATGATTGCCAATGTTACCCGGCTTGCCGCGGCAAGATTGATTGTCGTTCCCGCTCGCGCTCCGGTTACAATGTTTGATTTCGACGGCGACGGTAAAGCCGATTTATCTGTATTCAGACCATCAAGCGGCTTTTGGTATGAATTGCAAAGTCAGAACAATTCTTTCTACGCTTTTCAGTTCGGTCAATCGAGCGACCTTCCTGCTCCCGCCGATTATGACGGCGACGGTCGCACAGACATCGCCGTCTTTCGTGAAAATGTTCCCGGCGCGGGCGCGAAATCCTATTTTTATATTACAAACAGTTCCGACAACTCGTTCCGTCCCGTGCAGTTCGGGACGCAGGGCGATGTGCCGATCTCCGGCGATTGGGACGGCGACGGCATTGCCGACATTGCCGTTTATCGCAATGCTTCCGTTGCGGGCGGACAAAGTTACTTTTTCTATCGTCCATCATCACAGCCCGGTGTTGATTTTCGCTCGATTGCTTGGGGAACATTTGGCGACAAAGCGGTCAGAGGAGATTTTGACGGCGACGGCAAGTTAGACGCGGCGGTCTTTCGTCCGTCGAATGCGACGTGGTATATTTTGCAGTCGTCGAATAATCAATTCGTCCAACAGCCGTTCGGAGCAGCGAGCGACATTCCCGTTCCGGCGGATTACGACGGCGACGGCAAAACGGACATCGCGGTATTCCGTCCGTCAACCGGATATTGGTTCACGTCAACGAATCCGCAGACGAATTACGGAGCGGTGCAGTTCGGTGCAAACGGTGATTTGCCGGTTCCGGCGGATTACGACGGCGACGGGCGAGCGGATGTTGCAGTCTATCGTCCTTCAAACGGAGTGTGGTATCTGCTGCAAAGCAGAGCGGGTTTTACGGGAGTGCAGTTCGGGACGGCGGAAGATAAACCGATTCCCAACGCTTATATTCGTTAATCAATTAAGTCCAATGTTCAAAGTCCAATGTCCAAAGTTGAAAATAATTTGACTTTGGACATTGGACTTTCAAGGCAAAAAAATTACTTGGGAAACGTCTTCTCAGAGTTTGGGCATCGTAAATTATGCGCTTATTATTTAACAATTATGCGTCAAATGCTTTTATCGTCAACAAAACAATGAATTTAACGAGGTTTCAATGAAAAATAAAAAGAATCGGCAAAATATTATTATCACTCTTTTTTTAGTTTGGACGTTTTTGTTGACTTCTTTGCCGATTCAGGCTCAAAACATACCGCCGACTGAAGAACTTTCTCTCGGTTCAAGCGTTTTCGTCTTTCGCGTTTCAACAAAATCAGCACAAAAAAAGAATGTTGTCCGTGAAAATCCAGGAAAAATTCGCACAAAAACTCAACTGGCTGCTTCCGCCAAAAAGATTCGCACTCAATACAATACGCTTGCCAAAGTAGTCAAGCGGCGGCAGCGCGTTAAACCTGTCGCAGAAGAAGAATTAAATATTGCGCGGGCAAATCCCAAAGATGCGGCAATTGCTTTGACAGGCGCGGGACAATATTATTTAGAAAAAAATGATCTGGATAAATCAATCTATTTTTATCGCGGAGCAGCCGATCTCGACAAAACAAATCAAGATGCGACGCTCGGTTTAAGCGATGCGCTGGCTGCCAAAGGCGATGATTTACTGGGAAATGAAAAAACCGACGAAGCCGAAAAATTTTATAAGGAAGCGTTGACATTTAACGACAAAAACTCTTTCGCATATGCCGGTTTGGGCGAAGTTTATGACATTCTCGATAAAAATACCGATGCCATCGCCAGTTACACAAAAGCGTTGGAATTGGACAAAGATTTGACGGAAATTTATTCTCCGCTCGGAATTCTTTATTTTTATCAGGATAATTTAGCCAAAGCCGACGAATTTTTAAGCAAAGCACTGGCAGCCGATAAAGATAATGCGGAAACGCAGTATTTTCTGGGTTTGATTCGTTCCAAGCAAACCCGTTATCAAGATGCGCTGGCGGCATTTAAGAAATCGCTTACGCTTGATGCAGCTTCCGCTGAAACACATTACGCGCTGGGCGAAACTTACGAAAAAATTAATAAATACGAAAAAATTAATAAATCGGATGAAGCGATTGCCGAATATAATGAGGCGATCAAATTAAATCCGAAATATGTCGAAGCCTTTTTCGCTCTCGGTGTCGCTCAATATAACAAGGAAAATTATAAGGACGCGGCGGCGGCTTACGAAAAAGTCGTCAAACTTCAAAATACAAACGGCGAAGCGCACGCCAATTTGGGCGACACTTATCGTTTACTGGGCGATTTGGGCAAAGCCGAAGGTGAATATCGGCTGGCGACTTATTTTATAAAAGACGATGCCGAGCTTTTCAGCAAATTCGGTTACGTTCAGGGCGCACAGAAAAAATGGGAAAGTTCCATCAAAGCGTTAAAAACCGCCAATTCGCTGAGTCCCAATGTGATTGATTATACAAATTTGGGTTGGGCTTACTACAATTGGGCGCAGGAAGATATTCAAGCCAATCGTCAGGCTGAAGGCAAAGCAAAAACTCTTTTATCTAAAGAAGCATTGCTGCAAGCGGTTGCTTTGAATAAAAATTTCGCACCGGCGTTTCTTAATTTAGGCGTTGCATTGAGCGATTTGGGTGAATATAAGGATTCAATTGAAGCTTTAAAAAGTGCTGTCGAATTGCGTGGAGATTGGGTTTTCGCCCTCAACGAACTTGGTCGAGCCTATTACGAATTAAAAGACTACGATAAAGCGATTGTACAGTTCAAAAAAGCCCTCGAAAAGGATAAAAATTTTGATAAAGGTTATTATAATTTGGGAGAAGCGCAGGTGCGCGGCGGTTACATCAACGACGCGCGAAAAACATTGGAAAAGCTAAAGTCAATGAAAAGTGTGTTTTACGCAAAGTCCCTCGAAGGAGCAATATTAACAGCGAAGAAAAAATAATTTTCGGTTAGTTCAAGGTTCAAAATTTAATGTTTAAGGTCAAATCCGATTAAATCTAAAAACTTGATTCTTGAATCCGAAACTCATTTAATTTGAAAAATGCTGTCGGCAACCGGCGAATTAACCAAAATGTCTTTGGCTTTGAAGTTTGCGTAAAAAATCAATTGTCCTAAATCAAATCGCTGTGAATATTTTTCGGGAATAACTACGCCTTCAACCGTGCGAAATTTATCAATTTCAACAGAAGTCGTAACTTCCCTGTTATCAAAATTGTAACTCGATTCGTAACCTTTAATTTGTCCGGTTTTCTCATCAACGAAAAAATCCGTGTAATAACCTTCGGGCGAAGTTACGCGAAAGCCTTTCTTTTTCTTGAGTTTTTCGGGCAACGCCGAAACTACAAATTCCTTATCATCAATTTTCTGCAAAACGGGAAAACCCACCCGATTGAACGGCGGCAAATTAAAACCGTTGATCGAAGAATATGTTTGCTGTCCGTCATAGATTTGTTTTAGCGGCTGAAACGGATTTGTAATTTCAAGGCGATATTTGTCGCCGGAAAAAATGGTCGCAAAGGTCGCCGGAATCGCCTGCGGAAACGTCGAAGCCGTAACATCCACCGTTCCTCTGACATCCAGCGTCTTCATTTTCTTTAAATTATCGCCGCCGTGCGCCGCGACAGTCGCTTTTGCCAATTCCAAAGGCGCGTTGCCTGTTTTTGATACCGCTATAACGGTTTTAGTTTCCGGTTTCGGCTTTTTATCGGTTTGTGCAAAAGAATTTGCCGCAAAAATTGTGATGACGAATAAAATCCAATACTTTTTCATAATTTTAATTTGATGCAGTTTTATTGTCGTAAGATAAACTTTTAAAAATACGCAAAAAAAGAGCAAATGTTTTAATTTTGCTCTTTTTTAGTTTTGCTTCTTGTTTATGTTAGAAACTAAAACGCATTTGCAGTTCGATGCGGCGATTTCCAGAATCAACGCCGCCGCCGCCGCCGCCGCCTCTAAATCCTCCGAAACCGCCGCCGCCGCCGCCGCCGCCTCTAAATCCTCCGAAACCGCCGCCGGTTGAAAATGACTGCCCGAATCTGCTCGAACTTAAATTACTAACCGGATTAGCCAAATTTACTGTATTGAGTAAGTTTGTGAAATACAATCCGACAGACAGATTATAAGGTTTTCGTTCACTGCCGCCGCCGAAACCGCCGCCAAATCCGCCGCGTCTGCCGCCGCCACGCCCGCCGCGTCCGCCGCCGACTCCCGGAGTGCTTTCATTTTGCGTCGCTGCCGCGGCTCTTTGCGGTGCTTTGCCAAAGCCGAAGTTTTTATTAACCCCGAAATTGACCGTAAAACTTGAAGGTCCGTTGCCGTAATTGCGCGGAATGATTGTCATATCCGGGTTGGAAATGCCGCCGATGTCGCAAAAAGAATTAGTTAAATTCAATGCCTGACATCTGGCGTTCACTGCCGAATATGTCGGTCGTTCTGCAAAGATCGAATCGCTGTTTGTATCGAGTCCGGTCGTGATATTAAAAGGTCTGCCCGAAGTGGCGATAATAAACGGACGAATCTGCACATTCCAAGGCACGCCAATCGAACCGCCGACGATAAAGAAATGTCTGATGTCGAATGAAGAACGTCCGTATTCATTGCTCAAATCGTAACTGTAAGCCGGAAAACCGCCGTCGGCATTGCTCTTGGACGAACCGAGCCGGTAATTTCCGAATAAAATAAATTTTTGATTGAGAAAACTTCTGAAATTAATAACCAATTGCTGCTGATTTGAAATGCCGCTCGTTTCATACTGATAAATGTTGCCCTGCGTCGGATCGGGACGCAGTTGCGCCAAGGCTGTCGGATCGTTCGTCGGACAAGTCGCAGACGGCGGACAAACCGGCGCATTGATGTTGCGCGAACGCAGAATGTGCAGACTTCGTGCCGATATAAATGAAGCTGAAACCGTGCTTTTGAAAGGCAATTGTCTTTCGACGGTAAATGAACTCTGAATTGTATAAGGTGCTTGCGCGCCGGATGCAACCAGCCGAATTGTGTTGGCTAATGGCGCAACCGTTCCCAACTGGTCGGCTGTCGGCACGTTTGACACGCCGTTTAACGAAAAAACAGGCTGACTCAAAATAGATTGACTGTTGCTGACGATGTAATTAAATTGCTGAAAACCATCGAAGCGGTTTGCCTGTAAAGTATAATTATCGTTAAAACGGTCGTAAAAGACTCCGAAGCCGGCACGAAAAACTGTTTTCGGCGGACGCGCACCGCCTGCGCCCGGTGAATATGCAACCGCCAGACGCGGCGCGAAATTCAAATTGTCTTTTATATTTGTTTGATTTTCGTAACGCAAACCCGGACTGATCGTCAACTTCGGGCTGACGCGCCAATCGTCGGTGATAAACCCACCGAAATCGAACTGTGAAACACCCGCCAGCGGATTCCCCGATGTAATGCTGAATTGATTCGGGTTATAGAGCGGATCGGTGTTTCCTAAAAGCCTTCCGCGATATTGATCAATCGGCGAAAGAGCCGGTGAAATTATACAAGTCGGATCGGTTTGCGGATCGCAAGTCGAATTTTTTCTGACTTCAGGACGACCAGCGAAAGTAAATGTTCCGCCGTAATTATTTTCGGAACGGTCTTTTACATTATCGCCGCGAAGTCTGACACCGAATTTGACCGAATGCTGTGAATTTTTACCGAGCGTCGTCGTCGTGTAATTTTGCAATTCCCAGTTGTTCTGACGATTATAACTCAAGCCGATTTGCGCGCCGCCGCCGACAAAAGCCGATGAAACATTGATCGTCGGAATACTGTTATCGCCAGTTTGATCGCGGCTTTCCACTTCGTAGCGAAAGCGTGTTTCGTTGATCGTTTTCGGATTGATGATCGCCGTTTCGGTTATTTGAAAATCGTGATCTCTTCTGCTGCTCTCAAAACCGACACTCGGCAGTGTAAAATTGCCGATGTTTGAATTTACCTCCGTCGTGCGGGAAAAACTGTAACGCGCAACCAGCGTATTTTTATCATTTATCGCATAATCAACGCGCGGACTAACGGAAAACCGTCTGGTCGGAATCGTAAATTCCTGCTGAAACGGAATGATATTAAATGACGAGTCCAAAATAGTAGCGTTGACAACCGCGCCATTGTCGAGCGAACGGCTGCTGATGTCAAAGAAAAACGAAGATTTCCCTTTTTGAATCGGACCGCTGATGTTGCCGCCGAAATCTCTTTTTTGACTGGCGGCGCGATTGACTGCGAACGGATTGCGCGAATTCAAACTTTCATCATTGAAATTGAAAAACGCCTGTCCGCGAAATTTATCGGAACCGGGTTTTGTCAAAACTTCGACGCGCCCGAAACCCAGACGATCAAATTCGGCGGAAAAAGGATTGGAATTGATGCGAATTTCGCGGATTGATTCTTTTGGCGGAAGCGTGCCGCCCGTAAAACCGTCAATATAAATCTGTCCGCCGTTCGGTCCTGCCGAAGGTCCGGCTAAAGCCTGCAATGCCGCTTCAAGGTCGTCAGGATCGTCAGGCAAAGCGTCAAGTGCCGCGCCTTTAATCACGGTCGCGCCGGCGTTGTCGGCAGGATCGGTTGAAAGTTGATTATCTGTATTGATCTGAACTTGTTCCTGAATTGCATCAACCGTCAAAGTTGCGGTTAGTTCGGCTCGCTCGCCAGCTTTTATTTCAACCTGTGTATTTTCATACAACCCGAAATTCGGCGCAATTACGCGCACCGTAAAAGTTCCGGGCGCAAGTTCGCTGATCGTATATTCGCCGTCGCGGTTGGTCGTCGCCGTTTTTTCCTTGCCGCTGGAATCAACCGCCGTAACGGTTGCGCCGACAACAATTGCGCCCAAACTATCCACAATCTGCCCGCTCAAACTTCCCGTTTGCTGGGCAACAATAGTCGAAGTTATAAATAATGTAATAAGCCCGATAAATAAGAATGATTTTATGTATTTCATTGTAATCTTTAAAAAAGTAGAATATTTTATTTGTTATGAAAAATTTGTATCTATACAAAGCTATGCAAATTTAAATTTGCATAGCTTTTAATTTTTGTGTTTTTATGGAAATCCGATGCCGTCAAGTCCCGGAATACTGAAACCCGAATCTTGTCCGCCCTGTCCGCCGCCGCGTCGTCCGCCGCCTTGCGGAAACTGCGGTGTTTTCAAGAACGGCTCAACGCCCGACAATAATTTTATCGCCGTTACATTCTCTAAATTCCCGCCTTTCGTGCTGGAAACGGCAACCATATCGCCGACCTTTAAATCGCTAATCGTGATGTTCGGAAAGCGATCAAGCATATCGTCAATACTTCCACCGCCGCGCATTCCGCCGCCTTGTCCCATTCTGTTTTGTCCCGCAGGCTGAGTTGGCGGCTGCGTTTGTCTGTCTGTTTGATTACTTTGCGGAGGTTTCATTCCGCCTTGTCCGGGTTGCGCTCCGCTTGCCCGCATCACTTGCATCATCGCCATTCTTTGCGCCATTTCCGCCGGAAATTGTTTGGCAACCGTATTTTTTCCTACGACAATGGTTACATCTTTTTTGGTTTGGATATTATTGATTGTGATTTCATTTTTTTCGGGATTGACGGCGGTTATCGTTCCGGCAATGGTTTGAAACGCTCCGGTAACGACTTCTTCCGCTTTGACTGTCGAACCGTCGGCACTTTTATCGCCGTAAGCGCGTATCATATCGCCGTTTTTTATGTCGGCGAAAGAACTCGCTTTCGCCTCATTATAATTGATCGAATCGGGCGCGTATCGAAGCAGTTTCGCATTATCCTTCGGCGTTACCGTTACATCGCTCGAACTTGCGACTCCGCGCACCGCAACAGTAATCTCTTTGGTTTGCGGATTTACAGATTTGACCTGTCCCGAAATTCCGCGCGTTCGCCATTTTTCCTGATCCTTAGTGTTTCTTTGTGCAATGTCGGATTTCGACAGCAAATAAACCGCTTTGGCAGGAACTGATTTTTTGTCTTCGGAAACTACTCCGGTTACCAGCAGTTTGTCGCCTACTTCTATTTCTTCAAAACTCGAAGCTACCGCCGCCGGCAGAATCGGATTTTCCGGCGGAATGCGTTTATATTGCGTTTTGTCAGTCAAAGCCACGTCAATCGCGCCGTCTTTCGTTTGTAAAACAATTTTTCCGGCGACCACCGATGTAACTTCGCCGCCCGCAAAATTCGGCTTGATGCCGACATCGGAAGATTGTGCAAAGATATTTGCCGCTCCAAACAGCAAACATATTGTTATTAAAATAAATGTTTTTCGCATATCTATTATTCTCTCTATTTAATTCCAGATTTATTACCGATGTTTAAACGCAAACGCCGAATGTTAAGTTGCTTTTTGAATAACAACTATAAAGACGCAGATTATAGCAAAAAAGTTTTGTAAGTTTTGTAAAGTTTTGTAAATATAGGGTTAAGAGGAGATTATTGAAAAAGAATTTAAAAAATTAAACCTTCTTCCAAGCGTTGGTTGAACGCGCGGTCAAAACCAAACCGAGGCTGGCGGACAGCAAAATCAATAAGGCGACAGTCCAAATAAAAGGAATGGAAAGAAGTATTGTCCAAACAACTACGCCGATCAAAATCGCCAGCGTTTCCGATTGTTTGCTTTCGGGTAAAAAGCGTTTCTGCAGCTTTTTGCCGAGGCTCACTTGTAAAGCGACGCGCCCGAAAACGTAGCCCAACATCAATAAAATAAACGCCATTAAACTGACAATCGCACTCAGATAATTTGGCAGCAAACTTAAACCTGAAATAACTCCAATCGTCGTTATGACAAAACCGGCGAATCCGAGAGCAATTACTTTTAACGTCGAAAGCTGAAAACGAGTAATCGCGCGACTGACCGCGCCCGGCGCGATTGTCGTGAAAACCAGAGAAATAATAAACCAAAAAAGAATTGATAAAATGCGCTGGGCGAGAAAAGACCAGGAGAAACTCGGTGAAAAAATTTGCGCCGGATTTTGGGAAAAATTACGCAGTTCGTCTTCAAACATCGCAATCATCACGGTTTCTTTGCCTTGAATGCGAAGCGGATGTTCGCTTTTGGCGCGGTAAGTTCCGCCGAAAACAATCACATCGCCGCCGATAAAAGCGTTTTCTTCCTGAATAATATTGCCGCCGATTGCCGCAACATCGCCTTCGACTTTGCCTTCGATGATGACATCGCCGCCGAAAACTAAAATGCCTTTTGCATCCTTTTTGACGATGACGGTTTTGCCGAAAGCATAAATCTCATTGTCTTTTGCTTCTTCGACGGTGAGCGTTTTTCCGTCGGGCGATAGTGAAACATTTGTTTGAGCGTAAATTGTAAAAACAGCCGCCAAAATAAAAATAAATCCCGTAAATAGCTGCTGAAAAGGGATTTGAATTGGCGTAAAAAAGTCTGTTTGTGTTTCAGTATAAATCACTTTTTTTTTGAATTTACATTTATTTAAGCGCGATTGAAACGAACAATTAAGCGGGAAAAAGTTACCAGACCGATAAACAAAATCCCGATTATAAATACAACCGAAACAATCGAATTAAAAGCGATATGACGGCTGACGGAACGCAAAATAATTGCCGTTCCGATGGCAATGTCGTAAATCAGATGAAACGCAAATCCGCCGACAGCTAAAATTTGATCGCCGATTTTCCGAAATGTGCTGACAACTGTGCCGGTTTCACTACCAAGTCCTAAAAGCACCAACAAAGTCAAAGCCGCACAAATAAAAAATGCCTTAATTCTTTCCTGCGGACGACGCAGACCGCTGACGCTGCTTTCGGCAGTAGCTACAATTACTTTAGTAAAGTTTTCGGGAAGTTTAATCTCTCTTTCATCTTCAAGAGCAAAATCCAGAGCGCAAAGCAACTTTTTTTGTTCGTTGAGTTCCGCCGCGCAAGAACGGCAAGATGCAAAGTGCATTTCCAAATCGAGTTCTTCACGCGGGAAAAGTTCGCCGTCAATATAAGCGGCAATCTCACTTTTCGGACAAACTTTCGCGGCAATTTGCGGATTCATTTTCTAAAACTACTTATTTCAAAAATTTAATTGTCAAAGGATATTCAAATAATTCACCTTTATTGGCTTTGATGCCGCCGATAATCGGAAAAACAATGCCCATAATAAATAATGCCAACATTCCTAAAAACCCGATAAGAACAACTGCCAAAATTCCACTGACAACCCAGTAAATAATTGATGAAATTATCCAGTTGACGACCATTTTGCCGTGTGCGTCGAGCGCGGGCATTTCGTCTTTTTTTAATTGCCAAATCAGAATCGGAGCAATAATGCCGCCGACAAAAGGAAGAATTAAACCCAACAATTGAGATAAGTGCAGAAACATTGCCGTCTGTTTCTGTTCGGACGTTTGCAAAGACATTTGCGGTTGATACTGCATTTGATTGTAATTCATCGGTTTCCTCCTTAAACTCCTGTAATTCCGCGTTCAACAAAAATTTCGCGCATCATTTCACGCGCTCTGAACAAACGGTTTTTTACTGTTCCAAGCGGCAAATCAGTAATTTCAGCAATTTCGTCATAACTCAAATCCTGTCCGTGCCGCAGCAAAATCAATTCCCGATAAACCGACGGCAGACATTTGACAACCGATTCAATTTCCGTGCGCCATTCGCTTCTTTCGTGGTTTTGTTCGGGTGTCGGCTGGCGGCTTTCGATTTGCAGTTGATACGTTCCGTCTTCGTTTTCCGTTTCAATACTTTGCTGATACGTCGAATTTCTCCGCATATAATCAATCGCGGCGTTTCGCGCAATGCGATAGAGCCAGGTGGAGAATTTATATTCCGAACTGTAACGCTCAAGCGAATTATAAACTTTGATAAAAACTTCCTGCGTTACATCGAGCGACGCATCATAATTATTCAGCATCCGGTAAATATAACTTGTAATCGGACGCTGATAACGGTGGACGAGTTCTTCAAATCCGTCCTCCCGACCGCCAATCGCTTTCTCAATCAATTCGCCGTCAGTCAGATTTTTTATTTTTTCCAGTGCAATTGCTTGTGTAGTCATAGATGCAAAGGTTTTACGGTTTTGGTTTTGAAAAAGTTTCAAAACCGGCGGTGAACTATCAGTGATTAACTGTGAATGTTAAAAAATAATCTTTAATTCAAAGTTAAACACTAATAATGCGAATCAAGAGTAGGATTAAATACTCAAAAATATTTGGTTTTACTTGGCGAACTTTGCGCCTTTGCGGGAAATCCTTCTCCCGCAAAGGCGCAAAGTTCGCAAAGATAAGGACTTAAAAATCATTTAAAATTTCAACTCTTGATTCACATTAATAGTTCACCAATAATCAATTACTTCCAACCCAAACTTGCAAGTCCGGCGGGCGCGGCTAAGTCATTAAAGCTCAGATTTTGCGACGGTAAATCCAAACCGATGTCTTCGGGGCGCAGAACTTTGAGCGTTCTTCCGAGCGCGTCGTCAGCGATTTCCTTTAACCGCGAAGAGGCAAAATTTTTGCCGACGGCAAGAAGTTTTTCCAGAAAATTTTCGTTCGATTCCGAACCGAAACGATCACGGTAAAACATTAAAAGACGATAAATTTCGTCGTCCCGTTCGCTGTCCGTGCAGGTTACGCTGCGAACTACCGTCGGTTCGTCGCCGCGCAGCAGAAGTGCTACAAAACCATCATTTTGCGAACTTATTAAAAGCGAATCGGTTTGATTTTTTTTATCAATCAGCCAATTTGCTTCGCTGACGGCACGCGGCAAAACCAAGCCTGCCTGCCAGCCGAGCATTTCAAAAAGCGTTTCGTATTCGTCAATCACGCTGAGTTTAACGGCGGTGGCGAAATAACGCGATTTTCCGGCGGCATCCGGCGCGATTTTCCGGCGCGAAATCCGCATTTCGCCGGACGGCACACCAAAAGTATTCTCAGATTTCCAATCTAAAATCTCTGATAATTCCTCTTTCGATGTCGTTTCATTATCGAGCGTCAAAATCGCCGTTCGCGCCGTATTACTCGGCAGCGAAACTGACCAGCGTTTTTGTTTTCGCAGTCCGGCGGTTGTAACGACTTCATCGAGAATGACCAACAATTCCTCAGAGCTTGAAATGTTTCTTTCGGTAAAACTCGGCGTAAGAAGATGTTCCGGCAATTCGCTGGTCGCGGCTTGTTTTATGCCGAATTTGCCTCTGCCTTCTTTCTGCAAAGCCAATGCCGTTACGCTTTCTTTCTCCAAGCCAAGCGCGGCTCGCGGGTAATTCGGTTGTGTTAAAGTTTCTAACATACTTTTTTAATAAAAAACGGAAAACGGAAAATGGAAAATTATTAAGAATTTCTTTAATTTTCCATTTTCCGTTTTCCGTTTTAATAGTCTTCGTATTTTTTGCCTTCACCGTCCTCGCCGTCGGCGAGAGATTTTACATCGGTCAAAGCCTGTGCGCCGTCATCGGTTGAATATTTATCTTCGCCCTGTATTTCATTCCATTCTTTTTTTTCGGTAATCGGGTCAACCGGCTTTTCGCGCAAATAACCTTGCGTTACCAAATCGTCAATTGATTGCGGAAGTTTTCCTTTATCCGAACCGTATTGGTCGATCGCGCGGCGCATTTGCCAGAGATTTTCCTGCAAAACGGTTTCGCGGGCTTGCTGAACGCTGTGCTGATAAGCCGGCAAAGCAACCGACAACAAAATTATGATGATAAACATCGTTATCATCAATTCTAAAAGAGTAAATCCACGTTCGCTCTTGGATTTATTTTGCGTCGTTAATCTTTTGTTTTTAATAAAACTTTGGACTTTGGACTTTGGACTTTGGACTTTAAAAAAACTACCAGTCACTGTATTTCTCCCCGTTCAAGGCTTCGTCGTCCGAACTCGAACTGACATCAAAAACATTTATATTATCCCAACTTCCCGCGTCGGCGGGTTGAAACGACGAATGCAGTTTCCAATCCGCTTTGCCCGTCATCGGGTCAATCGGAATCTCGCGTAAATAAACTTTTTTATGTTCGGTTTCTTCATTATTGTTAACATCAGTGACGTTTCTATCGCTGAACGCACCGTTTTGCTGCAAATTTAACCCGCGCGGTTTAACGCTGACACCTTCGACGAGCAATTCTAAACTCGGCGGAAATCTATCGAGATTTTCCGTATCGAAAATTTTACAATCGTCAATAACAACACGGCTTCGCGGATCGGCAGCAGTGTTTTGTGAAAAACCGGCTGCGGCTCCTCCTCGTCCTTGATTGCCGGGAATCGGATTTGTCGTCGTCGCCGCGCCTTGCGGACACGAGCCGATTGTGTCCCGATGAAATTCGTCAATCGCGTTGCGAACGACGCGCAAAGATTCCCGAAGCCGCAATTCCTTTTGCCGCCGAGCCGCATTTTGCGTCAGCGGAATTGTTCCCATAACCAGAATTGATAAAACAAACAGCGTTATTATCAATTCCAGTAATGTAAAGCCGTTCTGCCCTTTATTTAATTGACAAAAGAACTTTGAATATTGAATTTTGAACTTTAAACTCATAACCTAAAACTTCACGACAAAATTCTTACCGTCGGCAGTCAGGAAATTAAGAATATCTTTATCAAAAGTAATCTCGTGTTTGCCGTCGGCTAACGCTTCGACTTCGATATACGCAAGCATTCCCGAACTGTTTTGAGCGGTGTCTTTCGGCGATGTCAGCGAAACGAAGGTTTTTCCATTTTCATTCAAAAAAGGCTTTTGGAAAGTTTGCGCCAAGTCTGATCCGAAAACACTGCCGTAACTGATACTGCGAACTGCTATTTTTTTATCGTCAAACTTCAGACCGATAACCGCTTCACGAAACGCCGTCGCGCTTCTGACCATAATGGCGATTTTGGTTTTGTCGCCTTTTTTCATCTCCGGTAAATTCGGAAGAAACTGCAAATCAGCCGTCGGCGCGTTAAATATCGGAGTTTCTTCCGTTACTTTCAGCGAAGTTTGCTGCAGCGTAAGTTTGCCGCCGGAAGTATCCGATGCCGGAACAATCTGCAAAGTTTTAACACTGGAATCAATCGGTTTGAGATTTGCCGCAACCGTTTTTGTTATTTGGCTTGTTTCCGCCGGTTGATTTTCCGCCGTCGGTTCAGTTACGGTCTTTCCGCCCGTGTTCATCGAAGTTGATTTAACATAAGTCGGTGCTTCTTCTTTTTGATCGGGCAACTGAACGGTAGCAACATTCGGAACGCGACGGGCGGCGGCAAGCTGTTCTTCGATTTCTTCGTCCATAATTAACGATTCCAGAGAACCGCTCGTCGGCGTTACGACGCTTCCCGTCGGACGTTCGATTAAATCTTCGGGTAAAATCGCCGGTGCGCGGATAACTCGCGGCGTAACGGCAATAACAATATCAATCTGCCGGTTATCTCTTAACGGAGCGGTGAAGAGTCTGCCGATAATCGGAATCAAACCCAACAACGGTAAACCCGTGCGCCCGTTTGTTTCCGAATTTTGCGCGACGCTCGCCAGCAAGAGAGTTTTATTATTTTGGACGCGCGCCGTGCCTTCGATTGTGCGTTCGGTAAACAGCGGCGTTAGAGTTCTAGCCCCGGAAACATCTTTCGACTCGATTTTCATTTTTACCTGAACATCCTGATTAGGAAACACAATCGGCGTAAATTTCAATGTCAAACCGACTTGTTCATAATTAATTACGTCGCCGAGAAAACCGCCGCCGTTATTATTGTTTACACCGCCGTTACTATTTCCGTTATTATTAAAACCATTTGAAATGGTCGCGGTTCTCACCGGAACGCGCTGACCGATGCGGGCGGATGAATCTTCATTGTTAAATGCGTGAATTTGTGTCGAAGCAATTAACTTGGTATTTTGTTTGTCCTGCAAAGCCACTAAATTGATTGCCGGAATAACCAGACCAATACCAAGTGCCTGCGGAACAATACTTGATATGACATTTCCGGCGGCATTCGTCGCAGTTTTGGTAATTCCAAATTCATTATTCCCGAAACTACCGGCAGTTGTTCCGCCTAGATTAGTCAGAGAGCCGGAAGTCCCGACCTGATTTCCTAACTGTAATAAATCAGTTTTGTTGACTTCATAAATTTGCACATCCATCACGACTTCGGCGCGGTCTTTATCGAGCGAATTGATCAAATTTCCGATAATCCGAACATTTTCCGAAGTGTCGCGGATAGTGATGCTGTTGGTTGATTTGTCAACCAAAGGAATGGTCGGCGCTCTGCCCGGCTGCGGTGGAATTGCCGCCTGGATGGTTTTCGCCACTTCCGTCGGATCGGCGTTTGCCAGATAAAACGTCCGCAAAACGAGCTGTTGGAAAAATTGGCGGCGGTTTTGAATGCCGATCATAATTGTCCGCGGACCGACTTTTTGGAAAAATAAACCTTCCTGCAAAAAGATATAATCGAGAGCTTTGGCGGCAGTTACATTTTTTAGTTCAATACTGATTTTGCGATCCTGACGAAAAGACTCGGAATCAAAAAGCACGTTCAAATCCAATTCCTGCGCCAACTGCTTGATAATATATTTCAAATCAACACCGCCCGGAAACGGTAAATCGCGCAGTTTTTCCAGCTTTTGCGGAATAACGACATCCTGCGGAATCGCTCTGCCGTAAGCCGTTTTGACTAACTTTAAATCACTGTCTTTGTCTTTGGGCGGAGGAAGATTTTCGGGATCATCACCATTTAAAAGTGCCTGCTGCATTCGGAGCATTCTTTCGGTTTCTGATTTGGCAAGTTCGTTTGTCGGATCATAACCGTAAGCCTTACGAAAAGCGAGATATGCGCCCGCATAATCTTTTTGTTTCGCCAACGCCGTGCCGCGTTTCATATACATTTGCGAAGCATTAAAAAGAGATCGTTGATAATGAAGCCGATATTCGGGATTTTTCGGGTCGTCAACTATCGCCAGCGCAAATTCTTCGACGGCTTTATCCCAAACTTCGGAATTTTCAGCCTTCATTCCTTCTTTAAAGTGTTTTTTTCCCTCTTTGTCGCTGCCAGCCAGAATAATTGTCGGCGAAAGCATCGAAAGAAGCAAAAACATTGTGATAGAAAAACGGACGTAAGCAGATTTTTTCATAGTTTTATTTTTAAGTTTGAATGTGTTTATCGAAACAGCATAAAAAAAACTTGTTTCAGGTTTTCTTACACGCGAAGGTAAGAGCAAAGTTTCAAAAGTTTTCAAGAAAAACCATTGATATTTTAATCGTTTTCTCGAAAATTGCAAACTTTTTTTGAGAATTTTAGCGAATTTCCTCAACAAATGTAACGCGATTTATTTCATACAAAGTCGTCGCGCCGGAAAAGACTTTTTTGATTGCCGATTCCCTCAAACTGGAAAGTCCTTCTTTTTCGGCTTGGCGGCGAATTTCCGAACCGGGACGGCGGTCAATAATCATTTCTCGAATCGCATCAGACATATCAAGTAATTCGTGAATTGCCGTTCTGCCGCGATAACCCGTGTGATTGCAGGCATCGCAGCCGACGTTCATAAAAAATTCCCGATTTTTGACTTCTTCCGGGCGCAAACCGGATTCGAGCAATTCTTCGGAAGTCGGCGCGTAATGACGCTTGCAAACCGGACATAAAAGCCGGACAAGCCGCTGCGCCAGAACACAGTTTAGTGCGGAAACAAAATTATAAGGTTCAACGCCCATATTGATAAAACGCCCGATCACGTCAATCACATTATTGGCGTGAACGGTCGTAAAAACAAGGTGACCTGTCAAAGCGGATTGAATGGCAATTTGCGCCGTTTCGTTGTCGCGGATTTCGCCGACCATTATTTTATCGGGATCGTGGCGCAGAATCGAACGCAGACCACGGGCGAAAGTCAAACCTTTTTTCTCGTTGACCGGAATCTGCATAATTCCGTTGAGCTGATATTCCACCGGGTCTTCGATGGTGATGATTTTATCTTCTTCGTTGCGAATTTCGTTCAACGCGCCGTAGAGCGTCGTCGTTTTACCCGAACCTGTCGGACCTGTAACTAAAACCATTCCGTAAGGTTCTTTGATATAAACGCGGAAATGTTTCAAATCTTCGTCGTCAAAACCAACGACTTCGAGACTCAGATTTTTGAATTCTTCGGAAATCTGCTCTTTATCCAAAATACGGATAACGCAGTTTTCGCCGTAAGATGCCGGCATAATCGAAACGCGAAAATCAACCGTTCTGCCTTTGTAACGGACGCGAAATCTGCCGTCTTGCGGAATTCTACGCTCGGCGATGTCGAGTTCCGACATAACTTTGATACGCGAAATCAGCGTTTGATGATAAGCAATATCAATCGGGTCAACTTTTTGGTAAAGCGCACCGTCAATACGAAATTTGACGAGCATTTCGCGGTCGTGCGCTTCGATGTGAATATCGGAAGAACGCGATTCCATTGCATTATAAATTATCGTGTCAACTAATTTGATGATCGGCGACATTTCGGAATCTGATGCCAATCTGTCCAAATCAAGAACTTCTTCGCCCTGTTCGGTTTCTTTGACGAGCGAAATCTTAAAAGTCGAAGCCGCTTCCTGCAAAACCCTCTGTGTCGCGTCGCCTTTTCTCAGAACGACATCAATCGCGCCGGCAGTCGCCACATACGGCACGATGCGGACGTTTAAGACATTTTCGAGTTCGTCCAAAACTTCAAGATTTGACGGGTCAGCCATTCCAACGTGCAGATTTCTGCCTTCACGCCTCAGCGGAACGAATTGATTACGAAGCATCAGTTCAACCGGAATTCCGGCGAGTTCTTCATAACTGATCGGCGAATCCGCATCCGGCGGAAGCAGATCAATATAAGGCAGACGATAACGCTTTGCCAACAATTTGGCTTCCGTAACTTCCGGCGGTTCGTTTTCCAAAAAATCAGGCATCGCCATTTTCGGCGGCGCAACTGTTGCTGTATTTCCGTTTGTTTGATTTTCCATTTTTTCTAATTTTCTTTGATAAGTAAGTTAATTCCCAAAGTATGACACAACGCCGATTCAACTTCGTCTATATTTAATAAAGAGCCGAGAATCGAATCAATTTCCAAATCGAGAACGGTTATTAAATTATCCGTCATAATCACCGAATCCAATCTCAAACCCGAAGAAATACCTTCGGATGAATTAAGCAAAACAGTTACACGCGAAGGATGATTTGCGCGATTTGAATTACTTGAAATCATCGCTAAAACAGTTTGGGAAAGACCTGTTTGTAAATTATCTGCCTGCACAATCAGCGCGGGGCGGCGTTTAGCTGTTCTTAAATTTGAATTTGGAAACAATATCCGAACAACATCGCCGCGTTTAATCAACATCGTAAATGTCCATTTCAGGTAAATTCCAATCCTCCGACATCGGACTCAATTTTGCGCGAAGTTCGGATGCCTGTAATTTGTTAATTCCCCGTTCCTGCAAATTAATCTCTTTTGTATCGAGAAATGTAATCAAAACTTTCGATTCGTGAACTTCAACAGGTGTTTCGGCTAAAATAACCTGTCCGTTTTTGTATATTCCTTCAATCGTTAACATTTATCTCCTTTCGCTCAATTTTTACTTTCTACTTTTGCCTTTTTACTTTCTACCTTCTTCCGCTAAACGGACCTGACGAAATCGTTTGAATAATCGGCAAGTAGATCGCCAGCAAAATCGTAACGACAATTCCCGCCATGAAAACCAGAATAACCGGTTCGAGCAGCGAAGTTAATTGTTCGAGGCGCACTTCGGATTCGGCATCGTAAAAGTTTCCGACTTCATCGAGCATTTCGCGCAGACTTCCCGATTTTTCGCCGATGCCGATCATATCTAATCCGAGTTCGGGCATCCAATTTGCCGTTTGCAACGCTTCGGTAAAACCTCTGCCTTCACGAATCATCGGCAAAACCGACTGACTTCGGCGGCGAAGTTCCATATTCGTAATCGCTTCGGAGGCAATATCCCAAGCGTCGGGAACGGTAATTCCGCCGGAGAGCAGCGTCGAAAGCGAGCGCGCAAGCTGTGATGTCGTCATTTGTCTTATCAAACTTCCGACAATCGGCAGCTTTAACAAAAATTTATGCAGAATAAGTTTCCCGTTCGGCGTTCTCAGCCAAATAACGAGCGCGAAAATCACGACTAAAATCAGCGGCAGAAGCCACCAGATATTTCCCGAAACAAAATTGGAAAACGCTAGAACGATAACCGTAACCGTTGGCAAGCCTTTGCTCGTGTTTAAACCTTTGAACAAATCCGACATTCGCGGCACGATGTAAAGCGTAAGAAACGCCACCATAAACATTGATGCCGCCAGAAGAAAAGCCGGATAAGCCAACGCGCCGCGAAGTTTTCGCGCCAAACCGACGCTGCGTTTGAGATAATCAACATAGCGCGTCAAAACATCGTCGAGCGAACCGCTCGACTCTCCTGCGAGCAACGATGCCGTGTAAATTTTCGGAAACATTCCCTGCGCTTCAAATGCTTCGGACAACGGCACGCCGCTTTTGATTTTTTCTTCGACATCCGCCAAAACCACACGAAGCGACGACGAACCGGAACGACTTTTTAAAAGACTAATTGACTGCAAAACCGGAATTCCCGCCCGCAAAAGCGCGGAAAGCTGTTGATTAAACAGCAAAAAATCGCCCGGTTTGACGCGCGATTTTTTGCCCGCGCCGCCTGTTAAAACAGATGTCAAACCTTTTTCGGCATTCGACACGGCAAAAACCCGGAAGCCTTCGCTTTCGAGTCTCGCTTTCGCTTCACCGGCGGCGGTCGCCTCGACAATGCGCGTCATTACTTCGCCCGATGATGTTCCTAAACGACAAATAAATTCAGCCATAACTTTTTTTTATTATTGCTTCCGGTTTCGTCTATCCGGCGAATCTGGAATCACGATTATATCACGCATTTTATAAATAAAAGTTGCAAAGTGATTTAACTTTGAAACCGATTTTACTAAACCAACGAATTTTATTTTACACACATCATAAAAATATCTTGCGGAAATAAATTTAGTTGCATAGAATATAATAAAAACAAAGGGAGAAAATATGGCTGTGAAAAATTTTAGTTACATCAGCCGCTTTTGCAACGTGCAACGGTGGAGTCTTTTAGTCCTCGTTATAATGTTTGGAACTTTTGCATCGTTTGCTCAGAAACCTCAGCCGACTATGACCCCTACACCGGAACCGGAACCGGATAATATTGAAACTCCGGTCAAAATTAAAACCGATTTGATAACGATGACCTTAACCGTTACCGATCTTTACGGGCGTTATGTTTCCGGTTTGAAAAAAGACGCTTTCAAAATTTTTGATAATAATGAAGAACAGGAAATCTCTTTTTTCAGCGACACCGACGCGCCGGTTTCCATCGGAATTTTGTTTGATGTCTCCGATTCGATGAGCGGCGAAAAAATCACCAAAGCGCGAAAAGCTCTTGAAAGATTTATCAACACCAGCCATCCTTCCGACGAATATTTTCTAATCGCATTTAACAGCCGCGCCCAACTCCTTCTTGACCGCAGCCGCGACGGTGAAGCGGTTCTTCGTAAGTTAACTTTAGTTCAGCCGAAAAATAATACCGCGCTTTACGATGCCTGTTATTTGGGAGTCGAGCGCGTAACCAGCGGATCGCGCCAAAAGAAAGCACTTCTGATTATCAGCGACGGGCAAGATAACGCTTCACGTTATAATTTCGGCGAAGTCCGCCGACTGCTTAAAGAATCCGATGTCGTCGTTTATGCCGTCGGAATTTTGGACGGCAGAGACAGCGGAAGTATGGAAGGAATGCAGGGACAATCTTTTTTGGATGAACTTACCTCCGTAACCGGCGGAAAGGCTTTTTATCCGCAGACAAATGTTGAACTTGACGAGATTTTTGAACGAATTGCGCTTGAACTTCGCCACCAATATTCAATCGGTTTTACGCCCAAAGATTTTGAACCGAATGGCGATTGGCATAAAACAAAAGTTAAGGTCAAACCTCCGCGCGGTCTTCCGCGTCTAACGGTCAGAGGTCGTGAAGGCTATTATGCCACACCGACGACAAATTTCCGTTAGAATTTCTAAATTAATTTGGTAAAAATGAAGAAAAAAACACAAAATATTTTCCTGATTATTTTTTGCTTGGGCTTAAACTTGGCTTTTGCTTTCGTTAATTTCAATCTTTCAAACGCGCAAACAGTTCCCGCCGCCAACAGAACAAGGCAAATTCCGACACCGACACCGACACCGACAAAAACGGCTTCTCCGACGATTTCACCGACACCCGAAAGTGATGATGTAATTAAAATTGACACGGAACTCGTCAATTTGAATGTTCGAGTTGTTGACCGAAATAACCGTTCAATCACAAATTTGGCAAAAAACGATTTCAAAGTCTACGAAGATAATGTTTCCCAGCCGATAGAGTTTTTTTCAAAATCCGAGGTTCCAACAAATTATACTTTGCTGATTGATAATTCCGGTTCGCTTCGTTTCCAACTCGAAAAGGTTATCGAAGCCGGAAAAATTATTATCAACACAAATCGCCCCGATGATGAAACAAGTATTATTCGATTCGTCAGTTCGGACAAAATAGAAATAGAGCAGGATTTCACGCCGAACAAAAACGATTTGTACGATTCGCTCGATAATCTTTATATCGAAGGCGGACAAACCGCAATAATTGACGCGGTTTATCTGGCTGCGGAAAAAGTTACCGATTACGAAAAATCCGAAAATTCAAACGACAGAAAACGCCGCGCCTTGGTGTTGGTTACAGACGGCGAAGACCGGGATAGTTTTTATAAAGAAGCACAGCTTTACGACCTTTTGCGCGAAACAGATGTGCAGATTTACGTCATCGGATTCGTCAACGAGTTGAGTAAAGAGGGCGGTTTTATCAGTAAAAGTCCGCAAGGCAAAGCCAAAGCATTTCTTGAACGATTGGCGACTGAAACCGGCGGAAAAGTCTATTTTCCAAACAATGTAAGCGAACTCAACACAATCGCGCAGGATATTGCCAGCGAACTCAGAACGCAGTATTCAATCGGCTATCTTCCGTCTGATGAGGCTTCTGCAAAAGACTACCGAAATATCAAAGTTACGGTTGCCGATGGACCGAAAAGTGAAAAACGAATCGCCATCACGCGCTCCGGCATCAATCGGGCAAAAGATACTAGTGCCAAACCGGCTTTGCAAAATACGAATCAAGTAAAAAAACCTTAAAAATTTTTGGGAAACTTAAAAAAATAAAAAGTGGAAACGATTAAATTTAATCGTTTCCGCTTTTCATATAAAATAACGTGAGTTCGAGATAAGAATAGTTGAAAAATAAATGTAAGTCATTAAATATCAACGATATACGATTTCAAAGTAATTATTGAAACAGCAAATTCGTGCTGTTTTTAAGTTTTAGCGCAAAAAAGACTTAAAAAGTACTCCAGATATTGGATAAATTACTGTAATGATTGAACATAATTCATTTTCTTATCTCGAACTCACGTTAAAATAACATTTCGATTTATTTGGCAGAAACCGAGCCGGAAATTTTCTTTCGCGTTGTTTCTCCGGTTTTCAAAACAGAAATTCCTTCTTCAACTTCCGAGTGCGGACGCGGAATGACGTGAACGGCTGTAACCGTGCCGATGCGCCGCGCCGCCGCTGCGCCTGCGTCAACCGCCGCTTTGACCGCGCCGACTTCGCCGCGCACAATCGCCGTTACAAGTCCGGCATCAATTCTTTCATAGCCGACGAGTTCGACATTTGCCGCTTTAACCATTGTGTCCGCCGCCTCAATCATCGCCACCAAACCAAAACATTCAATCATTCCGAGTGCTTGCATAATTTTTTTTCGTCCTAATCTTTCCAGAAATACTGATAAAATAATCTTAAACTTTATCAGAAATACAACGCCAGCCACAAAATTCCAAAAGCGAATAATGCTAATGAAATCGCTGCTAAAATAAACCAAACATTCGGCGCGTTTTCGTATTCTTCCCAGATTATTTCTACTTTTTTCTTTTGAACGGATTTCGATTTTTTTCGAAGAGAAGCTGCGGATTTGAGCTTCGTTTCCGGCTGAAGTTCAGACTTGGACATTGCTTTGTCCGCAATTTCTTCAACGGATGCCGATTCATTTTTCAATTTACTTTTTATTTCTGTTCGATTTACTTTTTTTCCGTTTTCAGTATTATTTTCTCTTGCTGAAACCTGATTTTCGTCCACAACATTATTCACTTTTGGAGAAGCAATTTCAGGCGTAACCGAACCTCCGCAGTGATAACAGAAAAGTGCGCCTTTCCGAATATCCACGCCGCAAGAGTTACATATTTGATTTTCGACTATCGTTTCAGCCATTTTTCTTTATAAAATTAAAAAATTTATAATTTTCTTAATGTTTACACTTATTTTGCCGGATAATGATTTGCTTTACTTATACTTTTGCAAAAATCTCTTTCTCATCACCTAAATCTCGCGCCGACGGCGTGATAATTGTTTTCGCCGTCGTATAAATTTTCTCGCCGTTTTCAATCGCCCTTTTCACATCGTCCTCACTGACAAAATCAACCGTTTTCGGTTTCGCGCCGTTTGTTTTATTTTCCGTCTTCAATTCGTGAATAATTGTTTTTACAGGACTTTCGTATTTTAATTTTTGAGTTTCGACTGATTGATTCTCAATGTTTGATTCCCGATTCTCAACTTCACTTGGTTTTTCAGCAAGTTTTTCACTCAAAAACTTATCTACAATCGCCGCAATTTCTTCGCGTTTTATATTTCGTCCTTTGTCCTTTGTCCTTCGTCCTTCGTCTGCTGCAGCATTTAGATTTCGACTTGGGAGATTGTTCCGACTTTGGACTTTCAACTTTGAACTTTGGACTGAGCGGGTTTCAAACGCTACACGCTTAATGTCCATCAGATGAATCGGCGAAACATTGTCCGATGTTACGTTTCCGCCCCACGAACCGCATCCCAAAGTCATTGACGGAGCTAAATCTGTCGAAAATCCGATTGCGCCGTGCGTCGTCGGCGAATTTATCACAACGCGCGAAGCAGGCATTTGTTCGCCGTAGCGAATTGCAGCTTCTCGTGACTGCGTGTGCATTCCCGCTGTGTGTCCCATTCCGCCGAACTGCAAAATTTCTTCACACCGATTTGCACCCGCAGTGATGCCGTCGGCGACAAAAAACGCTAATGTTGGCGAAAGTTTTTCAATTGACCACGGAAAATCGCGCCCGACTCCGCCGCAATCGGCGATTAAACAGCGCGTTCCGTTCGGAATCGAAATTCCGGCGAGATTGGCAATGTATTCGGCGGATTTTCCGACGATTTTCGGATTCAAAGTTCGATGTTCGGTCAGCAAAATTTTTCCGACGGCTTCCGCTTCCGCTTGATTTAAAAAATGTCCGCCCTGCGCTTTAAATTGTTCGCGGACTTCATTTTCAATCGGCGCATCAACAACCACCGATTGTTCGGAGGCGCAAATCGTTCCGTTGTCAAAACAAGTTGAAGTCAAAATATCGCTGACGGCTTTGTTCACATTGGCAGTTTTTTCAATAAAAACCGGCACATTTCCCGGTCCGACACCGAATGCCGGTTTGCCCGAAGAATAAGCGGCGCGAACCAGACCGATTCCGCCCGTCGCCAAAATTACCGCCGTGCGTTTGTGCTTCATCAAAGTTTCTGTGCCTTCGATGGTCGAAGTGGACAAACAAAAAATCGCATCCGGCGGAAGACCTTCTTTGACAGCGGCTTCGCGCATAATTCGCGTTGTTTCCGCAATACATTTTGCGGCTGACGGATGCGGCGACAAAACAATCGAATTGCGCGATTTGATGGAGATAATAATTTTGAAAATTGCAGTGGAAGTCGGATTGGTCGAAGGAATAATCGCTGCGACAACACCGCGAGGACTGGCGATTTCGACAATGCTATCGGTTTCGCTAATTATGCCGACGGTTTTCATATCGCGGAAGTAATTCCAAACGTCTTCCGCCGCAAAGCGATTTTTTTCACGTTTGTCCGCCGCAATTCCGAAACCTGTTTCTTCGTTTGCCATCGCGCCCAAACGCGTCGATTCCGCAAGTGCGGCGTTTGCCATCGCTTCACAAATCCGGTCAATTTTCGTTTGGTCAAATTTTGCAACCGTTTTGAAAGCCAGATGTGCCGAATTTACGGCATTTCTCGCTTCTTGTTGTGAAATTAAATCTCTATCTTCCATTTTTCGAGAGTACTGAGTGCTGAGTCCTGAATCGGAAGACAACTTCTTGACTTAGGACTTAGGACTCAAGACTTAGGACTTACTTGTTCTTTGATTTGCTTTTATCGTTTGCCGAAATTTCGTTTTCCGCGCTGCCCGCACCGAGTTGTCCGCGTGAACCGCCTTGGATCGCTTTTTCATCGGGACTGTAACCGACACCTTTCGGCAGCACTCTTTCGACTTCACTGTGCGGACGCGGAATGACGTGAACGGAAATCAGTTCACCGACGCGACGCGCCGCCGCCGCCCCTGCGTCCGTCGCTGCTTTGACCGCGCCGACATCGCCGCGCACAAATATTGTTACATAACCCGCGCCGATGTATTCTTTGCCGATTAATTGGACATTCGCCGATTTGACCATCGCGTCCGCCGCTTCGACTGCGCCGACAAAACCCTTTGTTTCAACCATTCCGAGTGCTTCAAGAGACATTAATTAGTTCCTCACTTTCAAGTTTGTTTGTTAATTTTGATTCAAGAATATGACAAAGCCTAAACGTAACACGCACTACATACAATAATCAAGCGCGAAACTTTATCATAAAACAGTTTAAAGAATTGACATTTTCACTTTATCAACGATATATTTCAACTTTATAATCATTTTCGGTTGGCAAATCGTTTTAGGTCTAAAAATAAACACAAAATGTCCCAAACTCTAGGCGAAAAACTGCGGCAGGCACGTGAAGCGCGTGATATAACTATCAGCGAAGTTGCTGAACAAACCCGCATTTCTCCGCTTTATATCGAATCAATCGAAAATGACGATTATCGAATTCTGCCCGGCGGAATTTTTAACAAAGGATTTGTAAAATCCTTTGCCAAATACGTCGGAGTTGACGAACAAGAGGCTTTACAAGACTATTCGCGGCTTATTTCGGAACAGCAAGGTTCTCAGGAAGAAGACCCCAAAACTTATAGTCCCGAAGTGTTAACCGACGACCGCGTTTCATCATCATCTATTCCGACCATTATTGTTGCCGTCGTGATTTTGGGTTTGATGACGTGGGGAATTTTGGCTCTTGTCAGATATATTCAGGAAAATCCGATTCAGACAACGGCAAATGATTCGAATAACACGAACAATTCGGCAAATGTAAATGCCGATTCAAATACCGCTGGCGCAACTCCGACACCTTCAAATGTCCCGTCAATGAGCGACTTGAAAGTGGAATTTAAGACTTCGGGCAGTCCGATTTCGCTTGTTTCAACCAGCGACGGCAAAAAGACAAATACGTTGATTACATCTGAAAAACCGGCTAATTTTGAACCAAAAGAAAGTTTAAAACTCGGTTTTGCCAAATCTCTGTCGCAAAACGCGCAATTAACAATCAACGGCAAACAAATAAAATTGCCTTCCACGCCCGATAAACCAAATCGAACAGTAATTGAGTTTGAAATTAGTAAGGATAATATTGCACAAATTTGGCAAAACGGTGAAATTTCCTTTGGAAACACAACACAATCCACCGCTTCGCCTCAGGCAACACCGAGATAATTTGATTTATGAAAATTTGTTATAAAACAAGATTTAAAGAAATTGAATGACATAAAAGTGAAATCACGCCCGCCTGAAATGCGGGCTTTTTTGTTTGGTATTTATCTTTTATCCGTTTATTTATTAGAATTTTAAGAATTATGTTAGTTGAAGAAATAAAAGAAGGTTTAACTTTTGATGATGTTTTATTAATTCCGGCATTTTCCAATGTTTTGCCGGCTGAAACCGACGTTTCAACACAGTTTTCCCGGAATATTCGACTTAATATTCCGCTTTGCTCTTCGGCAATGGACACGGTAACGGAAGCACTTCTTGCCATTGCATTGGCGCAGCAAGGCGGAATTGGTGTTATTCACAAAAACCTTTCCGTCAAACATCAAGCCGAAGAAGTTGACAAAGTTAAACGCTCGGAATCGGGAATGATTGTTGATCCGGTTACGATCCGTGATAATGCTTCGGTTTCGGACGCTTTGACGTTGATGGAACGCTTTAAAATCAGCGGCGTTCCGGTGGTTGATGAAAATAATTTGCTCGTCGGAATTATCACCAACCGCGATTTGCGTTTTGAAACGCGGTTTGACGTTCCGGTTTCCGAAGTGATGACTAAACAGCCGCTTGTAACCGTTCCGATTGGCACGACTTTGGACGAAGCAAAAGTAAAACTGCAAAAACACCGCATCGAAAAACTGCTGGTCGTTGACGACGAAGGACTTTTAAAAGGTTTAATCACCGTCAAGGACATTCAAAAAGCCATCAAATATCCGAATGCGGCAAAAGATGAACTCGGCAGATTGCGCGTGGCGGCGGCAATCGGCGCAACCGGAGATTTTCTGGAACGCGCCGCCGCTTTGATTGAATCGCGGGTTGACGCAATCGTCATTGACACCGCGCACGGACACAGTTCGAGAGTAGTTGAAGCCATTAAAAAAGTTAAAGCGAAATTTTCCGATGTTGAAATAGTCGCCGGAAACGTCGCCACCGCCGAAGCAGCAAACGCCCTGATAGCTGCCGGAGTTGATGCGATTAAAGTTGGAATTGGTCCCGGCTCGATTTGCACAACGCGCGTCGTAACCGGCGCGGGCGTTCCGCAAATTACGGCAATTGATGAATGTGTCAAAGCGGCAAAAGGTTCCGGCGTTCCGATTATTGCCGACGGCGGCGTAAAATTTTCCGGCGATGTCGCCAAGGCAGTTGTCGCGGGCGCGGATTGTGTAATGATCGGTTCGCTTTTTGCCGGAACTGAAGAAGCTCCGGGCGAAGTCATTTTATTTCAGGGGCGTTCATTCAAAACCTATCGCGGAATGGGTTCAATCGGCGCGATGAAACAAGGCTCTTCCGACAGATATGCACAGGAAATGACGGTTTCCGATTCAAAATATGTGCCGGAAGGAATCGAAGGGCGCGTCGCTTATAAAGGAACTTTAGCGGAAATGGTTACACAGTTAGTTGGCGGTTTGCGTTCGGGAATGGGCTACACGGGCTGTAAAAATATCGGCGAAATGCAGGAAAAAGCCAGATTTATTCGCATTACATCAGCAGGTTTGCGCGAATCGCACGTTCACGATGTAATTATTACCAAAGAAGCTCCGAACTACCGAATGGAAAGTTAATTTTGAAAAGTTATTCCGGTATTAAAAACTGTTAATCTTTCAATAAATCTTCCCATTCTGCGTAAAGATTTTGAATTTTAGCTTCAGTTTTCTTATATTTGACCGAAACATCGTTCAGTTTTTTGTGGTTGGAAATGATTTCCGGCGCGTTCATTTGAATTGTAAAGTTCGATAATGATTCTTCTAAAACCGGAATTCCTTTTTCGATTTCTTTTATCCTTTGTTCAATTTTTTGCTGCTGATTTTTACTTAAATGTGATTTTTGTTCCTTTTTCGTAGTCGTTTTTGTTTCTCTTTCAGAGTTCGGATTTTCTCTATTTGAATTTTGGATACTCTGAATTTTAAATTCTGAATTTTGCATCTCTTTCCATTCGTGAAATTCCGAATAATTGCCGTTATAAATTTCATTTTCTCCGTCGCTTTCAAACGAAAAAATCTGCGTTGAAATCTGGTCGAGAAAATATCGGTCGTGGCTGACTGTGATAATTGTTCCTTCATATTCGCCCAAAGCGTCTTCGAGAGCTTCGCGCGAAGGAATGTCCAGATGATTCGTCGGTTCATCTAGAATCAACACATTTTTTTGTGAATAAATTAATTTTGCCAGCGCGAGTCTTCCCTTTTCGCCGCCCGATAAATCCGAAACACGCTTGAACACATCTTCGCCGATAAACAAAAATCGCGCCAGAAATGAACGAAGCGCACCGTTTTCCGCCAACGGCGCGACGCGGCGCAACTCGCCGATAATTTCGTTTCTTTCGTCCAATTCCTCAAGTTGCTGCGAATAATATCCGATGTCGGTTTTCGTTCCCCAGATTAACTTTCCGTCGAGTTCGCGGATTTGTCCCAAAATCGTTTTGAGAAAAGTCGTTTTCCCAGTGCCGTTTCCGCCGATGATTCCCAAACATTCTCCGCGCAAAAGTGAAAAATTGATGTCGTCCGCCAGAATCTCTTCGCCGTAACCGATTGCCAAATCTTCAACAGTCAAAACATTTGAACCGGCGCGTTCGATTTTTTTGAGATTAAAATTTCCGCTCGATCTGTCGGCGATAACGGCATCAACTCTCTCCAACTTTTCCAACATCGTGCGCCGTGATTTTGCCATTTTTGTTTTTTGTCCGGCGAGATTACGGCGAATAAATTCTTCATTTTTGGCGATGTACGACTGCTGATTTTCGTATTCGCGCTGCTGCTGTTCGCGCCGTTCTTCTCGTTCAACCAGAAATTGCGAGTAATTTCCTTTGTAACTGACAGCTTTACCACGCTCGATTTCAATAATTTTGCGACACGTTCGATCAAGAAAATAACGGTCGTGGCTGATAATTACAAAAGACTTCTCAAAAGTCTGCAAAAAATTTTCCAGCCATTCAACCGCCGTTACGTCGAGATGATTGGTCGGTTCGTCTAACAAAAGCACATCAGGATTTGACAGCAAAAGTCTGGCTAAACCGAGCCGATTTTTTTGTCCGCCGGACAGATGTTTTGTTTCAAGCTGCCAGTTTTCCTTTGTAAAACCCAAACCCAAAAGAATTGCTTCGGCTTTGGCGGTGTATGTAAAACCTTCTTCGTGTTCAAATTCGGTTTGCAGTTCGGCGTAT
The DNA here is from genome assembly GCA_038232235.1 of Pyrinomonadales bacterium. Lineage (GTDB taxonomy): Bacteria > Acidobacteriota > Blastocatellia > Pyrinomonadales > Pyrinomonadaceae. The sequence goes on along the minus strand of JBBSIE010000007.1, from coordinate 32,266 downwards.
TCATTCAAAATCTCGTCGGTTACATTTTCCGCCATTTCGTGTTCCAAAATTCGCATTTTGGCTTCGATGTCGTGAAGTTTTTTGAACGCCGAAAGCGCGGCGGTGTGAACTGTTTCATTTTCACTAAAATCAACGTGCTGTTCCAATAAACCGATTTTCAGATTGTTCATCTTTAAAACTTCGCCCGAATCTGCCGCTTCTTCTCCTGTAATTATGCGAAAAACGGTGGTTTTGCCCGCGCCGTTGCGTCCGACGAGTCCCACTTTTTCGCCCGGATTAACTTGAAACGACACGCCGTTTAGAATATCGGTGCCGCCATAGGATTTATAAACTTCGGAAAGTCTGAAAAGCATAGTGTAAAATTATCGCAAAAAATAACGAGCAACAAATATCGTTACTCGTTATTAGGTTTATCAATTAAATTAACAATTATTTTTTGTTCGTATTGGCATTAGCCGCCGGTTTTTCCGTTACATTCGAATTAGCATTTACATTTGCCGCAGTATTTGAATTTACGTTGGCGTTGGTATTTGCTTCGATTTGCGGGGTATTGGCAACTGCCGGACGCGCTCCGCTCAACTCATTCGGATTATCAACTACTTTTTTCGCCAGATAATTTTCAATCTTGGCATCGTTCATTGCCACCGCCGCATACGACGCGCTCAACAATTCCTTTCTGGCAGTTATCAACGCATCCGTAACTTTTTGGCGCACACCCGGACTTTCCAGCGTCAAATTTTCGTCTTTATCGTTTCTCTCCTGAAGTTTGAAGATATAAAATTTGCCCTGCATCGGTGTCGGCAAAATTTGTCCGACGGAAAATTTCGGATCCATCAAAGTCGCGGCAACCTGCGGCGGAAACGTCTGTTTCATTTCATCTTCCGAAATATAACCTAAATCGCCCCCCTGCAATCTGGTTTGGTCTTCGCTTTTTTCACGCGCTAATGCCGCAAAATCTTTTCCCTGCTTTAATTCATTGATGATTTCGTTGCCCTTTAAAACAGCTTCCTGTTCATTGGTCGTCGTGTCGCCTTCGCCGTTATTTGTCGGATCAATAACAATTGCCGCCAATTTTACGCCGCGTTTATTAACGAAAGCGTCTTTGTTGCCATTATAAAAGGCTTCAATTTCACTGTCTTTCGGCGGTTCAATTTTTCCGGTAACATTTTCAATCAGCTTCTGAATTGCCAGTTGTTTTTTAATGTTTTCACGTGCAGCCGCTTCGGTTAGTCCAGATTCCTGCATCTCTTTGGCAATCTGGTCGGCGGATTTGCCGCTTGCCGTTTTTTGCTTGTTAAACTCAACCGTTACATCTGCATCTGACGGAATTGCGTTTTCCTTTTCAGCTTTTTGATACAAAACTTCGCTTTGGATTAATGTTTCCAAAACCTGCAACCGCGCTTTTGCCAATTCAAGTGGTGAAAGTTTTGCTTCCTGTCCCTGTCCCTGCTGTTTGATGACGCGCTCGACGTCTTCCAACTTAATTGCTTTACCATTAACGGTTGCGGCGGTTTCGTTCGGGTCAACACCGTTGGAAGTTGCGGAATTACTGCCGGCGTTATAACTTGAACAACTGGTCAAAACAAATGCGGTAACTGCTAAAAAAGCAATTGAAAAAAACTTGATTTTAGATTTCTGCACTGTGGCTTTATACTCCTTCAAAAAAAACTATATCTGTCATTACTTGATTTACTTGTCTTTTATATGTTATAAATCTTGTTTTTGAGTTTATAACAAAACTCTTTCTTCTACCTCGTTATAATATTTGGAGGCTTTTAAAATTATGGCAAAACGATGCGAAATCTGCGGCAAAGGTCCGCAATTTGGAAACAATGTTTCACACGCGAACAACAAAACGCGCCGACGGTTTAATCCGAACTTGCAATCAATCCGAACTCAACGTCCGCAAGGCGGAAATGTTCGGATGAAAGTTTGCACCCGCTGCATTAAAGGCGGCAAGGTTATCAAAGCGGCATAATTACTTTTGAATCACAACACTGAATTTAGGTTGCCAAACAGCTTTTCGGAGTCCAATGTCCAATGTCCAATGTCCAAAGTCAATAGATATATTTTTCGACTTTGGACATTAAACTTTGGACTTATAAAAGAGCGATACACTCTATTTCCACCCGCGCATCTTTCGGCAAACGTGCTGCCTGAACGGTTGCTCTCGCAGGTTTATTTTTGCTGAAATATTCCGCATAAACCTCATTCATTGCCGTAAAATCATTCATATCCGCTAAGAACACGGTTGTCTTAACAACATTATTCAAATCGGTTCCAGCCGCTTCCAAAACCGCACTCAAATTTTTTAATACCTGATGTGTTTGCTCAGCCACGTCGTCCGAAACAAATTCACCTGTTTGCGGGTCAATCGGAATCTGCCCCGAACAAAAAACCATATTTTCTGTTTTGACGGCTTGCGAATAAGGTCCAATCGCACCGGGTGCGTTTTCTGTTGTAATAATTTCTTTCACAATTAGTTTGCCTTTGTTTATATATTATTCTTTAAGCAAAACGCGAATTTTAACAGATATATCGTGTAATACCAAATTCCAGATTTCAGATTTTACTTTTTAAACAGATTTAAAATTAAGAACTCTCAAGAATTCATTCTTTCGACGGCAATCACGCCCGGAACTTGTTCGACTGAACTTATAACCTTATCAAGTTGTTTTTTGTCAAAAACTTCAATTGTAACCTCAATCAAACCTCGATTATCTTTGGAAACATTTGCCCGCGCATCACGAATTCCCGTTTTTATTTCGGCAATCGCATTGGTAATTCCCGCCAACATTCCGGTTCTGTTTTCCGTCGTTGCCAGAAGGCGAACCGATTGAATATGCTTGGTGTCATTTTTCGCCCATTCAACTTCGACAATGCGATCCCTGTTGACCATTAGCTGCTTGACGTTTTTACAGGCTTTATTATGAACGACAATGCCTTTTCCCAGCGAAATATAGCCAATGATGCTTTCACCCGGCAAAGGATTGCAGCAGCGTGCGCGATTCGTCAGAAGATTATCAATTCCTTTGACGATAATTGCGTCTTCGCTCAAGCCGATAAATTTTTTGACGGCTTTCATTCCGCTTTCGAGGCGGGTTTCTTTTTTCTTTTCCGGGTCTAATTCAGCAAATTTCTCAGAACCTAAAAATTTGGCAAGCACATTGCGCGGCAATGTTTTTCCGTAACCGACCGATGCCAGCAAATCTTCCGGTCTGCCTAAACCGTATTCGTTGGCGATTCGCTTCATTTCAACGTCATTATTCAACAATTTTTTTGTCGAAATACGAAATTTATCGGCTTCTTTTTCCAGAAGTTTGCGCCCCATTTCGATGGATTCTGTTCTTTGCTGTTCGGAAATCCAGTGTCTAATACGGTTGCGGGCGCGTGAAGTTACCGCATAATTCAGCCAATCGCGTGAAGGTTTTGAGTTGGGCGTAGTTAAAATCTCAACGACATCGCCGTTTTGCAGTTCGGTTCTGAGCGGAACGATTCGACCTTTTATCTTTGCGCCGGTGCAGGTGTCGCCGACTTCTGAATGAATTGCATAAGCAAAATCCAGAGGCGTTGCGCCGCGCGGCAATTGAATAACCTTTCCCATCGGCGTAAAAGCATAAACATCCTTTGGATAAAGGTCGAGTTTTAAGGATTCGATAAAGTCTTCCGAATCCTCTGTTTCATTCGTTGATTCGACTAAAGGCAAAAGTAGTTTTTCAACCGTTTTGCGAAGTTCGTCAAGGCTTTCATCTTCTTCGCGTTTGCCGAGTTTACTTTCCTTATATTTCCAATGCGCCGCGACACCTTCTTCGGCAATGTGGTGCATTTCCTCAGTTCTGATTTGCACTTCAAACGATTGTCCGTTGTCGCCAATAACTGAAGTATGCAGTGATTGGTATAGATTATCTCTCGGAATTGCGATCCAATCTTTAAATCTTTCCGGCACTGGTGTCCAAATATCGTGAATGACACTCAACGCGAGATAACAATTTCTTCTCTCATTCGGCGTGATAATCCGCACCGCAATTAAATCATAGACCTGATCAATCGTAAGTTTACGTTTTTTTAATTTTTTCCAAAGAGAAAAAAGACGCTTGACGCGGCTTTGCACCTCAATAAAAGGCACTTCGGCTTCTTTCAGATTCTCAGTAATCGTGTCCTTTATTTTTTCAAGCGCATCTTCGAGTTCCGGACGGCGAATTTCAACTTCTTCGGAAAGCCTTTTGTATTCTGATGGGTGCAGATTTTGAAATGACAAATCTTCAAGTTCTCCACGAAGTTTTCCCATTCCCAAGCGGTGTGCAATCGGCGCGTAAATATCCAAAGTTTCTTGAGAAATGCGGGCGCGTTTTTCAGGTTTCAAAAACTGCATCGTCCGCATATTGTGAAGCCGGTCGGCAAGTTTGATCAAAACGACGCGGACATCCGTAATCATCGCCAGAACCATCTTTCGTACGTTTTCCGCTTGCTGTTTTTCTTTGGAAAGATTGCTGATATGCGCGATTTTAGTCAAGCCGTCTACAAGTTTTGTTATTTCCTCGCCGAAATATTCTTTGATCGTGTCGAGATCAACCAAAGTATCTTCGACCACATCGTGAAGGAGTCCGGTAGAAACGCTTACTTCATCTAGTCGCATCTCCGCCAAAATTTCCGCAACTTCCAAAGGATGAATAAGATAAGGTTCGCCGGATGCGCGTTTTTGCCCTTTATGATGTAAGGCTGAAAAAAGATATGCCCGCCGAATCAAATCAATATTTGATTCGGGACGGTTATTTTCTACTTTTTCGATTATATCTTCAATCCTAATCATAAACAGTTATCAAGTTTTGATGACAGATAATCGTTGACTGTTGACTGAAAAAGGCGATACTCAATTCTTTAATCATAATTGAGTATCACCTTTGTTAAAAGTTAAAATGAAAAATTCTACTTTTGCTTGTTAGCGGCTTCTTCTTCAGCTTTCTTTTTCGCTTCCACTTCGTCGGCTATGCGTTTCTTTTCTGCGGCAAGCTCCGTAAATCTATTTTTAGCCTCTTCAGCTTTAGCTTTTAATTCTTCTTTTAGCTGGCTATTACCTTCCATTTCGGCAACACGCCCTTGCTGCACTAAGAAATTAGCTTTGTATGACCACGCCGAATCGCTGTTCGGATCAAGTGCAACGGCTTTATCTATTAAATCGCTTCCTTCTTGGACGCACTTCTGTAAAGTTGCGTATTCTTCAGGATTTTCAGGTTTAACAAATTCAAAAACCTGTTTTCCGTCTTTTGTAACTGTTTTCTTGACCGGCTCGACATCGCTAATGTCATTAGCACAGCTATATTTTTTTGCCGCTAAAGATGTATAGGCTTCCGCACGCTGTTCTTTCGGAATTTGTTCATTATTTGCGCGTTCTGTTGTCCAAGCAAGTGCTTCATCATTTCTTCCAAGATTTTCCAAAAGATTGGCAATTGCTTTAAATGAACTCTGATCATTCGGATCTTCCGACAAAACTTTTTTATATTCCTGAATTGCCGCCTCAGCTGTCGGTGTTTGTGAACGATTGGCTATATATTCGGAATGTAAAGTTCTGGCTAAAAATAATTGTGCTGTTTTGCCTTCGATGCTGCTTCCTTCAGGCTCACGAGCGATAGCATCACGAAAAAGTTGTTCGGCTTCCTTAAATTTCCTATTTTTATAGGCTTTTCCGCCATCAACTAAATTCTTCCTCGCAATTATACGACTGTAATAAGAGCAATTTGCTCCGATTAAGACTGTAAATAAAATTAAGACTAATATCCCTAAACGAGAAAATCTCATTTTTTTTCGACTCCATTTACCGCTTACAGAAGCGGAAACTAAAAAACCGGTTTTAAGTTTCCGCACATCATATAAGCTAAGATTATTGTGCTAAATCATCAATTTGCAGACCGATTGGCTGCGCCCCTGCTTGTTTAACCGCATCTATCACTGAAACCACATCTCCGTATTTAACTGAGCGCGGCGATTTTATGAAAATGGTTTTTTCAACTTCATTAGTTCCCTCACGAAACACTCCGTTATTTTCCCTGTCTTTAAAAATCTCTTTCAATCTATTCGTTAAAGCACTCGGATCCGAAACATCTCCGAAAGGTTCATTATTTAAGGTCAACTTCATGTCAGCCTTATTGACAGCCACTACCAAAGTTAGCGGATTAGGTTTTGCATTTTGCTGTTGATCCGGTTTAGGTTCTGCCGGTACTTTTGCCTCGAAACGACTGGGTTTTAAGGGCGAAATGACCATAAAGATAATCAAAAGCACCAATAAAACGTCAATCAGCGGTGTTACATTGATATTAGGTGAAGCTCCTCCAGAGCCACCTCCTGACATTCCCATAATTTTACTCCTGTTTATGAAGCTAAAACATTAATTAGCAAAGAAAATTATTTTTCTTTTGCATCGCCTTTTTTCTTATCGGCGACCAGCCCGATTTTATCAATATCCTGCTTTCGAATGGTATCAATCGCTTCGACTACTTTACCGTAATCAACCTCGACACCACTTTTGATATAAACAATTCGCTTATCGGGAGTCTTATTCTCCATCAATCGCTTGATTTTATCTCCCAACTCAGTTAATGGATATTGATCTTTCCCGATATAAAAGCTGCTGTTATCGGGAATTGCCACAATCACTGAAGTATCTTTTGCAATATCAGCATCTTCTTCAGGACTAATCATATTTTTTGGAAGATTCACCGAAACTCCCTGTTGAAGCAGCGGTGTAACGATCATAAAGATAATTAGTAATACCAACATAACATCAACCATCGGCGTTACATTGATTTCTGAATTATATTCGTCGGCTCCGCCAACTTGCATTGCCATAGATAATTTCCCCCTATTAAAGAATTAACTGTTTAATTGTTTAGTGCGTTGTTTGATAAAGTAATCAACTAATTCCGAAGCCGAATTTTCCATTTCCACACCAAAGCTCGTAACCTTATTTGTGAAATAGTTGAATATCCATACTGCCGGAACAGCTACCGCGATACCAAAAGCGGTTGCTACCAATGCTTCTGCGATAGAACCCCCAACCGCACCGATACCGGCTGTTTCATTTGTTCTCAGCGCGTTAAAAGCACCAATAATTCCAACCACGGTTCCGAACAAACCAACGAACGGAGCTGTGGATCCAACCGTTGCCAACCCGGATAAACCACGTTTTAGTTCAGCCGTTTTAACAGCAATCGCACGTTGTAAAGCACGTTTCGAAGCTTCCATTTCCTCACCCGATATCTCAGTATTACCTTGATGAGCGGCGAATTCCTTCAAACCCGATGAAACGACCATTGCCAAATGCGAATCTTTATGTTTATCGCTAATGTTAATAGCTTCATCAATATTGTTGTTTTTTAATGCCTGCGCTACTTTCGGAGCATATTGACGGGATTGTTGTTTGGCTTTGCTGTAAGTCAGATAACGCTCGATTCCGACCGCAATCATATACACCGACATCAGCAAAAGCGTTCCGATAACGAACCAACCCGGTATCGTCAAACTTTGTGCAATTTCATATATACCGAATGAAGGTGCCGCTTCGTTTGCGAATAGAAACAAAAAGCCCAGAACCTTAGTTACTAAAAGGCTGCCTAAAAAAGTCATGATTTTTCCTCCAAAGAAATCAAAATTTATTTATTAATTATTGCGGTCATTATTTAGGAGAAATGATTCCCCATTTCTCCTAAATAGTCAAGTTAATGTTATTGAGTAAAGTTATAAATAATCACTCCGGTAACTTTAACAGGCTGACCTGAAAGTTCAGTCGGAGTAAATTTAGACGCTCTTGCCGCGCTCACTGCCGCGGCTCTTAACAAAGGATGTCCGCTAACAGCACTTGCTGAAATGACATTGCCTTGTTCGTCAATTGTTACCTGCACATTTACAGCACCACTGGCACGAACAGCTTTAGCGGCTGCCGGATAGGTGGGCGTTACTAAATTTCTCGCTTTACCGTTGACAACACCGCCTGAAATAGTTTTTGGTACGGGCTTCGGTGTCGGTTTTGGCGCGGGCGGCGGCGGCGGCGGCGGCGGCGCCGCTTCGTTTCCTCCACCGCTGTTGCCGGTAGGATCTGATCCGTTACCGCCGAGTCCTTTACCGCTCGTTTCAACAGGACCTTTATATGACGGCGGTGGCGCATTTTCAGCGTTGTAGTTCGTTTTACCTAAAGCTGTATATTTATTCGGGTCGCGGGGCGGAACCGTGTTTTTCTCTGTGCTGACCTTATCCGGCGGAGCGACCGGCGACTCATCCGCTCTTTGAATAATTTCTGTGCGAACATCTACATCCGGCGCATTGGTTTTCACCTTTTCCGGCAGCGGCTTATCAGGCTCCGGCGGCGGCGGCGCTTCTTCGGCAATTTGAACCGGCGCAACCAAGGTTGAAAGCTCCAAATCCCCGGCTCCGAGTCCATAGTCCAAAGCAAAAAGGCTATATACCCAGCCGCTCAGTAAAACTGCTATCAGAATAACAAAAGTAGTCAGCAAAAAACCACTTTTTCTCGTATTCTCCCGCGAATTACTTTTCGATTCAACTAATTGATCTAACATTTTATTTTCCTCCCTATTTTCCGGTGCCAATTTAGGTCAAGGGTTACAAAACCTTTATTATGCCTACAATGACATAAATTAAAATTAAGTTATAACCGTCAATTTTTTTTCATAACGATTAAGCTCAAAACTAATCAACTTTAATAAACTTCTAATTTTAATAAGTGCGGAATCTGTCGGAATTTTGCCGGTCATGCTAACAAAACTCTACAACTGTAACCACCTCTATTTCAAAAAAGAAAAAAAGCAGAATAGAAATTATTTAATTGACCAGCAACGATTTGAAGTCTAATGCGTAATTCTTAAAAAGTCAAGAAAAGTCTTCTCGATTTCAATAAAAACTTTCAAATTTTGTTTGGGTACCGTTAATTCAGTAACTAAATCAATAAAAGTCAATAAAATGCTTGATTTAAGCGTCCGTTCGATTATCTTACAATTGGTCTCCGGGTTACGGAGCGGCGCGAAGCGGAAGCCAATTTGTCTGTATTTTTTGTTTCCGTCTGTTTCATTTTAGCCGCACCGAGCTTATCTTGCCACCAAATCGCAATCGGACTGGCAATCGCAATCGTCGAATAAGTTCCCAAAATTATACCGACAAGCAATGCCAGCGAAAAACTTCTTAAAACTTCACCGCCGAATATGACGAGCGCAAGAACTGACAGCAAAACCAAACCCGCAGTAATCACCGTCCGCGACAGTGTTTGATTAATTGAATCGTTAGTAATTTTAAAAAGTGAGTCTGTTCGGTGGAGAGGCAAATTCTCTCGAATGCGGTCAAAAATAACAATTGAATCGTTAACCGAAAAACCGACAATGGTTAAAATCGCGGCGATAACAGTCAGATTTATTTCCCACTGCAATATTGAAAAGAATGCCAAAACCATTAAAACATCGTGGAATACGGCAATAACCGCGCCAGCCGCATATGTCCAGTCATATCGAAAAGCGATGAATAACAAAATTCCGACTAAACCCAAAAGAGTAGCGGCAACGGCTTGATTTCTAAGCTGAGAGCCGGCAACCGCGCCTACCGAATCAGTTCCGATAATTTTATAAGCTGCATCGGGCGCGTCAGCCAGAGCCTGATCGCTTGCAGCCTCTTTTCCGAAAGTGTCAAGCGCGGTTTTCACCGTTTGACGACCCTGCTGCACCTGTGCGGTTTTTTCCTGTTCGTTCTTCACCGAATCAGCAGGTGTTTGCACATTTTCCGTATTTTCAATCAACGGAATTTTTATTAAAACCTCGTCCGGTTTGTCGGTTGAAGCCTGAATAACCGGATCACCGACCCCGGCTTTATTTAACGCCGCGCGAATATCGTTGTCCGATGGTGTTTGTTTGAATTTTGCCGTTACAACCGTTCCGCCTTTAAAATCTACACCGAGATTAAAAGCCTCAGTTCCGCCGGGCGTGTATTGACGACCGATTGCCGAAGCAAGCCCCGCTAACATAATAAAAATAGAAAATGCGATAAAAATCTGCCGTTTTCCAAGCCAGTCAATATGAATATTCTGAAATAAATTAAACATCTTTTATTAGTCGTGAGTCGTGAGTCGTGAGTCGTGAGTCGTGAGTCAAAAGATTATTTCTCTCGACACACAACACACGACTCACGACTATTTTAAATACTGAGTTTCTCCATTCTCGGATTTCGATTCAGAAGCCATTTGAAAATGGTGCGTGATACAAAAACTGCCGTAAACAAGTTAATTAATAATCCGAGAATCAGCGTAACGGCAAATCCTTTAATCGGACCGGAACCATATAAATAAAGAATAGTTGACGAAAGAATAGTCGTAATGTGCGTGTCAATGATCGTTACAAAGGCGCGGTCAAAACCGATGCTGATAGATTCGGGAACTGAAAAACCCAGCCGCAGTTCTTCGCGGATACGTTCAAATATCAGCACGTTTGAATCAACCGCCATTCCGATTCCGAGAATCAAACCGGCGATTCCGGGCAACGTCAGCGTCGAACCGAAAACAACCAGTGCCGCAATTGTTAAAAGCATATTCAAAATCAGAGCGATCACGGCATTTACGCCGGAACCGCGATAATAGAACAGCATAAACACAATAACCAAAGCCAAACCGCCAAGCGAGGCTTCAACACCGGCGCGGATTGAATCTGCGCCTAAGCTCGGTCCGACTGTGCGTTCTTCCTGATATTCAATGTCCGCCGGAAGTGCGCCGGATTTTAATGTCAACGCCAAATCTTCCGCCGTTTGTTTAGTAAAACGACCTGAAATCTCGCCCGAATCGAAAATTTGCGATTTGATATAAGCGGCGGATTTCACTTCTTCATTTAAGACAACGCCCATATAGTTGCCGATATTTTTGCCCGTCCAATCGCCGAATTTCTGCGCTCCGCTCGGTTTGAAGGAAAACGAAATCTGATAATCACCGCCGCCTCTTCCCTGAACCGCTGCCGCGTCGCGCAATTCGCTGCCGTCAACTACCGCCGGAGTTTCGACAACTACAAATTTTTTGGGTTTTTCCTGCGGATTTTGCGGATTCGCAGGTGTTTCGTCGCGGTCGGCATACGGATAAACTTTACGATTCTGTGCGCCGGCGATTGCCTGTTTGGCAGCTTCTTCCGTGGGATATGTCTGCACGGGCGCGGGACTCGGCGGCGTTACAATTTTCATCAATTCAAGTCGGGAAGTTCTTCCAACCAATTCTTTAACGCGCTCAGGGTTTTCGACTCCGGGCATTTGCAGAAGAATCTGTCCCGAATCCGCTTTTCCCTGTCGCTGCAAAGTCGGCTCTTTGACACCGTAAGCATTGATGCGGCTTTCAATAATTTTCAAAGCCTGATCCGTCGCCTGTTCCTTCAATTTGGACTGTGCCTGCAAAGGTAAAGTCCATATAATGCTGCTTCCGTTATTACTTTCAGTCCAAATATTCGGATCAAAAATACCTTTCTTTTTAACCTCTTCAATTATTTCCTGTGTTTTTGAAGCGTCTGAAACATTCAGTGTAACCTGATAATCTTTATTTTCCGTAACCGCAGATGCTTCGCCAACCGGCAGTTGAGCATCTTGCGCGGTTTTCAGAGCGGCATCTCTACTATCTTCGGTTAATTTCTTTAAATACTCTTCGGTCTTCACGCGCATTACCAAATGCGAACCGCCTTTCAAGTCTAAGCCGAGATTAATATTATGAGCAAGATTTTCCTTAATACCCGACCACGTAAAATCTTTTGCCGTAATCGAACCGCGCGGTCCGAAAACAAGGTAAATTCCAATCAAGGTAATTACAATAATAATTGCCGTTCTAATCAATAAACTGTTATTTCTCATTGTTATTTCTCAGTAGTTTGACAATTGTCGGTCAGGTCTTTTTGACAACCGTTCCCGACTGCCGACTACTGTTTCTCAGCTTCAGGTCTTCTGCCGACGACCGCGCTTTTCGCAATTTCTATAAAGGATTTGTCCGCACTTTGCACAATAAAACTTGTATCTCTAACTTCTTTGATTCTGCCGATTACGCCGCCGTTGGTTACAACTTCGTCATTTATTTTTAATTCGGTGATCATATTTTTCAATTCCTGCGCCTGCTTTTTCTGCGGCATTATGACCAGAAAGTAAAAAATTCCGAAAATAAAAACAAATGGCAAAAGCGTCCAAATCAAACTGCCGCCGCCTTGAAAAAGTAAGAAAGTTATATTCATTGTTTGTAACACAGACCGAAAAATAGCAATTATGACAAAGTAATGCCAATTTATCAAAGTAAGTTGATTTAATTACTAATTTTCAATAATTTAGGAGTTACGCAGTTGAAACATTGTTGAACACATCATTGTTGAAAATAAACGACTTATGGCAAAAGAGATTTTATAAAAAATGCTGTAAATCATTGATTTCTCGTTCAACTGCGTAACTACTATAATTATTTTTGGAGTTTTACGATTCTGATAACGTCTGCGTGTCCATTATTCCTAATTGTTACTCATTCGATTCAAAAAATCATATCGAAATTCGCCGAATTTACCAAGTTTGATAGAATCTCTTACCTTTTGCATCGTGTCAAGGTAGAATGCCAAATTATGATGAGAAATTAAAATTGCAGCGAGCATTTCGCCGGTTTGATAAAGATGTCGAAGATACGCCCGCGAATATCTTCGGCAAACCGAACACGAACAATCAAAGTCCAACGGTTCTGAATCTTTGGCAAATTTTGCGTTTCTGATATTTAATTTTCCGCGTAAAGTAAAAGCCGCCCCGGTTCTTCCGTTGCGCGTCGGCATTACGCAGTCAAACATATCAACGCCGCGATAAACCGCTTCAACCAAATCTTCCGGCGTTCCGACACCCATCAAATATCGCGGCGCGTCTTGTGGCATCTGCGGCGCGAGAAATTCCAAAACCTCATACATCACGGATTTTTCTTCGCCGACGCTCAAACCGCCAATCGCATAACCGTCAAATCCGATTTCCGTCGTTTTTTCTAAGCTTTCTTTTCTTAAATTAAGATGTCCCGCGCCTTGAATTATTCCGAATAATGCTTGTTGTCCGCTCAAATTTTCAGCTTTCAAAAATCCCGTGTCCGCTTGTTCATTTTGTAAATCATTAAAGCGATTTTTTGAACGCAAAGCCCAACGCGCCGTCATTTCCAAACTTTTTCGCGTTACATCAATTTCCGCATTTCCGGGAGCGCATTCATCAAAAACCATCACGATTTCAGAGCCTAACGCCGCTTGAATTTCCATCGAGACTTCGGGCGAGAGAAACATTTTCGTTCCGTCAACGTGCGAACGAAATTCAACGCCTTCTTCGGTCAGTTTTCGTAAATCGGAAAGTGAAAAAACCTGAAATCCGCCCGAATCCGTTAAAAGCGAACGATTCCACGTCGAAAATTTATGAAGCCCGCCAAGCTGCCGGATAATTTCCGCGCCCGGTCGCAACCATAAATGATAAGTATTTCCGAGAATTATCCGTGCGTCGAGTTCATTTTCAAGCCATTCGTAACGCACGCCTTTGACCGTTCCTTGCGTTCCGACTGGCATAAAAACAGGCGTTTCAATCTCTGAACGCCTCGTTCTTAAAATTCCCGTTCGCGCTTCGCCGTCCTGCGCGGTTACTTTCCAATCAATTGGTTTCATAAATTAAATTACGAATTATAAACTTATTTTCGATGAAATTCGTAATTTATAATTATTATTTCCTCTTGCCAATTAACGTCCAGATTTGATCCGCGCCGACTGCAACTTCCGAAATTATTTTCCCTTCTTCATTCACCAAAACTGCTGACGGCGTTCCATTCATTCCGAATTCTTGGGAAATTGCGTGTTCCTTTTCCAGCAAAATTGTTGAGTTTATGTTTAGAGCTTTGTGCGGTTCGGCTTCACCTTCAGATATTAAAAGCAAATCTGGATCATCTACGCCCTTTGTTTGGGTCCATTCGCGCAGTTCATCCAACATTTGCTGGCAATAACCGCACGTTGTACTCCAATAAGTAACCAGCGTTTTTTTGCCGATCAAATCTCGTGATGAAATATTTTTGTTTGATAAATCAGGCAGAATAAATTCCGGCAAAGTACTGCCTAATTGCGATTTAGCCGAGCTGTTTCCATTCTTCGGAGCGATCAGCAACAGATTTGACTTATCAATTTCCGTTTTAATATTCTCAACCAATTCACGAACCGCTTTATCTCCGACCGCAAGACGGCTGGCAATATTTCCGTCGGAATTTATCACTAACGCCGTCGGTGTCCATTGCGCGTTAAAAAGTTCTGCAACTTCTTTGTCATTTTGCAGAAGAATTTGTTTGAGTGAATTTCCCGCAAACTTTTCCAGATTTTCTTTCACTTTGCCGTTGCTGATAAAGACGAAATTTAATTTGCTTTTTAATTCGTCCTGCCACTTTTCAATTTCCGGCAGCAAAGCCGCGCACGGACTGCAATTCGGACCGACGAACAACAGCAAAACAGGTTTTTTTGGTGTTAAAATTTGTCCGAGCGAAACTTGTTTTCCGTTTATGTCCGGCAATTCAAAATCGGGCGCGGGCGTTCCGATTATCAAGCCTTCCTGAGGCTGTGAAACGTCTTCGCGTTTTGTCGCGCCGCCTTCAAACGACGTTAATTCCAGAATCTCGATGCGCCGCATAATCTGCGTTTGCTGATCTGAAATTATCTTTAAAAAATAGACGGCGGCGGCGAGCAGTCCGACAGTTGCTAAACCTAAAATAAGCGACATTCCGTTTCCTTCCGTTGAATTATTTGATGAATCTAAAAGACTTAAACCTTGATTTTGATTTCCCTGCACGATAAGGAAAAATGATAGTATCGCAAAAATCGCGTTGCGAATCAAACTCTTTGCCGAAACGGGTTCGCTGTGAATCTGTCCGAAACAATGACAATCCGGCGCGTTTCCCTGCGCCATTTGCCACAACATTCCGCCGATAAAAACCAGTAAAAGCAAAAATCCGCCGATTGCGCCGAACCACGCAGTTGAAACCGGCAAAAGCAAAACAGCGATAACAAGTTCCGCAATCGGCAAAGCAACAGCAAATGGTTTTGCCAAATCGTTTGGTACACCGAAATCTTTCACCGCTTTTTCCGAACCTTCGAGGTCGAGCAGTTTCCCGATTCCGGCAAGCACAAAAATCGCCGCTAGAAAAATTCTGATTAATAACAAAAGAATTTCCATAAATGAAATGATTTTATATTTACCATGTTTTTGTCAAAAGTCCGAATTCAAAACCGACTTCTTCAATTTCGGCGCGGCTGAGAATTTCGCCTTCTTCCGCGCGTTTTTTCAGTTTGAAAATAAGAGCCGCTTCATCAGTTTTCTGCGTAAATTCGAGCCGGTTTTTGGCAACCGGATATTCGAGAATTTCCGACATTATTTCCGCCGTCGCCTGATGACCGATTGCCGAAATTATTTCTTTATTTGCATTTTGATAACTTTGAACTAATTCTTTTGCCTGCTCAAAACTCAAAAGTTCAAAACGAAAAGTGCCGTAATCTGTCAAAATGCTGGCGTTAAATAAAATTAAGCGTTTCATATATTTACATCAATGGGAAAGCTAATTTTTCTTTTTAATTTTATGTTTTTCCTTCAAACGAAGCGGCGTGGCGAAAAATTCAAATTCTTCGCGCAGACGATTTTCGATATATCTCAGATACGAAAAATGCAAATCGGCTTTTCCGCCGCCCGACGTAAAAATAATAAACATTGGCGGACGCAAACCGGCTTGCGTCATATATTGCACTTTCAGGCGCGAAACTCCGCCTTTGACCGGCGAAGGCGTTCCGCCGCCTTTCGGCTGTGAAACCTGATCTTCAAAAAATTTATTGAGTTTAGAAGTCGGAACACGCAGATTCCGCGCTTCGTTGGCTTTAACGACGAGCGGCAGAATTTTCTGAACGCGCTGTCCGGTTAAAGCCGAAATCATTATGATCGGCGACCAGTCGAGAAATTTCATATTGCGGCGCAGTTCGCGCTCAAATTCGTAAATCGTGTTGGTTTCCTTCTCTTCGAGCGCGTCCCATTTATTGACGGCAATAATTACCGAACAGCCGGATTCGACGGCATAACCGGCGATATTCGCGTCCAGATTCGTCACTCCTTCAATCGCATCAATCATCATTATCACAACATCGGCGCGTTCCAGAGCCTTTCGCGCCATAATCACGGAAAGTTTTTCCGCCATTTCAACCGTTTTGCCTTTGCGCCGAATTCCCGCCGTGTCAATTAACGTAAATTTTTGCCCGTCAACCGTTAATTCCGTGTCAATCGCGTCGCGCGTCGTTCCGGCAATCGGCGATACAATCACTCTTTCTTCTCCGAGAATCCGGTTGAGCAGCGAAGATTTTCCAACGTTCGGGCGACCGATTATCGCAAGTTTTATATCTTCCTGTTTTTCCTCTTCGACTTCTTCGTCAAACTCTAAAACTTCGTAAATTTGATCTAAAAGATTTCCCACGCCGTTACCGTTTTCGGCGGAAACAGGTTCTAATTCAAAACCGAACAGATAAAATTCACCGGCTTCTTCCTCGATTTTTTTAGATTCGGCTTTGTTCGCCGCGATGTAAATAGGTTTTCCGATATTTCGCAGATAAACGGAAATTTCCTCGTCTAACGGCGTAACTCCGGCGCGTGAATCAACGACCCAGATAATCGCCTGCGCCTGATCAATTGCGTGTCCGGCTTGTTTGAAAATATTCGCCGGAATAATCGCTTCGTCGTCCGGCACGATTCCGCCGGTGTCAATGAGTGAAAATGTTTTCCCGTTCCATTCGACTTCGCCGTAAATCCGGTCGCGCGTAATTCCCGGCTCATCGCCGACAATTGATTTGCGCGAACCCGTTAAACGATTAAAAAGTGTTGATTTTCCGACATTCGGACGACCGATGATAGCGACTAAAGGTTGATTCATTTATTATACCGTTATTTTTTCCAAAACATTTTCAATTTCCAAAGGCAATTCTATTCTCAAAAAACATTTCGCCGAATAGATGGCTTTTTCGCCTTTTTCGTTTGTTACTTCGACCAGTTCATCACCAAAAAACACGGCATTATAAATCTTTCGCTTCTGCAAAAGTTGTTCATTGTCGGATTCAATACAAACCGCTAAACCGCTTATTTTCGGTAAATTTGATTTTTTTTCTTCGATTGATTGGCGAAACATCCCGCGCACACCGTTTGAAAAATCGTATTCATCTTTTCATTTCATCTGTTTTCATAATTTTCCCGTTCGCCTTTGGTCGGCTTCCGCGTATTGATTGATTGAAAGATCATTATATATTGTATTTCGGCTTTTAATTATCCTGAAATCAAAAACTTATTGTGGCACAAATCTTTCCCGAAGTGCTAAACTTGAAAATAAAATTTGAACGAGGGAGGGAAAAACTTATGGCAAAAACATCAGATTCTACAATGATTTACCGTGATTTGGGAAATACCGGCGAAAAGGTTTCGGCAATCGGTTTGGGCGGCTGGCATCTCAGTTTGAAATATGTCAGCGAAAAACTGGCGACTCAAATCGTCCGCGAAGCGATTGATCGCGGCATTACTTTTATGGACAATTGCTGGGATTATCAGGAAGGCGAAAGCGAACGTCGAATGGGTAATGCTTTAAAAGACGGTTATCGTGAGAAAGTTTTTCTGATGACGAAAATTGACGGGCGCACGAAAAAAATCGCCGCCAAACAGTTGGACGAATCGCTCAAAAGACTGAAAGTTGACTGCATAGATTTGATTCAGTTTCACGAAATTTTGCGGTTTGAAGACCCGAACCGAATTTTTGCCGAAGGCGGAGCGTTAGAAGCAGTAATGGACGCGAAAAAAGCCGGAAAAATTCGTTTTATCGGTTTCACGGGACACAAAGACCCGCAAATTCATCTTTATATGCTCGAAGTCGCCGAACAGCACGATTTCAAATTCGACACAGCGCAAATGCCGATAAACGTAATGGACGCGCATTTTAGAAGTTTTTCAAAACTCGTCGTTCCCGAACTCATCAAACGTAAAATCGGCGTTCTGGCGATGAAAACGATGGCGAACGGAGTTTTGCTGAAATCGAAAACCGTCACGCCGATTGAATGTCTGCATTACGCGCTGAATTTGCCGACTTCCGTCGTTATTACCGGAATGGACAGCATAAAAATTCTCGATCAGGCGTTTGAAGCAGTCGAAACATTCAAACCGATGACGAAAAAAGAAGAATCTGGTTTGATTGCCAGAACAAAAGATGCCGCATCAGGAGGTGAATTTGAACCGTTCAAAACGACTTCGATTTTCGACGGCACGGCGCAAAATCCCGAATGGCTCGGCGACGAACCGAAAAGAGTTCAAAATCTGATGCCGCAATAGTTTTTAAAACAGTATTTAAATGACTGGAGCGCAAGCGGCTCGCTTGCCGCCGTTCGAGCGAAGCAAGAACGGCGATGGCGTTTGTTCACTTGAAAGTTTGTAGAAAATGTGGCGTAAGTCCGTTCTTGCTTCGCACCGAACGGACTTGCAAGCGAGCCGCTTGCGCTCCAGTCGCTCCAGTCTGTATTTTTTTCAACTAGTCGAAAATATGTCCTTTGTTTTCTCGCGTCTGTTTTTTATTTTGCTGGCAATCGGTTTCGTGCCGCTTTCTTTGTCGTGGAATTTTCCCGCATTGCGTTATTTTGTTTTGATCTATGATGTTTTGCTGCTTACGTTTGCCGTTTTCGATCATTTCAGCAGCCGCAAACTTCCCGCAGAATTAATGATTTCACGCAAATTTTCCAAGCGTTTCGCTATTGGCGATAAAACGGAAGTCAGATTATTCATCGAAAATCGTTCGCCAAACACCTTTAATTTTCAAATAAAAGACGAATTTCCGCCGGAGATGAAACTTTCCGAAACGCGCGAAGCGAAATTTACCGTTGAAGGACAAACTGTAACTGAATTTTCTTATAATTTAACTCCGCCAAAACGCGGAAAATACGAATTCGGCAAGATCGCCGTGCGGTTTCTTTCAAAATTTCGACTGGTTTGGTGTCAAATTTATTTGGGCGAATCTCAAATTGTCAAGGTTTATCCGAATATGCGCCGCGCCAGAGAAATGGAACTTGCGGCACTCGGCGCAGATTCAATGACGGCGGTGCAGCGCAGAGCGATTTTGCGCGGCGAAGGACGCGATTTTGAATCAATGCGCGATTACGTGCGCGGCGACGAACTGCGGCATATTTCGTGGACGGCGACGGCGCGGCGCGGCAAATTAACGACGCGCCAATATCAAATCGAGCGCGACCAAACGATAATTATCGCGCTCGATGCTGGACGTTTGATGACCGGCAGAATTGGCGACGAAACGAAATTCGACACGGCGATTCACGCTTCGCTCGCGCTGATGTCGGCGGCGATGCGCGGCGGCGACAACTGCGGATTGCTGGTTTTCGGACGCAATATCAAAAAATTTCTCCCGCCGAAAAAAGGCATCGCGCATATTGACGCGGTTTTGGAAACTCTGCACGACCTCGAACCTGAACTGATCGAACCTTCATATTCACGCGCTTTTCAATACATTTCGGCACACACGAAAAAACGCTCGTTCGTCGTTATTTTGACCGATTTGGTTGATAAAGAAAGTTCAAAAGAATTGATAAATTCGCTCAAACTTCTGCGTCCCAGACATTTGCCTTTGGTTGTAACAATCGGCGACCGAGATTTGAATAAAACCGTCAGCGAAGTTCCGAAGGAATTGAAAGACATTTTCACCCAATCGGCGGCTGAAGAAGTCATTCATCAACGCGAATCGGCGTTGAGAATCGTCGAGACAATCGGCGGTTTGGCTTTGGACGTTACGACGAATTCGCTTGCGCCGAAACTACTTGAAACTTATTTGCGCGTCAAAGAAAGAGGTTTGTTATGAACATTGAAGGCATTATTTGGCTGACAAATATAATTGGTAAACTTGCCGTCAAACATCGCGTAGAAACTTATGAAGTCGAAGAAGTTTTAGAAAACAAACCTCGTTTCAGATTTGTTGAAAAAGGCGACAGAATAGGCGAAAATGTTTATATGGCTTTGGGTCAAACCGAAGCAGGCAGATATTTAACCATTTTGTTTATCTACAAAACGACAAAAGAGGCATTGATTTTGAGTGCCAGAAATATGGCGAAAAAAGAAAGGAAAATATATGACAGAAAATAAAGAAAAAAACTTACCCGAATTTGATTCGCTGGACAAATTAGTTGGTTTTTTTGATGAAAATGATTTTGGAGATTTTGATGAAAAATTAAAGGAAGCTCATTTTGACGTGAATTTAAAAAGCAAAACGCATTTAATTGGAATTGACGAAGAAACCAGCAAAAACCTCGCTAAAATTGCAACGCAAGAAAATACAACTACCGAATCGCTAGTTAATAATTGGTTGAAGGAAAAGGTTTCGAGTTATGCAGAAGTTGAATAAAAAAGTAAATAAAACAGATGGAGTTAATAATTATTATCTTTCTTTTTCTAATTTCGACGGTAGTATTATTTACTACTATTGATGGGATTTTTTATCTGCTTGGCTCATTACTACAATTTCTCGGATTAACTAAGGAAAATGAATTTCAAAATACATCTGCTCCATTTAGTTTTTTCAAAATAATTAAAAATTTACTCATAAATAAATCATCCCCCAAAAAGAAAGACAACAAAATTCATCACAAAGAAATAATGAAAGTTCTACTCGGACTCAATGACGAAAAACTTGATGAACTTTTAGAACTTTATGAACAGGAATTCGGAAAAGGCGCAACGAGATATGCGCGTAAAACTTATCGGAAATGGGAATCGGGCAAAGTTAAACCGATCACGCAGACTTTTGAAAGATTTCTCATTCATCTGCCGAAGGTAATGGATTTCGATTTGAAATGTGAAGTTTTGCGGCATTTGATGGAAGAATATTGCGCGAAAGATAATTATGATTTGGAAATTTTCACGGACGATTGGGAAAAAACTTTAGAACCGCTTGTTCAAAAACTGATTGATAAACCTTATAATGCGAATCTTCCGAAACAGGTTGAAGATAAATTAAGTTGGCTGGCGGACGACGATATGCAGATTGCCGAAGATATTTTGAAAAAATCGCAGGTCGAAGAAGGAAAAATCGCCGTTTCGATGCTTCGTGAAGAATTTAAAAACATCGAATATTTGCTCGAAAATACAAACGGAAGAAGCAAAGTTTTGCACAAATTGAATTTTCCTTATGGAACGATTAACCTTGAAATCAAAAGGAGATAAACGAAAATGAATGACGAAAACAATGAAATTGTCCCGAAAAAACAATCGCTTTTTTCGCTAACACCGAATGACATTGTTGATAACGCCCTGCAAAATTTGGACGAAAAGCAAGTAAGAGAAGTTACGCAGAAAGCCGCTGATGAAGTCGTCAAAATTGCGATAGAAAAACGCCGCGCTGAATATCGCAGCGACGCGGCGCGTGAAGAAATGCAAAATGTCGTTGATAATGCGAATATTTTAGATAAAACGGTCAGCCAATACAAAATCAACAGTACTTTTGAAACCGCTTCGGGAACGACCAGCGTCGAAATACAAAACTCCAAATCAAAAAATCAGGCATTAATTATCGCTGTTATTTTCGGTTCGCTGATTATAATTGCAGTTATATTGTTCGCTTTTTTAATGAGGTAGATTTGCGCTTTGCGCCGCTTTTTCTCACAAATTTTTGCTCAATTTTCTTCGCAGTAAATTGAGCGCGAACTGACTGGAACGCCAGCGAATCAAAAATCGGTCGCCGGGTAAAGTTATTTTGATTGATTTCACTTCGTTTTCATCGGCGAAACCGACGTAAACCGTGCCGACGGGTTTTTCTTCCGTGCCGCCGCCCGGTCCGGCAATTCCGGTGATGGAAATCGCGTAATCAGTGTCGGCTTTTTCGCGCATTCCTTTCGCCATCGCTTCGCAAACTTCCGCGCTGACCGCGCCGTATTTTTCAATCAATTCCGGTGAAACATTGAGTGTTTTTATTTTCGATTCGTTGGAATAAGTAATCGCGCCTTCGATAAAATAAGCCGAAGAACCGGCGACATCGGTCAGTCTTTCGCCGATCAAACCGCCGGTGCAGCTTTCCGCGACAGCGACGGTTTTATGTTGTTCGGTCAAAAGTTTTCCGACGACTTCTTCCATTTTTTCGCCGTTTGTCGAAAAAACCGCGATGCCGAGTTTTTCGACAATTTTCGCCGCCAATTCTTCATTCAAAGAGTCGGCTTCAGCTTCCGTTCGGCACTGCGCGGTCAGATGAATTTCAAGTTCGCTTTTGTTGAAAAGCGTCGAAGTCTGCGGGTTTTTATACTTGGTATAGATCGGCGCGATTAATTCATCAGCCGCCGATTCGCCCATTCCGGTAACACGCAAAACTTTTCGTTTGACACATATTTCTCCGGCTTTTTCACGAATTTTCGGCAAAACGTGATTTTCAAACATCGGCTTCAATTCGCGCGGCGGTCCGGGCAGAATAACAAAAAACTTATCTTCGATTTTGACCATCATTCCGACTGCCGAGCCGTTAGGATTAGGCAAAACTTTCGCGCCTTCAATAACATAAGCCTGACGTTTGTTTATCTCAGGCATTTCGCGCGACCAACGGCGAAATCTCTCTATCAAATCATTGACGAGTTCTTCCTTAAAAATGAGTTCACGTCCGATAGCGCGAGCTGAAATTTTGCGCGTAATATCATCTTCGGTCGGACCTAATCCGCCCGTCGAAATAACAATATCCGAACGTTTGAGCGCATCTTTGATCGTTTCTTCAAGTCGCGCTTCGTCGTCGCCGACGATAGTTTTGAGTTTGACTTCAATCCCGATTTCGTTAAGTTTTTCAGTCAGCCAAAGACTGTTTGTATCTGATTTTGAAGGAGTTAAAAGTTCCGAACCGATAGCGATAATTTCAGCAGAAAGCATATTTTCGTAAATTGTGAATCGTAAATCGTTTTAAGTCGTCTATCATAATAAAAATTTGTCGAGAATGTCATTTTATAAACAATCCAACTTCAATTTGTGTTTGAACATTTATATCAAATTTCTATTCACGATTTACGATTCACGATTTACGATCATAAATGTCGTGGAGAACTTCGGAGATTGGCTTTCGATTGGCAAAAAGTTCGTCCTTCGATTTTTTTCGCTTCTCTTTACCGTTTTTATTTTCCGCATTTTGGGCATTAGAATTATTTGCATCCATAAACGATTTGACGTTTCCGGCATTTTGTTCCGCCGATTCGTCGGAATTGTTTTGCAAAGTAATGCTGTTGCCGTTTTGTTCGGCGAGTTCCTTTTGCTTTTTCTGCTCAAGTGCGGCTTGATGTTTTTTCCGGTTGAGTTCTTTTAATTCGATGCGGCTGTTTTCAAGAAGAAACTTACCGCGATTGCGCCGCGCACGTTCGAGTGCGCGAATGGCGGCGGAAGTTTTCGGAGTTTCGGCTGGTTCGCTTTCGATTTTACGCAGAACTTTGACGTAATTTCTCAATTCCGGTGTCGGATAAATATAAGTTGATTCGACGGCGTTTTCGTTTTCGATGATATACGAAAGATGATTGACGGCGGATTTGTGATCGCCGACCTTGTTATACAACGCTCCCAAAGTAAAATAAACGAGCGGCGGCGCGCCGTTGACCATTTGCAGAATCCGTTCGCCGCGCCCGATGACATCGTGAATTTCAAATCCGAACCAATTTCGTTCATCGTCGCGCAGAACTTCATTTGCTGAAAAATAAAACTCGAAAATTTCACGGGTGTCGTTGCGCGAAGGCTGTGAAAATGTTTTCCACAAAAAATAGGCAAATATGCCGAAGAAGAATATTACAAACATCGGAAATCCGGCGACCAGCAGCATCGTCGCAATCAAACCGAAAGCCAACACATACTGTGTGTTTTCTTTCAGTGACTCATTGGGTTTTTTTTGAAGTTTATCGCTCACGTTTTGTTTTGAGGGCGAATATATCTATCCGCAAATTATTTTAGAAGTCTAATTTACTATTAACAAAAACTTCGTCGTGAGTTTGTAAGACAATGCGCTCCGACAAACATATTCACCGTTAAATCGCATCTGCGACGGAATCTTCTTTGTCTGATTCTTCGTCCGAAACCTTTTTTGCAGTTGTTTTTTTCGCCGTTTTCTTTTTAGTGTCCGTTTTTTTCGACGAAGTTTCCGCTGCCGCTCCATTTTTTTTCTCTTTATGTTCTTCCGGGCGTTTGGCTTTTCTGTCTTCGTTTTCAATTTTCATACCGAATTCCGCCATCACGTCCATAATTTTACCGGCGACCAAATAAGGCGAATTAAGAACAAGCGAAAATGTGTCCCTCAATGCGATGACTTCGAGTTCGACTAAGGAAGCGATTTTTTTCTCTAATGGCAAATCTTCAAATTCCTTGCGAAATTCATTGATTTTTTCTTCTTCCGTTTCTGGTTTATTTTCCTCGCTTTTTTGCGTAATCATTATTGTAACTTCTCCTGCTTTTTCCAGCTTTGTCTGGCACGAAAGTCGTTCTCCGTCTTTAATTCTTTGTTCGCCTAACTGAGTGTTTTCCGCTGCTGTCGGCGTTGACATAAGTTTCGTTCCCTGCGTAATTTTTAAAACGCACGAATCACATTCGCCGCGCCGACCGCATTCGTCTTTAACTTCGATGCCCAAACGCCGCGCCGCGTCAAACAAATAACTGCCGACGGCGACCAATCCGCTTCTGTTTTCTTCACCTTCAAATTTAAGTTCAACTTGTTCCATAAAATTTTATAAAGTTCAGCCGTAAGTCTAAGGATGAATAATGAATTGTTTTAATTCCGTTTTTCGCCTTTATCCTTTCGCCTTCATCCTTTCAAAGCTGTCCGACAACCGATTTAACCCGGATGCGCGGCTGTGCGCCCGAAGCCGCTGTTTCCGAATCTTTTTTCTGACATTCTTCACACAATCCCAGAATTCTCAATGAGTGATGTGTCAGCTTAAAACCGAATTTCGCCGCCATTTCATCTTGCAAAGTCTCGATTTCCGCCGAGAAAAATTCAACTACCTTGCCGCATTCGGTGCAGATTATATGATCGTGATGCTCATGATCGTAATGATGTTCGTAATAAGTTTTCCCGTCGCCGAAGCGGACTTCACGCGCCAAACCTGCATCAGTCAGTAATTTTAAAGTTCGATAAACCGTCGTGTGTCCGATGCTCGAATCTTCTTTTTGGATCAGCCAATATAAATCTTCGCTCGAAAGATGTTCTTCGGTTTTCAGGAAAATATCCAAAATCAAATCTCTCTGCGCGGTGCGCCTTAAGCCTCTTTTTTGAATATGTTCCAAAAAAATCTGCTTTTCCTTTTGAAATTCCTTTTTCTTGCCAGTCATATCTAAAATATACAAATTTTCCGCCCGTCTTGTATATCTTCATATTATCATTTGAGATTCTTTTTCGCTAACGAAAGTTTCTCGCGCATTTTTTCAAGTTTTCGGGCATCCGCGCCCTGCACTTCTGCTAGATGCGCCGAGCGTTTGCCAAGTTGCAGATAGACTTCCAACGCTTCGTCCGAAACATTTTCACGCAAAATTTCAAGATGTTTTTCCAGCGTTTCGACATCAGCCCGCGCAAAAGTTCCGGTCAAAGCCTCAGCCGTTGTCTGAGTTGTAAGATTGTCAATTGTGCTTTTGATAAGCGGAAGTAAAATTTTCTGCGCGTTTTTTTCATCCAATCCGCATTTCGTCAACATTTCAATCGCCGCGTCAATCAGAGCAACAAGATGACCGCACGCCGTTACTGCCGAAGCGTGATACAGCGTTTTAAATTTTGTTTCGATTGAAAAGGATTTCCCTTTCAGATTTTTTACAATTTTTTTGGCGATTTCGACTGCTTCATCATCGCCCTCGATACAGAAATAAGCATTTTCAAAGCGTTTCGCGCCCAAAACAGCATCACTGATTGAAACAAGTGGATGAATCGAACCGATTTTACAGCCGTTTATTTTTAAATCCTGCAAAATATCGGATGAAAGCGCACCGCTCGTATGAAAGATATATGATTTGTTTTGTTGATTTTGCGCCAGTTTGCCGACGACGTTTGAAATTTCAAAATCCTGAGTCGTGATAAAAATTATGTCGGACGTGATTTCTCCGAGTTCTGCAAACGATACTAAATTCGGCTTTCCTTTAATCAGAGCAGCAATTTTCGTTATTGACTTTTTTTCACGCGCCGCTAAATTTTCGATTTCATAACCGTTTTTCGACAAAGCCAGTGCCAATGCGCCGCCGACTCTGCCGACTCCGATAATTGAAATTTTCATTCTGAAAGATTAATTGAAAATAACCGATAAATCCATCACGAAATAAGCAAATATTTTTTTTGTATATTGTTTATAAAAATTTATTTGCAAAATTTTTTACTTAAAATTTCACAACTTTTCTCAATACTCGTGCATCATAGATTTGTTACTTCAACAATTCAGATAAGTGATATAATCCGATGTGGTTAGATTAAGAGGTTATATTGGAGAAAAATATGGGTAGAAATTCGATTCGTAAAATTAAGGCGTTTTTATTGGTGTTGGCGATTTGGTTCAGCGCAATTGGTTTTTATCCCGTAAGCGTTGCCGCGCAAACGAAAACGGATAAAACAAATTCAAGCAAAAATAAGAAAGATAAAAATAAAAAAGACGAAGCTGCCGCGCCGCAGCAAACTCAGACGGACGATAAAAGCCCGCTTTCCGACAAAGAAAATCCGGCAAAAATCGGCAGCCGCAATATCAACGGCGGATTGGACAAGTTTACCGGCTGGTTGGGCGGTTCTCAGGAAAAGGAAATCGCTATCGGCAGACAACTCGCGCTCGAAGTCGAACAACAGTCAAAGTTGGTTGACGATCCGATGGTTACGGAATATGTCAATCGCGTCGGTCAAAATATCGTTCTCCATTCGGACGCAAAAGTTCCATTCACAATTAAAGTTATTGACAGCGACGAAGTGAACGCTTTCGCGCTTCCGGGCGGATATTTTTTCGTCAACAAAGGTTTAATTCTCGCCGCCGACAACGAAGCCGAACTCGCCGGCGTGATGGCGCACGAAATCGGTCACGTCGCCGCGCGGCACGCGATGGAAAATCAGGGAAAAGGTGCTTTGATAAATTATGCCGCGTTAGCCGGAATTATCTTCGGCGGTCCGATTGTCAGTCAGGTTTTATACAACGGCGGCGGAATTTTGGCAGGACTCGCATCGCTCAAATTTTCACGCGGCGCGGAAGAAGAAGCCGATGATCTCGGCGTACAATATCTCTACGCTTCCGGTTACGATCCAACGGCGATGGCGACGATGTTTGAAAAACTCGCTTCAAAAAATAAGAAAAAACCCGGCACGGTCGCCAAACTTTTTTCGACGCATCCGCAGTCAATAGATCGGCGTGATAAAAGTCTGACGCTCGTTTCGCGTTTTCCCGAAAAGGAAGAATATATCATCAGCACTTCGGAATTTCAGCGCGTCAAAGCGCATCTTTTAAGACTTTCCAATGCCAAAGCGGGCGTTACCGGCGACATTGACGAAGGCGAACCCGGCAAACCGACTTTGAAACGTCGTCAACCCGAACCGGATTCAAGCGATAGTCCCGGCGATTCAAGTTCGAATCCCGACAAAAAGGATGCGCCGCCGCAATTGAAAAAACGCGGTGAGCCGAATCCAACGCCAACGCCGCCTCCTGATAATTAATTCCAGTCTAAAGTCCAAAGTCCAAAGTCAATCTACTTTTTGACTTTGGACTTTGGACTTTAGACTCGCTAGTTGAGCAACGCGCCTTGAATACCGATCGGCAAACTATAAATCGTGTCGTTAGTAGCCGCAATCAACTCTCCTTTGCGCGTAAAACACAGCCCGATAACATTCATTCCGGCGACAAAAATTTCCGCCGCTTCGCCTTTCTGCTGAATTTTTACAATGCCGTGTCTGCCGTGCAGACACGCCGCGACATACAAATTTCCATCAGTGTCAAACGCTAAACCCTGCGGTCTGCCGAATCCGCGATAATAAACTTCGTCGTAACCCTCTTTGTCAATGCGATAAACAGCATCAAAACTCGCAAGTCCGGGCGCGGTAACATAAAGTTTTTCGTCGCTTCCAAATGCCAGATGATAAGCCGAAACTGAAGGTTCGACAATCGCAAAAGATTCGGGATTTTCAAAATCCTGAACGCGATAAATTGTTCCGCTTCGATCTCCGACAAACATCACATCATTTCTGTCAAAAGCCAATCCCGTCGCAATCCCCAAGTCAGAAGCTGCCGGAATCGCCTCCGAATCATTACTAATTTTATAAACTTCGCCGTCCGCACGTCCGGTAACGTAAAGTTGCCCGCTTGAATCAAATGCGATTCCCGTCGGGTTCATCACATCCACCGCCATTTCGCTCAAAAAGCCGTCCGCCTCCAATCTCATGAGCGTTACGGGAAGTTTTTGCCCGCGCGAACCGGAGCGCGTCAGAATTATCGAATCATCATTCGGATCAACCGCCGGATTCGCCACAATATGCAGCCCGTCCGCCAGTTTTTTTCCGACGACGATATTTTTCGATTCGCTTCGTTCGCCGCCGTTTTCGAGGTAAATTTCAACTTCCGTCGTGTTAAAATCGTCCGGCACAATTGCCAAAATTCGATTGGCGGATGCGCCGGTAAGCTGCGCCGCTTTGCCGTCAAAATAACATCCGTACTCGTCGGTGCTGTTTATTTGAAATCCTTCGCATTTAATTTCAATTTCGCCGCCCGAAATCGCATACGGCGGATTGATCGAGATAATTCTACCTGCTTTGTTCATTATTTTACTCCAAATTAGAATCTTTAATTTTACGTTGCAAATGCCGAACTGTCTAATAGGATTGAAAAACAGCATTTTCATCAAACAAAAAACGCCGAAACAATTTCTGTTTCGGCGTTTTCATTTGAAATAAATTTCAGTTGTCGGTTAATTTCCCGACGGCGTTGTTTGCAGAAACACATCCCACGCCCAGCGTCCGGCTTGACTGCCGTGCGCGTCCCGCACCTTCGCCCGATACTAAAAATCGTGCAGATACTCAATCGCTTCGCGTTGTGAGCGAAACCCGCTTTCGGTTTTTTTCAGCAACTCCGCCTGCTCCGTCACACTTAAGCGTGAAACTCCCGCATGATAATCGAGCGTCAGATATGATGCTAAACCGGCTTGCCGATACTTCTTCCACAAAGCCGAGGCGTGTTTCGAAGTGATTCCGACAATCGCGGCGACTTGTTTCAACTGCGCGACTTTTCCGCTTTTGAGTAACCTCAAAAACCGCGCCCGCAAACATACGAGGGCATTTGATTGATTCTTTTCAGCGGCAGCCAATACAACGCTGGTTTCCTCGATCAAGTTGATAAAATCAAATTTTCGCATCCTTTCAAAATAATGCACCAACCTCTATTATTTCTTTACTATCTTTACTATATGATAAATCTGACAATAACACTGTCAGATTTTCTTACAAAAATAATTTAAGGCGAACTTGACATCTGCCTCAAAAGTTTATATTCTAGCACTCATCAGTTATGAGTGCCAAGAACTCATTTGAACAAAGTAAATATACTAGAATATATCTTATAAAGAAGGAGAGATAAATTATATGGCTACAACAATTAAACCATTACACGACCGCGTTATCGTGCGTCGCATCGAAGACAGCACCGACAAGACCGCCGGCGGACTTTATATCCCGGATACAGCAAAGGAAAAGCCGCAGGAAGGCGAAGTGATCGCTGTCGGCGAAGGAAAATATAAAGAAGACGGCACCCGTCAGACTCTGGATGTTAAAGTCGGCGACCGCGTTTTGTTCGGCAAATACAGCGGTTCGGAAATCAAAATTGATAATGAAGAATTAATGATGATGCGCGAAGACGAAATTCTCGGAATTATCGAACGCGCCGGAGCAAAGGCTAAGTAAGTTGACCGAGTTTTGCGAGTTTTGCGAGTTGACCGAGTTTAAGAAAAAAAATTCACTAACTCGGTCAACTCGCAAAACACGGCAAACTCGGTCAACTTAAAAAAAGAAGGAGATTATAAAAATATTATGGCTAAACAAGTAATACACGGAGAAGAATCGCGGGCGGCGATTTTGCGCGGCGTAAATCAACTCGCTGATGCAGTAAAAGTTACGTTGGGACCGAAAGGACGCAATGTTGTTATTGACAAAAAATTCGGTTCGCCGACGATCACCAAAGACGGTGTAACGGTTGCGAAAGAAATCGAATTGAGCGATCCGCTGGAAAATATGGGCGCACAGATGGTGCGTGAAGTCGCTTCCAAAACTTCGGACGTTGCCGGCGACGGAACGACGACAGCGACGGTTTTGGCGCAGGCGATTTTCAAAGAAGGTGTTCGCACGGTTGCTGCCGGCGCGAATCCGATGGCTCTCAAACGCGGCATCGAAAAAGCGGTTGAAAAGGTCGTCGAGGAAATTCACCGAATGGCAAAACCCGTTTCGGGCAACGACATTAAACAGGTCGGAACGGTTTCGGCAAACGGCGACACGAATATCGGACAACACATCGCCGACGCGATGGAAAAAGTCGGTAAAGACGGCGTAATTACGGTTGAAGAATCGAAAACGATGGACACTTCACTCGAAGTTGTCGAAGGAATGCAGTTTGATCGCGGCTATCTTTCACCCTATTTCGTTACCGATCCTGAAAGAATGGAAGCGGTTCTCGAAAATCCGTATATTTTAATCAACGAAAAGAAAGTCTCTTCGATGAAAGACCTTCTGCCGATTCTCGAACAGGTTGCCAAACTCGGCAAGCCGCTTTTGATTATCGCCGAAGATGTTGAAGGCGAAGCACTTGCAACTTTGGTTGTCAACAAATTGCGCGGAACTTTGAATGTTGCGGCAGTCAAAGCACCGGGATTTGGAGATCGTCGCAAAGCGATGCTCGAAGATATTGCGGTAATGACCGGCGGAAAAGTTATCAGCGAAGATATGGGCGTGAAGCTCGAATCAATCACGGTTGACGATCTCGGACAAGCCGCGAAAATCACGATTGACAAAGACAACACGACGGTTGTTGACGGAAACGGTTCGGACGCTGAAATGCAGGGACGCGTTAAACTTATCCGCAATCAGATCGAAGAAACGTCTTCGGATTACGACCGCGAAAAATTGCAGGAACGTCTGGCAAAATTAGTCGGCGGCGTGGCAATTATCAAAGTCGGCGCGGCAACCGAAACCGAAATGAAGGAAAAGAAAGCCCGCGTTGAAGACGCTATGCACGCAACCCGCGCGGCTGTCGAAGAAGGAATCGTTCCGGGCGGTGGTGTCGCATTGGTTCGCGCTTCCAAAATTCTTGACAATTTTGAAACCGATGCCGAAGATTCCGACGAACAAATCGGTGTTTCGATTGTCAAACGCGCACTCGAAGAACCGCTTCGTCAGATCGCCAACAACGCCGGTAAAGAAGGCGCGGTGATCGTCGGCAAAATCAACGACAACGACAGCGAAAATTACGGCTTCAACGCTTCGAGCGAAAAATTTGAAGACCTCGTGGCAGCCGGTGTCATTGACCCCGCGAAAGTTACGCGCACAGCATTGCAAAACGCGGCTTCAATCGCCGGTTTAATGCTGACCACCGAAGCAATGATTGCCGATTCGCCGGAAGAAAACGAAGGCGCACACGGCGGCGGAATGCCGGGCGGTATGGGCGGAATGGGAATGGGAATGTAATCTGAAATTTCAGATTTCGGATTCCAAATTCCAGATTAAAGAAAAGGCTTCGCTCAGTTTTGAGCGAAGCCTTTTCTTTGATTTATGAAGCTATAAATTTGATTATACTTCAGTTAAAATTTTTATTTTGAACAAACTCTAACACAAATATCTGGCAACCGGAAATTGACTATGTGTATAGCTCGTGTTATTTTAATTCCGAGGAAAATGTAAAGTTTGCTAAAAAAGTAAAAACCGAAATAGCCAAACTCGGAGTCGGAACGGACGCGAGAATAAAGGTTAAACTCAAAGATGGCACAAAGCTAAAAGGTTATGTTTCCGAAATCAAAGAAAATAGCTTTACCATTATAGAAACAAAAAATGGAAATGCTGCATCTGTTCTATATTCACAAGCTAAACAAGTTAGAGTCTGTTTAAATTTAGAAGGTGAAAATTGAAAATCGGGCAACGGGTTCGCTAAACTTGGTTTTAGACTAATAAAATTCAAGGAGTTAGCGAACAAATGAGTTATGAAACAAATTTAACCGATGCCCGTTGGGAAAT
>JBBSIE010000006.1:0-69974 GCA_038232235.1 Pyrinomonadales bacterium | reverse complement strand
TGACAGCGTCGGCGAAAAGTATGTTTTTCACCCTGGCGATAACCTTTTTCTAAGGCTTCGCTTTCTGCTACACTCAGTTCAAGTTTCTTGATTTTCCCCATTTCGGGAAATAATATACCATCTTTTTGTCCGACTACTTACGACAGTTTTTCTATAGTTCAACTGCGGATAAAATAAAAAATTCAACTTTCACCAAAGAAATTTCGCAAAATGACTTAAAAAGGAATATCGTCATCAGCCGGAGCATTTGTAGTTTCGGGAGTGGTGCTTGAAATATCTGCTTCCCCGGCAAAGCTGTTGTCCGAAGCGGAGTATGATGAATCTTCATCTTCACGATTTCCTCCGAGAAACTGCATATCGGTGCCTTGAACAGCCAAAGAATAACGATTATTGCCGTCCCGGTCGGTCCATTCTTCAACCTGCAGACGACCTTCGACATAAACCTGCCGCCCTTTGGTCAGATATTTTGAAGCATTTTCGGCTTGCTTGCGCCAAAAAGTTACTTTGAACCAAGTAGTAACATCGCTCCACTCACCGGCTTTATCGCGTTTCCGATCATTGACGGCGACGGAAAAATCGCAGACGGCATCGCCCTGCGGTGTATAACGTAGTTCAGGATCACGTCCCAAGTTTCCGATAATTGTAATTTTGTTAAAAGACATTATATTTATTTTTCTCCAATTTATAGTATTTACAAATACTTTCCCGGCAAACTTTTTGCGCCGTCAATCTCATCAATCTATGGCGTTCGTGGATGCGCTCAAATAATTGTATTTAATTTTTTTATCTTAATATCATACTATAAAAAAGATACAACGGATACAACGGTTGAAATTTTTTGTTTTTTTTATGAATAGACCTATTTGGCAAAACCTTTCCATTAAATTTTTGATATTTTTAACTTTAAACTTCGGCGTTTTTGATTCGTTACAAATTTCAGCCCAACAAATTCGTGAAAAGAAATTGGAAATTTTCTCTCGATCACTTCCCTATAAACAATGCTGGTTTTACAAAACAAAATTATCGGACAATAAAATTGCGTCCGATAATGAATCCAGATTATATATCCCAATTTCATTTGGCAAAATCACTTCAATTAAGGCTGCTTCCGGCGAAAAGTTATGGGAGTCAGATTTAGGTGGAGAAATCGTATCAGACTTGGTAGTAAGCGAAGAAAATAAAAATATTTACGTGGTAACAAGGTCTCCGACAATAGACGAAGGAGGAAAACATCCTGAAAATATTGCCGGAGAAATTTATGTCAAAAACGGCATTAATAAATTTAATGTTCTTAAACTGAGTTCATTGAGTAAAAATACGGGAGTTACAAATTGGCAAATAACTTTAAACTTAAAATCAACTGCAAACCAAAAAGTATTTTTATCTGTTGTTGACAATAAAGTCATTACAGCAGATCAAAAAGGAGAAATAACGGTCGTAGAAGAATCCGGCGGAAAGATTTTATGGAAAAAAAAGACAGATTTAGGATCGAACAATTTTCGATATTTTATCCAAAACAATAACTTGATTCAAATATCTGAAAACAGAATACTCCTGATTTCTTTGAAAAATAGTAGTGTAACTTTAGTTAAGGAAATAAAATCCGTTTTGACGGCAATTTATTTATTTGATAACAACACGCTTTTGCTTGGTGATCAGAAAGGAGAGCTTTTTGAATTTGATATAAGCGCGAAAAAAGAGGTTTGGAAATCTCGATACGGAGCCGAAGTTTCTGATATAACTTTTACACCGAGCGGTTTTTTAATTTCATCTTTTGATAATTTTCTGTATTTAATTTCTCCGAAGAATGGAAAAATGATTTGGAAAAAAAGATTGGAAGGGCGTTTGGCAATTGAGCCTTTGATAATCAATAGCACCGTAATTGTTACGACTGTCGGCAGTTCAAAAGCAAATATATTGGACTTAAGTACAGGTCGGCTAATTAACCAAATATATGTAAGCGGTGACAATTATTTTATTAATCAACCCGTATTGACTAATAATTTGATTGTTTTCCCGACCGCGTTCGGGTTGTTGTCCTTTAGCAATTCGGAAAAAACATGCTTTGGCGGATGAGAAAAAATTAGTTCCGGTATCCTTTTGTCAAAAAAGGATACCGGAACTAAAAATCGCAGATTATTTTTTTAACTTATACTTGGTGTAAAGAATATTCCTGCAGCATCGCGTGCATTTTATCTTTTATGATAAGTTTTTTCTTTTTTAATGTGGTTTCTTCCAATAATTCTTCATCGTTCGGGTAAGTCAACTCAGCTAATTCAGTTAATCTTTCTTCATAGTTATGGTGTTGCTGCACCAAATCTCTAAAAGCCTGATTTTCTTTGATAAGTTCTTGTTTGACTGTATCTAACACCGGTATTTCCATAGTTACTTTTCTCCTTTATGGTTTGATGATTTATAGCCTTTGAATTTAACCGCTTTTTTGCGAGTTTTCTCCGTTTTCTAAATTTCAATTCCAATAAGCTATAAACAAGATGTTATATTACAATTTCTGTTGAATCAAGTTTGTAGATTTTCTAATTTTATAAAATTTTCCCCGTTGTTCGTAACAGTCTTTTTCATAACTATCGCATCTTCCGGCGGGTGTTTGTAAAAGTTTTTTCTTTGATATGCTTTCCCAAACCCGTTTTTTAGATAAAAGGATATTGCACTTGAATTTGATGCCCTTACCTCCAGCCACACAAAAATTAATGAAGGATTGCTTTCTAAGCTTTTTTGAATAACTTTTTCAATTAGAGTTGTTCCGATTCCCTGTTTTTGGAATGATTTCTCGACCGCTATATTGTATATCTCGATTTCTATTTCGGTTTCTATTTCGGTTCTTAATTGTTTGACTTTATTTTGGCTATCTATTTTTAACTTATAATTGTGATGATTCTCATATATTATCAGACGCGAAACAATAAATCCTGCCGTTGTTTCTTTACTTTTTGCAACATATGAAAGCGTGTCTTCTCTCTCTATCTCTTTTTCATAATCACGAGGCTTCCACCAGTCAAGATTATTTGTTAACTGAAGTTGCACAATTTCCTCGATGTCGGATGTTTCAAGCTGTCGTATGTCTATCAAATTTTCCAAGTCTGTTTTAAATTTCTTTTCTATACAAATTAATAAAAACTTTTCATCATTATCGGACGCATATCTTTAGGCATTTTATCAGCTTTTCCTCTTACGGCAATATATGTCGCAAATTTATCGTCCAAAATTTCTATTTTATCCATCTCAAAATTTTTACCATTTTCTGAAATGATCTTTTTTAACTTATTATGCAAGATTATCTTTGTAAACTTTCGACTTTCTAACAATTCCAGAAATACTTCGACATTACCGAATTTAATTTCCGCCATTTGATACTCTGGAGAAATTGTATCATTTTCAAAGACCTGCCAGGCAACTTGGCTGCGTCCGAACGGAATTGCCAATATCAACTCTTCGGCAAATTTTTTATTTAGCAGAACGGCTCCAAATGCGGGAATTCCAATAATTCCGCAATCCCACGATTTTCTTAAACCGTAGGCGGTGGCTAAACCGATTCTCAAACCCGTCGCACTTCCCGGTCCGGTCGAAACCGCTATCAAATCAACTTTTTTTAAATTGTTTTTTTTTAAGATTTCAGATATTTGTTCTAACACATCCTCCGCCTTCGAGATATTTTTTTCTCCAATCCAAAAATCAATTTCCGAGCCTTCTCTCAGAAGCGAAAGACTTCCGCCTTGAATCGCGGTTTCGATGCCAAGAACTGTAGTATGTTTTAACATTTATTGCCGTTTCGGTTGTTTAATTGGTAAAAATTATAACAACTGTTTTTTTTCAGAGAACTACTGTCTGTTTCGAAATTGGGAATATAAAGCCTCAGTCACTCGTTTTATAGATGGCGTAAATCTTCCTAAAAAATCGCCTATTTGATAAAAAATTCTCATCGAACTGTCAAAATCGCCATCCATATTTACAGTTGCCTGAATCAGATTGGGCGGAAATCTTCGGCTTAATTGTTCGTAAAATTCTTTCCGGTTTCCCAGGCAGGCTTGTAAATACTTAAATATTATCGGATTATCCCATTCTTTTTCGACGGTTTTTATCATCCATCCGGGTAACTTTTTCGCTTCCCCGGCGAACGGCAAATCATCTATCGGAAGCCCGTAATACTTATGTGTCAAACCAATTGTGTAAATTATCCATTTCCTGCGCCTCTCGTCGACTATCTTCAAACATCCGTCCCAATCGAAATCTGCCGGACGGTTTACAACGGCGTAATAAATATCCCGCAGTTTTTCTTTTTCTCTTCCGCCGTCCGCCAGCCAGTGAACGCATAAAACCCGCAGGTGATCTTCGGGTTTCAGAACTCTGATGTCGGTATCTCCGCATTTTTTCAAAATGGAATTTTCATATAAATAACTCCATTCCGTTTTATCGAGTTTTCTCAGACCGTTGTGCAAATCCACTTCATCCGCTTGAAGTTTTTTTTGCAGAGCCGACGCTCTTTCAAATTCAAGCGGATTTATCGCCAGATCATAGTCGCCCAAACGCCTTAAATACGGCTTCGGGTAATTAAGCGCGGCAGCCCAACCCTTTATTAAAATCGGTTTTAAATTGTTTTCCTGAAAATATTTCCAGATGTCTTGCAGTTTTTTTTCGTAAACTCTATAGGTGATGATTTTGAACTTTTCTTCTAAATTCGCGGGCTGCGCGACCGCGTTTTGAAACGGATCGGATTGTTCCTTAATTTTTGTGCAGTTCGCTTTAATTGTGTGAGCTTCATTTTTATTCATTAAAAAAATTCCGGGATACCCATCTGATAATTTGACTCGCATCGCCCCGTTCGCCGCCGTATACTAATGTTCCATTCGTCAGATTTGTTAGTATTTTGATAATTTCAGACGGAGCGTGTCCCACTGAAGAACGATAATAGAAATTATCCATCAGCTTCAAAACACTTTCACCGGCAGACAGCTTCCTCGCTTTCCAAACGGAATTTTTTACGTAATCGGCGAATAGCATCAGCTTGATTTTTTCTTTTCCGATGCCGTTTTTTGCTCCGAAGTTTGCGGCATTTCTGAAAACTCTCCCGTTATCGGTTCTGATTGCCAAATCTCTGGGAAAGGGCAGCATATTACCTCTATCGTCTAAAACAATACAGTCGTCGGAATAATAATCCGCTCCGGCTTCAATAAATTCTCTGACCAAAGTTGTTTTACCCGAAAACGAAGTTCCCGGTATCAAAATTCCAAAACCGTTCCAAACAACCGCTCCGGCGTGCAGATAAATTTTTGAAGGAAGAGAAACAGCCGCCATTATCATCAAAATTTTATCGGCGGCAAATTCAATCGAATCTTCTTCAAGCCTGTCAAATAACATCGCCGGCTCATTATTAAAATATAACCCGTTGATATTTTTCCCTTCATTAGTTATCAAAGAAACAGTATCCGATAATTCATCAAAACCGTCCGACTGTTTGATAACCGGTAAGAATTCCAGCAGTTCGGATTTCAAATTTCCGTAATCGGTTCTTATATTAATTCTCGAACCGTAGCATTCAAGACAAAATCTTTCACTCCACTCAACCCTCTCAAATTTTTCCGGCAAAGAATTTATAATTTCGGTATTCTCCGTTTTCAGCATACATTAACGATAAAAAATAGGAAAAAGACTCGTGAACACATTCCCGACGGAGTTTGTTCACAAGTCTTTCAACAATGGTAAATTATCAGCTGCCTGTAATCCTAGGGTCACGCTGGGCAAGCAGGTGAACAAGGGTTTCCCTGACAGGTTCCGCGACAACAATGTTGATTACCGCAGCCTCCGCTTCCCGCCGTATTGCTGCAAATAGATGCGGGACACATGACGGCTAGAGCATTTTGCGGAAAACTGAGCATTGCCACCACCGGCAACGCCGCCATTGAAGCAAAACCGATTCGTTTAATAACTTCGCGGCGTGATAACCCGCTGATTTTTGTTTCGATCTCTTTTTCCAACAGCTTATCTTTGGAAAGTTGGTCTATCGCCAGCCAGATAAAATCTTCCGGTATAGCCGAATTAAATTCCTTTTCCAATTTTAATTTTATATCCGTCACGGAATTTACACCGTCACAATTTTTCCAGACAGATGCCGCCGTTTGATTTAAGCAGTGGGCTTGATTGGTTTCCAAATCATATACCAAAATCTCATCCGGCATTTCCTGTATTACTAAACCTTCCTTGCGGGCAGTCGGTATCAACGAGTTGATCATATTTTCCTCCAGTTTTTCTAAAAGTATTTTAATTTTTAGGCAAATTTTCTTCTTAGCAAATTAAAAATATCAGTGCAAACTAAATAAAGTAAAATGCTCTATCCGTTTACTTTGCAAAAGTATGGCACAATCTACAAACTAATTCAACAGAAATTGTGAAACTTTTTTTCTTTTTTATCTTAACCTTTAACTTTTCTGTTTTCCGACAAAGAATTAAAACTTATTAAAGCCGGCTTTTCAGACTTTTCGCGCAACACCGCGTGAAACTATTTTTCCGCTTGAACTCTTCAACATTTCTTCCTTTACCGGGTTTTTATTTTAAGCCAAAGTATTATTGATCCAATTATCAAAATTGAAATAAAACTGTAAAAAAGTGTTACGGAACGATGAGAAAAGCCGTTTATTACGAGTCGCTGATAAATATGACTGCGGTGTGCCTCCCAAATTTTTTCCTTTTTTAAGACCCGGCGGAAAAAGGTCTGGATTGTGTCCAAAACAAAAAGAAAAACCAACCCGACACTGATAATCAGCAAAAGAGGAAAATTGTCAGTAATTTTATTTTTTGCGAGGAGCGGCAAAACCGCAAAAGTATAACCCAAAAACGCGCTGCCGACATCGCCCATAAAGATTTTAGCCGGCTGCCAGTTATGTATTAAAAAACCCAAACTCGAAAAGGCAATCACTCCGCCGTAAAATGCGACAACACTGAATCCTAAAATTTTCCCGATGATCAGCCAGCCGATTCCGGCTGTAACCGCCTGCATTCCGGCGATACCGTCAATGCCGTCCATAAAATTATAGGCATTGGTCAGCCACACAATCCATAAAAAAGTCAGTACTGCTCCAAAATTTCCGAATTCCGTTTGATGAAAAAAAGGAAGGTAAATATCTTTAAAAAATCCCGTTGAGAAAATTACAAACAATGCGGCGGCGGAGTGGATCAAAAACCGCCAGATGAAGGAAATTTCAAAAATATCGTCAAGCCAGCTTATAAACGCTATTAAAATCGCTCCAGCTAAATAGCCCCACGAAAAATTATTTGAAACGAAAATCGTATATAGAGTGTAAAATAGCAAACAAACCAGAACAATTATCAAGCCGCCGCCGCTCGGTGTCGGTTTAGTGTGTGAACTTCTTTCATTCGGAATATCGAAAAATCCGCGCCGTAAACTCCAGCGGTGCAGTAAGCGTACGCCGATGTATGAAATAAAAAAAACCAATGTAAATATTATAATTTCAAACATTTAAATCAATTTTTGTTTTTACCTTCCAAATAATATCTGACTTGCCTTTCGACTGCTTCCGCCATTGAAGTTTGCGGTTCAAAATTGTATTTTTCCTTTATTTTCCGCGCCGAGTAAATATCATCCGATAACCATTTTTCCACGGTTGACGATATTTTTTTTAGTTTGCCGATGTGAAACAGTTTATCATTGAATGCGAATATCTTTCCAAAAATTTCCGACGGGACATAGAATTTCGGGGCGTTTTTTTTTAAATTTTTCTCGATTTCTCCGACGAATTGCTTCATCTTAATCGGTTTCGCCGCCAAATTAAATGTTTCAATGCCGTCTTTTTTATTTTTCAATATTTTGACAACCGCCCGCGCCACATCTTTTTTGTAAATTAATGATTTTAAATTCTCACCTTTTCCGATCCAGACAAATCGTCTGTTATCAATCGCGCTGACCAAACGCGCCGCGTTTCCCGTATTGTTTTCACCGATTACCGGCGACAGCCGCAGAATTGTCAGCGGCAAAGCGTTTCGCCGACAGATTTCGATACATATATTTTCGGCTTCCAATTTACTTTCGGCATACAGGGTTTCCGGCTGACAAATTGTTTCTTCATCAATAATTATCTGACCTTCGTTATTTTTCCGACCAACATTTAGTTTTATCCCGTAAACAGCCGTCGAACTGATTAAAATAAATTGTTTGGCTTTTATTTTCACCGCTAGTTTTGTCGTATTTTCCGTGCCTAAGACATTTACTTTGTAAAATTTTTCTCTTTCAATATCTCCGAATTGGTGTGCGAGACCGGCGGAATGGACCACGGCATCTATATTTTTCAAATTTTCAAATGTTG
Source organism: Pyrinomonadales bacterium (assembly GCA_038232235.1). Taxonomy (GTDB): domain Bacteria; phylum Acidobacteriota; class Blastocatellia; order Pyrinomonadales; family Pyrinomonadaceae. Next base: position 61,641 of record JBBSIE010000006.1, on the reverse strand, counting down.
AAAAATTTTGATATTCGGTTATGTCAGCCTCTATAAATTCGGTTGATTGTTCATTGTGGATACTAATTTTTCGAGAATTTTTATTTCTTCCGACCTCAAAAACAAAATCATCGTTTTTGACAATTTCAACGACAATTTCGCTGCCGACAAAACCGTTTGATCCCGTAACGATTACATTCATAAACTTTTGATAATAGACCTACGTTATCGGACGCGCGTTAAACTTCACTTCTGTATTTTCTGACGGCGACTTCTAATGAATGTTTGTGCAGTGCCGCATTTCGGGCGCGAATTGCCATTTCGGGAATTTTGTCGCGTTCTTCGTATATTTTATAAATCATCTGAAGAAGCCGATCCGGTTCGCACGGCGGCACAAACCAACCGACACGATCTTCTTCGATAACTTTAACTACTTCCGAATTATCCTCGGTCAAAGCCAAGACCGGTTTGCCGGCAGCCAGTATATTGTATGTGCGGCTCGGCATCGCCACGCCGCGCATTTTATTGACCAATGAAACAAATCCGACATCACAGGCGTTTAGAAACAATTTCTGCTCACTGCGCGGTTTCGGATCCAACACCGTCACATTTTCCAGTTCACCGCAGCTGACTTCCCTCTCCAGCCATTTTCTTTTGACACCCGAACCGATGAACAAAAAGTGAAATCGCTCGTCATTTTTTAATTTTTTCGCGCATTCGATAATACTTTCGATGTCCTGCGGATGTCCCATATTTCCCGCATACAAAAAAACGAATTTGTCCAAAAGATTCAGATTTTGCAGAAGCTCATTGTCAGAGCGTTCAGTCGGTTCGATTTCTTCGAGTGATGCCCAGTTTTGGATAACTTCAATCGGCGGTTTATCCACTTCCGTCAATTGACGATTGACGAGTTCACGCATATCGCGCCCGACAACGATGATTTTCTTTGCTCCGCTGTAAAGCCAGCCGTTAAAATGATTTAACAATTTAAAAAAAAATGAGTCGGCTTTCAATTTGCCGACTGCCGCCAATGTTTCGGGATATTTATCCTGAATAATCAAAATATATTCGGCGCGGCGGAGTTTTGCCGCTAAAGCGGTTACAAACGGCAGTGTCGGCGGTGCGGAAACAACCAGCACATCTTCATTTTTATCAAATTTTCCGAGCGACTTAAAAAACATTGCCGCTCCCTGAGTCAGCATATTGATCAGTCTGAAAGCCAGAACATCTTTGTTGAGCGTCGTACTCCAAACGCGAAAGATTTCTACTTTTTTATGAACATCATTTTTTGGAGCGCGTGTGCCGCGCGCCGCATAATTTGGCTGCCCGCAAATCACTTTGACATCATATTTTGCCGTCAAACCTTCGGCGATTCCCGTCATATAATATCCGGTTTGATTGTTTTCGGGATAATATAATTCAGTAACAACCCACAGACGTTTTTTTGTATTCTTTTTTTGATTTCCATTCTCTGACATCACAAAACCTAACTATTTTATCCAACACTTAGCTAAGATGTTTTCTTTGACTGTTATATCCCAACACAATTTTGCTGACTGTTTGAGCGACATTTTCTGAAAGATATTCTCTTGGTGCAATCCAATCGGCGGGCTGAGAAATTGCTAATTCGGCTGCCCGCAGAATCATATTTGGGTCAGCTCCGCTCAAAATGTTGCTGCCCGCTTCGATGGTTTCCGGGCGTTCCGTAACATCGCGCAACGTGATGTTCGGAATGCCGAAAATAGCGCATTCTTCCTGAACTGTGCCGCTGTCGGTTAATACCGCCAAAGCATTTTTTTCCAGTTTTACAAAATCAAAAAAACCTAACGGATTTAGCAAAATTATTTTGTCGGTCGCCAATTGCAGATTGAATTTTTTCATCTTTTCGGCAGTGCGCGGATGAATGCTGATCAGCATTTTTTTGTCGAATTTCTCGACAATCTTTGTTAATCCCTCAAAGATTTGCCTCAGTCTGTCGGGCAAATCTACGTTTTCCGAACGGTGCAGCGTAACCAAAAAATAATCGAACGGTTTTACGTCAAACATTTGCAACGCGCCGCTTTCCTCTATTCTATCGGCGTGAACATCCAGAACCTCTTTGATCGGGTTGCCCGTGATAAATATTCTCTCGCGCTCGATGCCTTCGCTCACCAGATTTTCTTTGCTTCTTTCGGTGTAAGGCATCAAAATTGTACTCGAGTGATCAATAATTCGCCGGTTGACTTCTTCTGGCACACGATTATCAAAGCAGCGGTTTCCGGCTTCCATATGAAAAACCGGAATTCCGCGACGGGCGGCGACGATTGCCGACAAAGCACTGTTCGTATCTCCCAAAATCAAAACTTTTTCAGGTTTGTGTTTTTCAAGAATTTCATCGGTCTTTGACAAAATTTGTCCGATTTGTTCGCCGAAACTTTTTGATTTTATGCCGAAATGTTCGTCGGGCGGTCTGACATCCAAATCTTTCAAAAAAATGTCGCTCAAACTTTCGTCGTAATTTTGCCCGGTGTGAACGGTTATCTGTTCGCAGTATTGGTCGAGAATTTTCATCAGATGGCTTAATCTGATAATTTCGGGGCGCGTCCCGAAAATCGTCATTATTTTCATATCTATATTTTTTTTTACAATCTGTATTTATTTCCAAACATCATAAGGTGTCGGATCATTTGCCATCATTGCTGCGAGTTTTTTCCAATCGGGCGGATTAAATCCCGTTTCTTTTCGGAATTTCGTGGAGTCCAAACTTCTGTCTATTTTAAAATCCTCGAAACGCTCAATTTCAATATCAATATTATATGCCTCTTTAATTAACTTCAGAAGGTCAAATTTATTAATAGGTTCGCTGGAAATGTGATACAAACCTGATAATTTTTTAAAATTTACTATCAAATCATAAAGAATTTCAGCCATGAAAACAGTCGGAAAACCTGAAAAAATCGCATTTGCAAATCCTCTGACTTTTTTGTCTTTATTGCCCAAAAACCACTCGACCAGACTGTTTGACGTTTTAAGTTCACGCCCGATGATTGACGTTCGTAAGGTCAAACAATTTTCTCCGACTACTTCACCCAAATTTTTACTCTTTCCGTACAAATCATAAGCATCGGGTGGCTCTTCTTCCGTGTAATTGCCTTTTTCTCCATTAAAAACACAATCTGTGCTGATACAAATCAAGCGCGAATCATATTTTTCGGCGATGTCGGCAAGTTTGTGAGGAAAAATTGAATTGACATTCAGAGTTTTTATAACATCTCTGGAATCATTTATTTGCTTAATAATACCGACTGCGTTAATAATCACATTCGGTTTTATTTTTTCCACTTCCGATTCCAGAACTTTTATATCCGAAACATCCAAACCGGAAATTGTTCTTTGCCGCTCAAAAATTTTATATTTTTCGTAATTGTGAAAATTTCCTCTGATTGTCGCCCATACATCGCATCTGGCTTTCAAAATCTGAACTAATTTATGTCCGAGCATTCCCCCGCCGCCGATTATTAGAATTTTCATTTTATAAAACTTGAAGTCATTCGTTAGAAGTCTGTTTTGCAACTATTATAGTTATAATTGAAGTCAGTGAACCTTTTCCTCCAACAAATTACAGATAAAAGTTAATGTATTTTACAAACTATTCTCCAAAACTCTTAATGTATCTTCTTCAATTTTCGGATCTGCCAGCCAATCTGCGGCATATTCACGCGCACGGCTTGATAAGCTGCTGTAAGTATCATTATCTAAGTTTATGCAATCATTGATAATTTTCACCCATTTGTGCGGTTCTTCTAAAGGAATATCCCAACCGACCCCTTTAGTTTCCAAATCGCGCCACGGCGTTCGATCACTTATCACTAATGGACAACCGGCGGCTAACGCTTCTATAAAAACATGCCCGAAATTTTCACCTAAAGTCGGCAATACGAAAAAATGATATTTGAAAATTGTTTTGACAACTAATTCGTGAGGAATTGCTCCCTGATATTTTACATAAATATTACCGGGTAATTTTTTTATTAATCGAAGTGCTTCCTGCCAATAATTCTCGTCTTCCAGATTTCCATAGACATCAATTGTCAAATTTCCCTTCACATCGTCTAATAAACTTAAAAGCCAGTTGAAATTTTTTTTTTGCATATATCTTGAAAGAAATATCATTTTTACCTCTCCGACTTTTTTTTCGGGTTTCGATTCCTGACAATAATTTTCCAAAAACATTTTTGAAGGAAGATTTGGCGCGATAAAAATCTGTCCGCCGGTTCCCTTTAATCTTTCAGCCTCTGATTTTTCAAACTCCGAAGTGGTTTTCCAGACCAAATCACGATGAAGTTTCACGGTTTTTGCCATTTTCAAAAAAGCTTTTTTCTTAGCAGATTTTAGACCGAGCGCACCCTCGGAAATTTCACCCTCCGGTGCAAGTATTACTTTTAATCGCGGAATGAGTGCGAGTCTTCTCAAAATCAAGACGTAGATTGAAAGCGTTGCGAAAACGCTGTTTAGATAAATCGAATCGGGTCCGACACTTAAGATTAGTTCACGTAGTTTCGAGATTTTAAGTTTATCCTTTGATAAATAATAGACTTTTGCGTTTTCGGTATCGTTCCATTCATTAATTCTTACTTCTTTGTATTGTATATTATCTCCATCGTGATCAAGAGTTATTATCCAAAAATCGAATTTATTTTTAAGACGTTCAACCATATTCACAATCGTTCGCAAACTACCGCCGCTCTTGAATCCCGGTAAATAATAATTGCAGGCAATCAAAATTTTCGGTTTTGATATAATTTTATTGCTCTTCGTCATTTTTTTCGCCAAATAAGTTTTTTGTCGTTTCAATTTTTCTCATACGATTTCTATTTTCAGTTTAGGTTATAATGTCTTCTCAAAAATTCGTTGATTTTACTGTCAGCTCTTAAGTTTGTAAAATTTAATTATAGCAACTAAAAAGATTTTTAATAAAATCGTCGGTCCATTTGTATTGCATTTTTTTTGGTGAAATTTTACAATTGGTGATTTTGAAATCAATTTAATAAAATCAACTTTTGAATTTTATGCCGAAAAACAGTGGCAAGAATTACACAATTTCTACAAAAACAAAGCCGGCTGTTCTGGTTTATCTTTTCGGTTCATTGGGCGACACGCTCGTGGCAATTCCGGCACTCAGAGCTGTCCGCCGACATTTCGATAATTTTAGTTTAATTTTATTGCAAAACATTCCGGCGAATGAAAATATTGTGCGCGCTTCTCAAGTGATTCCTGATAATTTAATAGATGAATATCTAGAGTATCCGAATAAATCGGGAAAGTTCAATCGAATTTCAGGTTTTTATGATTTACGGCGTAAGTTGCGCCGCTATAAATTTCAGGCAGCAGTTTATTTAGTCATCAGCGAACGAAAAAAGAACAGTGTTGCGCGCGATAAACTTTTTTTTCGTACGGTCGGAATCTCAGATTTTTACGGATTTAATTCCTTTTCAAAAGAAGATCTTTACCCTTTCGACAAAAATGGTCGTCCGGCATTGACGGATAGTGAAGCCGTTAGAAAAATTAGTCGGTTGGAAAAAGACGGTATTAGATCGTTGCCGGATGATTTTCGGCAGCCATTTTTATCTTTTTCCGCTTTAGAGATCAAAAAAATAAAATGCTGGCTGGCGAGTCGTCGAAAAAAAGCCGATGCCCACTTAATTTCAATCGCACCGGGTTGTAAAACTGAAGCGAATGTCTGGTCTGACGAAAAATTTATTGAAATCGGACGGCGAATACTCGCCGCCGATGATTGCGAACTAGTTGTTGTCGGCGGAAAAGGTGAACAAAAAACCGCTCAAAAATTTATTTCCGCTTGGGGTCAAGGCATAAATGCCGCCGGTGAATTTTCCGTACGCGAATCGGGCGCGTTGCTTTCAATGTGCGATTTTCATTTTGGCTTGGACACCGGCACGACGCATCTTGCCGCCGCCGCCGGAACATCTTGCTTCGCTTTGTACGGCGAACGAAATAATCCCGGTCAATGGTTTCCGGCTGGCAGCGGACACACAATTTTATTTCATCCGGTCGAGTGCTGCGGCTGTCGCGCCTTTGTTTGTCCAGTTTCAGGACATCCTTGTATGAGTCTCATTTCTGTCGAATCCGTCTGGCATCATCTGGAAGACTTTATGGGAAGTGTAAAAAATATGAGGAATTCCCGAATTCGATTAATAGCCGTGTAAACATTAACGATATTTTAGGTTATTATACTAGCTTTCAATTTTACAAAATCAAATGAGTATTCAAAGTAAATTCAGAGGTTTTAAAGAAGTATGGCAATTTGAAAATCGTTTTGGGTTGGTTTTGACAAAACTTTTTTCAAGTGAGCAGCTCCACGTCTATCGCTTCAAAGGAATGGACATTTTAATTGATCACGCTGCCGGAGACGCAAATGGAGCGCGGGAGGTTTTAACCTCGCCGATGTATAAGCGTTTTTTTCCACTAATGAAATTCGACAAACCTATTAATGTCTTAGATTTAGGGGCGAACAACGGCGGATTTCCGCTTTTGCTGCAGGCAAATAATATCTCTTTGCAAAAGGTGGTTAGCCTCGAACTAAATCCTAAAACCTTTTCCCGTCTGCGCTTCAATCTCGAACGTAATCTACACTGTGACTTAAACGTCATCAATGCGGCTCTCTGCGGTCAAAACAAAATGTTAAACCTTTCTCTCGGTAGCGGCAGTGTTTCCGACAGTATCTATGCAGATTCCGAAAACCCCGATTCAGATACCATCCAGATTGAAGGGCTGACTATGGATGAGATTTGGAATCGTTATTTTGGAGATGAAATCGTTGATATTTGCAAAATGGATGTCGAAGGCGCAGAGTTTGAAGTGTTTTTGCAGCCATCGCACCGCCGACTTGAACATTGTCGTTTTTTGATAATTGAAATCCACGAACGCGGTGACAGACGTGCGAAAGAAATTTTGCCTGCCATCGAAAGTTTGAGTTTTGTCCGACAGCCGACCGAAAAAGAAGCTGATCCGGCAGTTCATTTTTTCATTAATTCAAAATTCGTTAAGTAATCTGATTTTAAATAACGAAATTTACTATTGAGTTTCCCTGGAATTTTCAAGCATTTCCAGTGTAACGGCAGTTGTGCCGACTTGTTCGACAACTAATCCGGCGGCAATATTGGCAAACTTCGCCGCTTCTAAAAATTTTGCTCCGCTACCGATTGCCGTTCCGAGACAGGCGATTACCGTGTCGCCCGCGCCGGTTACGTCATATACGGTTCGCGCCGTCACCGGCAAATGATTTGCCGGTTTTTTCTGCTCGAATAAGGTCATCCCTGCTTCACCTTGAGTAATTAACAACGCTTTCAAATTGTATTCGTCAATCATTTTCCGTCCGGCTTCTTCAACTGTTGACTGCTCGAAATTTTCCATTTGATAAACTTCCGCAATTTCAAAACGGTTTGGTGTTAAAATGGTCGCGCCTTGGTATTTTTTATAGTTCTTGCCTTTCGGATCAACAATGACAGGTTTATTCTGTTGTTTGGCAGTCGTTATCAGACGCGAGGCGATTTTCTCCGTTACGACACCTTTATTGTAATCAGAAATGATTATAATTTGAGTCCTGTCAACCAATTCGGAAATTTTATTCCAAACTTTTTCTTCTTCTTCTTCTGTCAAATTTACTTTGGTTTCTTGATCCACACGAACGATTTGCTGACTGTGCGCGACGACGCGGGTTTTAACGGTTGTGCCGCGATCAAGAGTTGTGACTAAATGATCGGCGCAAATATTTTTTTTCGACAAAAGCTCGGGAAATAAATCGGCTTCCAAGTCTTTGCCGATTACTCCGACGAGATATGGTTTTGCGCCGAGTCCCGCGACGTTCGCGGCGACGTTTGCCGCGCCGCCCGCCGCCAGACTGGTTCTTTCCAAATTAACAACCGGCACGGGAGCTTCCGGTGAAATGCGGGTAACGCTGCCCCACCAATAACGGTCAAGCATCACATCTCCGACGATTAAAACCTCCACACGGCTGAAATCTTTGATATTTATAGAATGTTCAGTCACTTAATTTACGAGCCGTTTACAAAGAAACTGCCCGCTTTTCAAACTGTTGATTTTTTTCAATTTTTTTGTCGAAAATTTCGCACCAAATATGACCGACGGTGATGTGAGCTTCCTGAATCCTTGCAGTGCGTTCGGATGGTGCCATAAAGCAGGCATCGCAAAGTGAAGCTAATTTTTTTCCTTTTAAGCCGGTCATTCCGATCACGCGGCACCCGACACTTCTCGCCTTCATCACGGCTTCGATCACGTTCGGTGAATTCCCGCTCGTGCTAATAGCGATCAAACAATCTCCTTCGACCGCTAAGGCTTCGACTTGCCGCGCAAAAACTTTCTCGAAATTGTAGTCGTTAGCTAAAGCGGTTAATGCGGAGGTGTCAGTGGTCAGTGCGATTGCCGGAAAAGCGCGTCGTTCGGTTTCGTATCGTCCGACAAATTCTGCCGCCAAATGTTGGGCATCCGCCGCACTGCCGCCATTTCCGCAAAGAAGAATTTTTTTACCGTTGATAAGTGTATCGTAAATTATTTCCGCAGTTTCATTGATCAAAGATGTTTGATTTGCCAGGACGGATCGAAAAACTTCCAGATGTTGTTCGAGCGATTTGCTTGTAAAATCCTCCAAAGCATCTTTATTTGATTCCGTTTGGACATTTTCTACTCGTTGATAATTTTGAATTTTTTCAACAATTTTGCTGGAAGAAAATCCTTCTTTCAGCGGAATTGAAAAAACTTCTCCGCCGTTCTTCAAAACAAAATCCGCGCCGATAATTTCCTTGACTTTCCAATCACCGCCTTTGACCAAAACAGACGGTTCTATTTCACGAATAATTTTTTCGGGTGTCAGATCGTCAAATATCAAAACTTCGTCAACTGAGCGCAGCCCTCTTAAAATAGCAGCGCGTTCTTGCTGTGTCTGAAATGGTTTCGGATAACCTTTGATTTTTCGCACGGAGTCATCGCTGTTGATGCCGACGATCAATTTTGTCCCCAATTTTCGCGCCCGTTCGAGCAATTCTATATGTCCCGGATGAATTAAGTCGAAACATCCGTTTGTAAAAACAACCTTTTCCATTTAAGTTTATTCGTTCTAATTTATTTTGGTTTCGACTATTGAGCGCGGCGAATTAATTCTAATTTGGAACATCCATATAAATAAAATTCCGATGACCGCAACCAGTCCGTATTTTACAAGATATGGAATAATAGTCCCGTAAAAACCTTCGTACGAGATACCGATTATTAACATATAGTAGAGTGTTACGCGCCAGATCGAATAATCGCCTCTTTCTACCAGAGCGGCGGATATTATTCGTAAAAGAAATCCCAGCAGCAGCATTCCGAGCGGCACACCGATTGGACCAAAGTTTCTTAATAAATCGCCCATCGGCGTGACGGTAAAGGAATTTTCACTAAAGTTAAAATACAAATCAGCGTATTTTCGCGGTTCAGAACCTACCGGTTTGTTCTGCCACAAAGGTCTCGGAATAAAGAAATAGACACTATCGTTGATTATATTATTTTTTAACCCGTAGCTTTCCTCATACGGCTCTAATTTTTCGTAATTTGAAACCACGACCGCCAAAGAACTGACTCCTTCGATACGTTCTGTTAATGCTGAAACACCTTCTTCCAAATTATCAATTAAATCCTGTTCAAGCAGTTTATCAAATGTCGTCCCGATCAGATCACCGTATTCGTCGAGGCTGATACGCTCTTCGCTTTGTTTAACATTGCGAAAAGCCGTTCCGTAAATCATTCCTACGATGATTGCCAAAACAAGAAGTACCACACCGTAAACTTGGTGTTTGGCTTGAATTTTTCTGCCGGAGAACATAAAGGCGAAAGCAATCGTAATAAAAACCTGAAACAAACTTCCGCGATTTCCCTGAAAAACCGATTTGGTTAAAGCCGTGGTAATCAGTAAAACAATTACCAAAAAATGATTGAAATTTAACTGCTTTACCTTAAAAAGACTTATCCACAGCAAAAAACTGGCTTCCAGCCAAAAAAGAGTCAGCAAGAAAATCAATCCGTCATAAGCACCGACCTCATCAACTTTTTGATAACCTAAAATTCCCTGACCGAAAGCGATAACACTATTGCCGACACCGATAATCAATAATAAGATACCGGGCATAAAGATATTTTCCGGTTTCCAATTCCACTTCGGTAATCTGACATCTATTTTGTCGCCGAGTTTCTTGCCGAAAGGCAACAGAAAGCCGAGTGCCAAACCGCCGTAACCGAGGGCGACATAAACCATAGTTAACGGCAGATTATATCTTTCATCTTCGACAAAAACCAGAAAATATGGCTGCGAAAGACCACTTGCCAGAATCAAACCGCCCAGAAAAAACGACGGCACAAAATATGACCAAGCTGCATAAACTATCGGATTAAATAAATTAAAGCGTTTTTTGTAAATTAAATAAAAATTTGGCACGGCGATAACCACACCGAGTAAAATAACCCAGGGCAGCAGATATGTATCCTTAAACGGATTGGATTGATCGTCAAGCAGCACGAGCATTAAAACTAAGCCGATAATGACCGTTACGGCAATTCCTAAAATAGGAATCAGCAAGGTTTTGTCTGTATTATGGCGGACTGTCGGAATTCCGGTTTCTAATCTATTCATAAAACTTTTACAACCGTTTGAATGAGTATCTCATAAATAAATTTTTTTTTGAAGAAAGCATTTTTATAATTTACCAACCAAAATAGCTATTCTGCTAAAACTTTTGTAGAATAAATCTGTTTTACTATTGAATACATTTGAATATATTCAATAAAAGTTCTTAATGAGCAGACGGAAACGCCTGCTTAAATTTTTGTCAGGAGTAAATCTTAATAAATATGAAAATTGGAATTGTAGGCTTGGGGATTGTCGGATCGGCAGTCAAACACGGTCTGGAAAAACTCGGTCATCAGGTTAATTATCACGATACGAGATTGGAAACGCGCATCGAGGATGTTGTAGATTCGGAAATAGTTTATCTATGCGTCCCGACACCTTCGCGCGAAGACGGAAGCTGCAACACGGACATTATCGAGGAAGTCGTCCGGCAGCTTGTCGAAGATCACGATTATCAAGGTATAATCGGGATGAAATCAACCGTCGCGCCCGGCACGACCATTAAATTACAGGAAAGATTTAATAACGAAAAAATCTGCCACGTTCCCGAATTTTTGCGCGAACGGGTGGCGATTGCCGATTTTACGGACAATCACGATTTATGTATTATCGGAACTGATTCCGAGGAAGTTTTTGAGAAAATCAAAGAATCGCACGGTTATTTTCCGAAGCGTTTTGAACGTCTTTCGCCAACCGAAGCGGAAATTTCCAAGTATTTTAATAACGTCTATAACGCGACGCTGATTACGTTTGCCAACGCATTTTATGAAATGTGCAATAACTTGGACGCTGATTACAGCAAGATCAAGGCGGCGATGGTTCAGCGCGAGCATATTTTTAATAAATATCTCGATTGCAACGACAATCTGCGCGGTTTCGGCGGAATGTGTCTGCCGAAGGATACGCGGGCGGTCAATTCAATCGTCAAGGAATTCGGTCTGCCGGTCAGTCTTTTCGAAGCGATTTTGGCGGACAACGAAAAATATAAAACGACAGTATTTGAGGGGATGAGATTATTGTGAAAATTCTAGTTACGGGTTCGGAAGGTTCGCTGATGCAGGCGGTTATTCCGCTTTTGTTGGAAAAGGGTTACGAAGTGCGCGGGAGTGATAATTTTGTTCGTTACGGAGAAATCGAGCGCGAGCGCGATTATGAATTTATCCGCGGCGATTTGACGGACGGAAAATTCACGGACGAAATAACCAAAGGCGTTGACGCGCTTATTCAGGCGGCGGCGTTAATTTACGGTGTCGGCGGTTTCCATAAATATCCGGCGGATATTCTGTCAAAAGACACCGTGCTTCATCAAAACGTGCTGTGGAGTATGCTCAAAAACAAAATCGAAAAAATTGTCTATATCAGCTCTTCGATGGTTTACGAACGCTGCCAAACGCAGCCGAGCGCAGAGCCGGATGTTGACGAATCGCTGATTCCGTTGACCGATTACGGTCTGAGCAAATTGGTCGGTGAACGTCTGGCACAGGCTTTTACGATTCAATACGGTTTGAAACATACGATCTGGCGACCGTTCAACATCATCACGCCGTATGAAAAAGGCGAACACGAACAAGGTTTGAGCCACGTTTTTGCCGATTTTATCAAAGAACTCGTCTTTGAAAAGAAAACCGAACTGCCGATTATCGGCGACGGCGAACAAGTCCGCTGCTTTACTTGGATCGGCGACGTGGCACGCGGAATCGCCGATTTCTCGTTTGACGAACGTGCCGACAACGAAATCTTTAATCTCGGAAATCCCGAACCGATTTCAATGAAAGATTTGGCAAATTTAATTTACGAAAAAGCGCAGGATCAAGGTTTAATCGAAAAGACCGACGAACCTCTGAAGTTCCATACGACCAAATCTTATAAAAACGATGTTTTAGTGAGAATTCCCGATGTCGAAAAAGCGGAAAGAATTTTAGGTTGGAAACCGACGCTGAAAGCCGAAGAATCTATTGAAAAGTGTTTGAAATTAATGGATTATGAGCCCTCGAATAACAGTCGTAACGCCGGTGCATAATCGCCGCGCGGATACTTTGCGGTGTCTGCGGAGTCTGCGGCATATTGACCGAACCGGCTTTGAATTAGACGTGATTATTGTTGACGACGGTTCAACCGACGGAACTCCTGAAGCGGTCGCTGCCGATTTTCCCGAGGTTAAAATCATCAGTGGAAACGGCAGTCTTTTTTACACTGCCGGAACAAATCTCGGTCTTAAAGAAGCGTTAAAAAATAATCCCGATTATATTTTGGCGATCAACGACGATTCGATTTTTGACGAAAAATGTGTGCGGCGACTTGTCGAATGTGCTGAAAAATATCCGCATTCAGTGGTTGGCGCGATTCTGCTTTTATGGAATCAGCCGCACAAACTTTTTCAGACCGCTCCCGTTTGGCGAACGTGGCTCGGCGGCTGGCGGCATTGGCATCATCAAACTGTCTGGACAATTCCGCAAAAACCATTTTCAGTTGATTTGATTGTCGGCAACTGCGTTTTATATCCTGCACAGGCGATTCGTGAAGTCGGATTGATGAATGAAAAATTCATTCAGTACGGCGATGTTGAATATACTCCGCGCCTGCGCCGCAGTGGTTGGCGTTTATTGATCGAACCGAAAGCCAGAGTTTTTTGTAAACCAAACGATCAGCGCACACATTTGCGCCAAATGTCTTTTGGCAAAATGCTGAAAACTTTATTTACCAATAATCCCAGCGGATATAATCTTTTTCATCGTTTCTTTTCCAGAATGGAAGGTGCGCCGAACCGTCTGGCGGGTTTGAGCGCATTTTTTATATTTCATCTGCGCTGGTTATTTAAACGAAATTACGAAGCAAATTTTGCCCTGCGCCAAAAGGAGATTCCGCTCAAAGAAACTTATCGCAATCGTATTTTGTCCGATTAGATTTTATTTTATCCTTTATCGAAAAGGACGAGATTAAAATTCCTTGCCCTACAAATATATAAAAATGTTAAACACACGACACCGTTCGACAGTATTATTTATATCTTTGGCAGCATTTTTTTTGTATTTTCAACTTTTTCGTTTTTCCGCCACGCCGATTTTATTTGAAGGCGATCACGCCGTTCATCTTTCAAACGCTTGGCGAATGTATCTGGGCGAAATTCCATTTCGGGATTTCTTCTTATTTACATTTCCGGGAACAGAATTATATTATCTTTTTCTATTCAAACTGTTTGGCGTAAAAATTTGGATATTAAACGCGACTATTTTTTTTCTGATGATAAGTTTGTCCGCCGTTGGCTTATATTTTTCACGCAGATTGTTAAAAGGTTGGGCAGTTTATCTACCGGTTGCAATTTTTCTAGTCGTCGGATTTCGTCCGCTTGGTATTGACGGAAGTCATCGTTTCTTCAGTGTTTTAGCCGTTTTAATTGCTGTTGCGGTAATTTTTTCCCGCCGAACTTCGTCAAGACTTTTTCTTTCCGGCATATTGTGCGGTCTGGCTTCCTGTTTTACGCAGCCGCGCGGTTTAGTCGGATTGGCGGCGATTGTTTTTTTTCTGGCTTTTGAAACATATTCTGCAAAGCAAAGTTTATCTTCATTTATTCGGATGGCTTTTTGGACAGTTTTACCTTTTGCTTTGATTGTCGGTTTGACATCGTTTTACTTTATATTCTCAGCCGGCTTTGACACTTTCTATTTTTCTACCTTTATTTTTCCTGTAAAACATTACCCTGCCGACGTTTGGAACAACACGGGCGCGTTTCTTAGAGATGTTCCGGCTTTCAGAGATACATCTTTTCCCGCTTATTTGAAACAAGCCGCGCCTATTTTGTTCAACTATTTTCTAATTCCGTGGATATATTTACTTTTTTTCGCCCTCTTGTGGTTTAAACGTGAAACTATTTCGATTGACAAAAAATTTCAATTGATTCTTCTAAATCTGACCGGCTTGTTTCTTGCAGTCGGCGTTTTTTCAGCTCCTACTTCAACGCGGTTTTATCAGATTTCTTTGCCGGCTCTAATTTCTTTGATTTGGATTTTCCAATATTTGTTTAATCTTCCAAGAGTTTATTTGTCTTTTTTGATAATTTTAGGTCTGCTCGGTTTTTCATATACGATCCAACGACAAACAAATCCGGTTTATGCTTTAAATACACCGTCGGGTTTTACCGTTTCACTAACGCCTGAAATTCTCGCCCGTTATTCGTGGGTTGCCGAACATACACAACCGTTTGATTATTTTTATGAACCGCATCATCCGAGTTTATATTGGATATTTCACTTAAAAAACCCGACACCGCTGCCTTTGATTCGTCCGAATAATTATACCTCAATCGAACAAGTGGATGCGATTATGAAAGGGCTTGAACAAAATCCGCCGCGCTATGTAATTTGGAACGGAGTTTGGGAAAAATACGATGCGGCTCAGTCGCCAAATTTTCATTTGGAACCACTGGTTAATTTTCTTCATACGAATTATCATCAGGTTTCTAAACTGCATAACTTTAACGATAATAATAATGAAACAGAGTATGAAATAGAAATTTGGGAAAAGAATTAGCAGGGCAAAAGTAAAAGGTAAAAAGTAAAAAGTTTAAGAAGATGAAAACAATTGATTATTTAATCTGTTTGTTTTCCAAACCGTTATTTAATTTGCAAACAGCGATTACGCCGTCGCTCAACTGCGGGGAAAATTTTACGGCGGCATCATTAACGAAATTGTAATACCAACGGATAAACTGTCTGTGTTCCGGTCCTAAATCGTAATAGTAAAAATCCGCGACATTTAATTCTTCGCGTTCCAAAACCAATTTCAATGTTTTATACGAATAATATGCGACGTGATCCGGGTGAACTGGTTCGTTTTCACCGCCTTTTCCGCGCAGACCGTAAATAACGAATCTCATTGCCGAATAAGCATTTATCGTCGTGATCACCAGTTTTGTTTCACGGTTCATAAATCTTTGAATACCGCGCAAAAATAGACCGGGATTTGACAGATGCTCAATCATTTCGCCGGCAAGAATCACATCAAAGGTTTCTTCTAAAGGAACTTTTTCCAGTTTTTCCAAATCAGCCTGAAAGAGATTGTCGAAACCTGCTTTTTTCAAAATATCAATTCCCGGTTGATCAAAATCAAAACCATACAATTCACGCGCGGTTTTATTAATTTCATCGTGCAAAAGCATTTGGTTTTTTATGGCTCTTTCGGTAAAAGGATAATCTGTACAGCCGAGATGCAAAACTTTTTTGTTCGCGCAAATTTCCTTTATAAATTCAACCCGTTGAATTAACTTAAATTTTTTATTCATTACACATTTTGCCGCCGGAGTAGATTTTTGAACAAAATTTTCTCGTCCTCTGAAATCAGTCCCAGCATCCAGATAAATAAACAATAAACTATTCCGCCGACTAACGATGCCGAAACGAGTGTTATCCAGCTTATATCGAATTTTGAAATTATAAATTTCTCTGCCAATGCGCCGAAAATTGCGGAAACACTCAAAGTTCCGACGATCCGCAGCCAAAACTTAAATTGGAGTTTTCCGAAAATCCATTTTTCGACGTAGAAAACTGAAAAAAATGTTATCCCAAATCCGCCCAGTCTGCCGAGCGCAACTCCGACGTTTCCGTAATCATTTGTTAGTAGAAATATCAATGAAACATTGATAACCAAGCATATCACAAAGATAAACAGGTTATAACTCGGATAGCCCAAACCTTCCACCAGATTCCACGAGATAATCTGAATTGCCACCAAACTGAATGTTATTACGTGAATGCACAAAATCAGATAAGTTTTCTCGGCAAAATCCGCATTTATCCAGAGCGTTAAAAAAATTTTACCCTCAATAATCAGACTCGCGGCGAAAAACACAACTAAGAAACAAACTATCTTTGAAGCCTTTAAATAGAGTCTTAAAAGTTTTTCTTTGTTGTTGGTCAGTTCACTGGCGAGCGGAAAAATAACCAGCATAATACTGCTGATAAATGCGTGAATGTAAATGGACAACTGCATCGGAACAGCGTAATAAGTCAGATTTTCAGATCCCAGCTTTCCGGTAATCCAGCCTCTTTCAAAAAGAGTCAGCATATTTTGCAAAAACTGATAACCGATGATTCCGGCGGAATATGTCAACACCAATTTAAAAACACCATAGTTGACTTTAAAATTTAAGCCGAATTCAGGTAACAGTTTTTTTGAAACAAATGCCGCCAGAATAAAGGTCAAAAATGTAATAATTACATTCCAGACGAGCAAACTCAACAATCCGTAACCGCTCAATACTAAAAAAATATTGCCGGACACCATTATCAAACTATTCAGATTAAAGATGTTTGAAAAAGCGTCAAACCGATGAATTCCCTGCAAAATCGAATTAAAAACCTGACCGAGCAGCATAAAGAAAACGACTAAAGCCGCCAGATATAACGAGATAACGGTTTTTCGCTGGTCGGCGGCTTCAATATGGAAAAAATTGACGACCAGCCAATCACCGACTCCGTAAATTATCGCTAAGCCTAAAATTCCGACAATTATGTTTATAAATAATGTCGCCGATATTACATCTTTGATTTTATCGTTTTCGCCGCTGATTCTGTATTGAGCGATGTATTTTGTTATTGCCCGACCAAAATTAAAATAGAAGGAATAGCTCACAAATCCGATGACGAGCGAATAGATGCCGTATTCCTTTACGCCCAAATTTTTTAAGATAATCGGCGTTCCGACAAAGCTCAATCCCAACGGCAAAATCCAGGTTGTCAGTCCGTAAAGTGAACTTCGGGCAATACTTCTCGGTGTTTCGGATGTTTTTCCGGTTTCCATTATTTGTTGTTAAAAGCCTCGATATAACTTTCGACGGCGATTTTGACGACTTTTTTCTGATTAAATTTTTCTAAAACGTATTCGCGTCCCTTTTCTGAAATCTGTTTTCTTAAATTTTCATTGTCTTTTAACCTTTGAATGGAGTTGACTAACTCATCACTGCTCCCCGGTTTGATTAAAATGCCGGTTTCAAGATGTTTGACGGCTTCCGGTATGGCATTTATATCAGTCGAAATCGTCGGAAGTCCGAGTGCCATCGCTTCAATTATTGAAATCGGAAGCCCTTCC
Source organism: Pyrinomonadales bacterium (assembly GCA_038232235.1). Lineage (GTDB taxonomy): Bacteria > Acidobacteriota > Blastocatellia > Pyrinomonadales > Pyrinomonadaceae. Next base: position 43,901 of record JBBSIE010000006.1, on the reverse strand, counting down.
ACATAACTCGGCAATGTGAAAACGTCCGCAACGCGCATCAATTTGAATAAATCTATATGTTCCTTCCCGACCTGATCCGAAGTTATAAGAGAAAAATTTTCGCTCAACCCGTAAGTTTTCACTTTTTCCAAATCTTCTGAATCGGGTTTTGAATTTGAAATCCACACGAACATCAAATCATTATTTGATTCAAGTAACTTTTTCGCCGCTTCTAAAAATATCCAACGTCCTTTTCTGTCAATAAATTGCCCGACACAAAATATGTAAAATTTATTTTCCGGCAAATTGTACTGGCGGCAAATATCCTGACGATTCAATTTTAGAGACATTGCTTCTTCTATTTCGTCGGGATCAATATTGGCGTAGATAATTTTTACTCGGTCAATGTATTTTTGAGAAATTAAGTTTTTCAGACTGTTTTTTGTGTCCTGATTTGCCGTAAAAAGATGAAAATTTTTAGAACTCATCAATAAACGAAACTTTATTCGCCACAACACGCTGCGCCATTTTAGATTTTCCGGCAAAGAATTGTGCATCGTCACGAAAACCGGTGCTTTTAAACTGAGTAAATAAAGTGCCGTAAAAGATTGCCACGGAGCAAATTCAGTGTGAATGATACTATTTTCTAAATCCAGCTTATTTAAGTAGCGAATAAAAGCATATTCACTTTTGATTTTATTACGATGTCTTTCCAATTTTCTTTTTAATTTTAACGCCGGTTTGCTGTCCGTATGAGCATCTACAAATTGGCAGGAAACGCCCAGATTATCTAAAAATTTCAGCAGATGGCTGTTTGAACCTTCGGGCAAAACGGCAATAACTTCGCCGAACTTTTTTGCTTCCTTCATCAAACCGAAAAAGAGGACTTGCGCCCCGCCCCAATCCAAATAATTCCATACATAAAGAAAGTATTTTGGCAATGTTTTTGTGCCGTTTTTTCGTGTGCTTTCCTTCAAGTTATTTGTAAAGAGTCAGTTTACCGACGGTTAATGTAATACTTTAATTACTTTTGTAAAGTGTTTGTTTTCAAAATTTACAATAAATATGTTTTACGATTATTTTCTCATCTCACGTAGAACATTTGATTTATTGATAATTTGCTTTTCAATCCATCGGTAAGTTACGGCTAAACCATTTTCAAGTGAGATTTCAGGCTCCCAATCGAGAACTTCGCGCAGTTTTGTATTGTCGGAGTTTCTCCCGCGCACGCCTTGCGGACCGTCTATGGGTCTTTTATTAATTTTAACACCGGCAATTTCGGCAATGATATCGGCAAGCCGGTTAATTGTTACCATTCTGTCTTGTCCGAGATTGAGCGGTTCGTAAAAGTCGGAACGCATCAAACGGTAAATTCCTTCGACGCAATCATTAATGTAGCAAAACGAGCGGGTTTGTTCGCCGTCGCCCCAAATTTCGATTTCATTGTTACCGGTTAGTTTTGCTACGGCAATTTTACGACACAAAGCCGCCGGTGCTTTTTCGCGTCCGCCTTCCCACGTTCCTTTTTCGCCAAAGATATTATGAAAACGGACAGTGCGCGTTTCGATTCCGTAATCATTTCGATAGTGCATACACAAAATCTCGCTGACAAGTTTCTCCCAACCGTATGCGTCTTGCGGCTGAGCCGGATATGCCATTTCTTCTTTTAACGGCTGAATGTCGGCTTTTTCCTGCAAATATTCTGGGTAAACGCAAGCCGAACTGGTGTAAAGATACCGCTTGACACCATTTGTTTTGGCGGCTTCGAGCGTATGCAAATTTATCAGTGAATTATTGTAAAGAATTTGGGCGTGATTAGATGAAATAAAACCCATTCCGCCCATATCGGCGGCGAGCGCATATACTTCTTCGATATTTCGCGTCGCCTGCAAACAATTGTCCCAACGCCGTAAATCAAATATCTCGAATTCATCAGCTTCCGTTTCACTAAATTCAGGATATTTCAAATCAACTCCGCGCACCCAAAAGCCTTTGTCTTTCAAATAACTGACCAAATGACTTCCGATAAAACCACCCGCGCCGGTAACTAATATTTTTGTCTGCCGTTCCATAAACCTTAAGCTCCATGTTCCAAGTTCCAAGTTCCAAGTTTAATTGACAAACTCAGAACTTGGAACTTGGAACCTGGAACTATTTTAATTATTCATCATCATCGTGACGATAATTGTCCCGATGATAATAACTTTGGTAATAATAACTATTATCCTGTGAATTAAGAGAAACATTATTCAAAACAACGCCGAAAATTTTAACGCCGATGTCTTGAAGCAATTGTTTGGAACGCCGGATAATCTGGCGCGAACTTTTGCCGGAATGCACGACTAAAATCACACCGTCAACCATCGAAGCAATCAAAACTCCGTCGGTAAATGAAGCAATCGGCGGCGAATCTATGACGATGTGCGTAAAATGTGTCTGCAATTTTTTCAGCAGATTTGACATTTGCTCCGAACCTATAAGTTCCGCCGGATTTGGCGGCACAGGTCCTGAAGTCAACAGATTGAGTTTTGATTCTTCATCATACGTAATGACATCAATCAAATTTTCATCAGCCAATTCGGTTGAAAGGAGCGTACTTAAACCGCTTGCGTTGCTGATATTAAAAATAGAATGAAGTCGCGGGCGACGCATATCCGCGTCAATAATCAAAACTTTCGCACCGGTTTGTGCCAGACTGATTGCCGTGTTGACCGCCGTAGTCGTTTTCCCTTCCGCAGGCAGGCTCGATGTCACCAAAAGCGATTTTGGCGCGTGTCCGGCTGTTGAAAGCAGAATCGAAGTTCTAAGCTGCCGGTAAGCCTCAGCCAGCGAAGAGCGTGAATCGTTATGAATCAAAAGTTCGGTGGTCGGATTAGAATCAACGTCTTCCTTATTTCCGCCAACCAGCAAAAGCCGGCGTTTCGGCATTGAGTCAATTCGCGGAATCGCCGCCAGTGCGGGCAGTTGCAGATAAGTTTCAACTTCTTCCGTTGTACGAATCGTATCGTCAAGATATTCGAGAAACAACGCAAGCCCCATTCCAAAAAGAGTTGACAAAAATAAAGAAGCCAGAACGGTCATCACTCTTCTCGGACCAATCGGAATTTCCGGCGGAATCGCTATCTCTGCGACGGAAATATTGTTGTCCGTTCCGACTGCGTTGACATCGTTTTCACGCTGGGTTTTTAAAAGATTGTCTCTAAAACCTTTCTTCGTTTCAATTCCCTGCTGCAGTAATTTTAACGATACAGCCGATTGGTTCTGCCCTTGTGCCTGATTATACTGCTCGTTGTAAGCCGATCTAATACTGTTTTCCTGAAGCTGTGCTTTTTTATATTTAGTTTCTAAATCATTTAGAATATTTTGAGTAGTCTGCGTGCGAAAATTTTTTAATTCCTTTTGATTATTTGTAATTACCTTTTCGATGTCCTTCTGCAGCGATTTAATTTGAGTGTCAACTTCTTTAATTTCCGGTGCCGAATCTAAATATTCTATCAATAGTTGTTCTTTTCGAGCCTTTAAATCGGCAATTTTTTCCTGATTTTTGTTTATAAATCCTTGAATGGTATTTTCTCTTTCGGTGGTATAACGCAGAATTTCACCTTCGGCTTTCGACTTCAATCTTTCGGGCGAATCACTGACTGATTCATATTCAGCCTGCGCGTTCTTTCGTTCATTCTCCGCGTCGAGCAGTTGTTTGTTCAAACCTGAAAGTCGTGATAATACTATCGTCTGATCTTCATCGGTTTTGAGAATGCCGTATTGTTTGGTCAATTCGACCAATTTATTTTCATCATTTTTTATTTCAGACTGAAGTTCGGCAACTCTTTTTGTCAAAAAGTCGTTCGTTTTACTGCTCGTGCCGGTGCGCTTTTCCTGATTGACCTGTGCAAAAACTTCACTGATCCCATTAACAATCACGGCGGCAAGATCAGGGTTGGTATTTGTGAAGGTAATTTCGATAAGGCGCGTATCTTTATTTGTTCCGCGCGATTCTCTAATCGGTTCGACATTCAAATTTTTTCTGATAATTTCCACGTATGGAGCTAACTGAACAGCTTCGGCAATTTCCTCCGAAGAAGCCACTGAACTGGTCGAAGAACTAACTTCATTAATACCGTTATCACTTTTTTCAGGTCTGCTGCTGGCAAGTCCGATGGCTTTCAGCATTGAACGCCATGGTGAAACCGCACCATCGAGTTTCGCTTTTTGAAACTCCTTGTTATTTTCCAGATTGAGTTCTTTTATAACCCGACGCAAAAGGCTGGAGCTGGTTAAAAGCTGAAGCTGTGTATTAAAATAAGAAGCATCCTGATTAATCATTCCCGGCTTGCGGTCATTTGTCAGTAAATCCTGATTGATCTGTTCGGAATCAACTTGAACTCTCGCCGTTGCCAAAAAAATGTCCGGCTTACGCGCCATATAAATAGCCGTTAAAGTTGTCATCAGAACTGCAATTCCGACGACCAGCCAGAATCTTTTACGAATAATTCGCCAGTAAGTTACCAGTTGAAAGCCGTCTTGTGCGGATACGTCCCGATACGCGCCGTAACCGCCGTTGACAACCGGAATTTGAGGTTCAAACGGACGCTCAATGTCAACGGTTTCAACCTGTTTATGAATTATATCTCGACTATCTCTCATACATTTTTAAAATAAAATTTAGATTCTATATTTCAAATTTGAAATATAGAATCTAAATATTGATCTGGAATTTTTTAAGGAAATCTGTAAAAAACATTTCCCAAACCGCCGGTAATAGCTTTTAACAATCCGTTTCTAACGGTTTTAATATTATCATTCGACACAACGACAATATCATTTGCCTGTAATTGCGGATCTTTTATTTTTTTATCCCGTATATCTTTCAAATCAAATGCTAATTCTGTTCTATTTTGTTTTCCCGCTTCCTGTCTCTGAATAATAACTTTATCAGTTTTTGCAGTCGCGTCGAGTCCGCCCGCAATGGCAATTGCTTCCGTTAAAGATTTTGGTTCTCTCAAGGAAACTTTAGCAGGCTTGAAAACATTTCCGACAACGTAGGCTTCATCCGCTTCCAAAACCGAAACAACATCGCCCGGCTGCATCCACGGATTTTGTGTTCCGTCCATCACTTCACTTAATTTGTAAGTAATAAATTCAACTTTTTCATCCGCATTATTTGAATCAGGCGATTCCTCGCAAGTCGAGATATTTCCGACTCTGGCAATTCTTATTTTTGAAGGTGACTTTTCAACATCCGGTCCGCCGGCGAGAGCGAGCAATCCTAAAAGCTGAATTTTTCGGTTTAAATAAAAGCTGCCCGGATTCTTAGCCGCGCCGATCACGGCAAAAGGCTGAGATTTCTGGTCAACCGCGCGAACATTGACAAACGGATTTCGCAGATAAGATTTATAAAGATTTTCGATTGTTTGTTTTAACTCCCGCTCGGTTTTACAAACGGCGACAATCGGTTGATCAATACGCGGCATAAAAATCGTTCCGTCCGGGCTGATGCTCATAACCTGCGAAAGTTCGGGATGTTTAAACACATTAACTTCAACTGTGTCCTGATATCCGAGCCGATACCGATTGTTTGTTCTGTCTTGGCTGACAGTCTGATTTTTGAAATCCTGATTTTCGTCGGAATCAATTTTTTCTTGCGTTGGAATTTGAGTGGTCTGATTTTGGTTTGAGGAAGGTTTTTCCTGACCTGAAACTTTCAAATTTTGAAAAATACTTAATAAAATGACAATACATAACACCGATACAAATTTTACTGCTTTCATAGTTCAATCTCCAGATTTACATTATTCTTGATAAAGATAGGAATTTGAATCAATAGATTCGATTTCATTCAGAAAAGTTTGTTGCTAAATTTGCAAGATTATTGTAACAAAATACTTTGAAAAAACATATTATCAGATAAATACGGAAAAGCAATATTTGAAAACTTTCCAAATTCAATGATTTATATTTTTTAAAGTTTTAAGATAAGATTTATTACTCAGATTTTTCACGTCAGGAAATTATGCAAAATGCTACGCCGATGCTTCGGCAATATTTGGAAATTAAAAAGAAGTATCCGGGAACTCTTCTTTTTTTTCGTTTGGGCGATTTTTACGAATTATTCAATGACGACGCGGTAATCGGTTCGCGCGAGTTGGAAATTACTCTAACGGCGCGACACAAAGATTCAAAAAATCCCGTTCCGATGTGCGGCGTTCCGCATCACGCGGCGGCGGGTTACATTTCGCGGCTCGTCAAAAAAGGTTATCGCGTCGCCGTTTGCGAACAGACGGAAGATGCCGGACAAGGCAACAAACTTGTCAAACGTGAAGTCGTCCGCGTAATTACGCCGGGAACTGCAATTGATCCGCAGCTCGTCGAATCGAAAGAAACCGTCTATCTGGCGGCGGTTTGCGGTTCGGGCGAAGCCTTCGGCGCGGCTTTTTTGGATTTATCAACGGGCGAATTTTTTACCACGCAAATTTCCGGCACAAATGCTTGGACAAACATCTGCACGTCAATTGAAAGTTTTGCTCCGCGCGAACTTCTCTTTCCCGAATCATTACAGAAATTAGCAGAGAAAACTTTTGAAAATACATTAACAAGAAATTTTAACAATTCCGAGAATGTTATTTCTATTTCGCCGCCGACTTCAAACGAATTTTCAACAACTTTAACTCCGCTTGATGATTGGCTTTTTCATCCGGAAGACTGTGAAAGTCTTTTAAAAAGTCAATTAAATGTTAGAGAATTGTCCGGTTTCGGTTTAGATGGAAAATCGGAAGCCGTTCGCGCTTCAGGCGCGTGTCTGCGTTACGCGCAGGAAACACAACGAGCTTCAGCCGAACATATTTCGGATATAAATTATTTTGAAAACGCCGATTATATGATTTTGGACGCGGTAACGCTCAGAAATCTCGAAATCGTCGAATCGCGCAATCAGTCAAATAAACAAACTCTTTTAGGCGTAATTGATCAAACCGTAACCGGAATGGGCGCACGTCTTTTGCGTTCGTGGCTGATTCGACCTTCAATCAAGCGCAGTGAAATACAAACCAGACTTTCCGCCGTTTCCGAATTGACCGATTCGATTCTGCGCGACAAAATCCGCTATCTTTTAAAGGAAGTTTCAGATTTGGAAAGATTGGTCGGACGCTTAAATCTCGGAACGGCTTCTCCCCGTGATTTGCTTGCCCTAAATCGTTCTCTTTCCCAAACGCCAAACATCAATCTTACGTTATCAGACGCTCAGAGTCTTTTACTTCAAGTTTTAAGTGAAAATATCTTTGAACTTCCCAATATAAGTGAGTTAATTGAAACTTCAATTTCCGACGAACCACCGCTAAATGTCAAAGATGGCGGCGTGATTCGTAGCGGATTCGACGCGGAACTCGATGAACTGCGAGGTCTTTCAAGTTCGGCAAAACAAATCATCGCCAATTTTGAAACGCAGGAAAAAAAGCGCACCGGAATTTCCAATCTAAAAGTCAAATTTAATAATGTTTTCGGCTACTTTATTGAAATTTCCAAAGGTAACATATCGCGCGTTCCCAACGATTACGAACGCCGCCAAACATTGACCAATGCCGAAAGATATACGACTCCGCAATTGAAAGAATGGGAAGCAAAAGTTCTCGGCGCGGAGGAAAAAATCGGCGAAATCGAAATTCGACTTTTTAACGAAATTCGCGCGGCAGTAACCAAGGAAACTCCAAATCTTCAATCAACGGCACGCGCTTTGGCAACATTGGATGCGCTGGCGGGTTTATCGGAAACCGCCGCAAGGAGAAATTATGTTTCGCCTGTTTTGCACGACGGCGACGAAATCGAAATAAAAGACGGCAGACATCCGATTGTGGAAGCGTTCAGCACGCAGACATTTATTCCAAATGACCTCAAAATGAATAATTCGACCGACCGGATGTTGATAATTACCGGCGCGAATATGGCTGGAAAATCAACGATTATGAGGCAAATCGCCATTATTCAGATTCTCGCGCAAATTGGTTCCTTTGTTCCGGCGGCTTCCGCCAAACTTCCGATTTTGGATAGAATCTGGACAAGAGTCGGCGCGTCCGATGATTTGGCGAGCGGACGCTCAACATTTATGGTTGAGATGACCGAAACCGCAACGATTCTGCACAATACTACGCCGTGCAGTCTGATTCTCCTCGATGAAATCGGGCGCGGAACTTCGACTTTTGACGGACTTTCGATAGCTTGGGCGGTTGCCGAATATCTTCACAATTCGCCCGAACATTCCGCTAAAACTTTATTTGCCACGCATTATCACGAATTGACGGAATTAGCCGAAAAACTTCCGGGCGCAAAAAATTACCGCGTTACGGCAACCGAAAAAGACGGCGAAATTGTCTTTTTGCATAAACTCGAAAAAGGCAAGGCTTCAAAATCTTACGGAATCGCGGTTGCAAAACTCGCCGGTTTGCCGCAGCAAACAATTCTGCGGGCGCAGAATGTTTTGGAAAAACTCGAACAATATGAACTGGCGGTTTTTTCCGATGCGAAAACTGAAACCGGAGCATTAGAAACCGCCGTCGGACACGCCGGAAAAGGTAAATTGGCTTCACAGTTTTCGCTATTTGCAATTAACAACGAAGATGTAATTAATGAATTGCGCGAAGTAAATGTTGAAAAAATGCCGGTTGAAGAAATTAAGGACTTTCTGCAAAACCTTCAAAAAAAGATAGTTTAGCCGTTCATTTTGTTTAGAAATTAAAGTATTGCATTAACTGTCTGCAAACCGACGTTTTATAAATCACATTAACATTGTTACAATTCGCTTGAGTTAAATATGATGGAAAAAATTCTATCTCTTCCCTTAAATCAAAAAATCGGTCAATTATTTTTTATCGGAATTTCAGGAACGGAAGTTGACGAAAGAACGTCTGAACTGTTGTCGGAAATTTCTCCGGGCGGTGTTTGTCTTTTTGCACGTAATGTCAAAACAGCCGAACAAGTTGCTAAACTTCTCGGCAATATTCGCCAAATTTTACCTATCAAACCTTTTTTTAGCATTGATGAAGAGGGCGGAGTTGTTGATCGCTTGAGGCGAATTTCTACGCCAATGCCTTCTGCCAGTTCAATTAAAACCATCGAGCAAATAAAAACCCTCGCTGAAACTACGGCGGAAATACTTTTAATTTTAGGCTTTAATATGAACTTTGCGCCCGTCGTTGACGTTCTTGACGGTGATCGCAAATCTTTTACCAACGGACTTTACTCAAGGGCTTTTGGTGATAATAAAGACAATGTTGTTGAATTTGCGGGCAAATATCTCAATATATTACAAAAAAAAGGATGTCTTGGCTGTGTTAAGCATTTTCCCGGACTCGGCGCGAGCGAAGTTGATTCGCACGAAGAATTGCCCATTGTAAATTTAACGCGCGAAGAGTTGTTTGAAAAAGATTTGTTTCCATATCTTGAACTTTTTAAAACCGGAGAAGTTCACGCGGTGATGACCGCGCACGCGAGTTTTCCGAAATTTGACTTGCAGGAAACAGATTCAAATGGCAAACTTTTACCTTCTTCATTGAGCTACAATATCGTTACAAAATTGCTGCGTGAAGAATTGGGTTTTGAAGGTTTGACCATCTCCGATGATTTGGAAATGGGCGCGATTCTAAAAAATTATGGAATCGGCGAAGCCTGTAAAATGGCAATCAACGCCGGACAAGATATGCTGGCAATCTGCGCCAATCCCGAATCAATCAGAACAGGTTATCAAGCGGTTTTTGAAGCCGTCGAAAACGGTGAAATTTCCGAGCTAAACATTAACCAATCTTTAGCAAGAATCGCACATCTGAAAACTTTGATAAAATCTCCCTTACCGTTTGATGCCGCACGTTTGTCGCATCTTTCAGATAAAATCGCAGTTTTGAATGAACAATTACATTACAATTACGGAGGATAAAAAGTTTTGCGTCAATTATTTATATTTTTAATTTTTTCTGCCTGTTTTATTTCGGCTATTTCGTGTCGGACTCGAACCAATGACTTTGTAACAGTCGCGCTTTCGGACAAATTTTCTACATTGGACACTTTAACAACAACCGCATCTGACGCGGCAGCGGAACGTATTCGCTCTTTAATGTTTAATTCTTTAGTGAGAAAAAACGAGAAATTTGAATACGTCGGAGAATTGGCACAGGAAATTAAACCTTCCGAAGACGGCAAAGTCATTACCTTTGTTTTACGCGACGGCGTGAAATTTCACAACGGCAAAGTTTTTACTTCCGCCGATGTAAAATATACGTTTGACGAACTTTTTAAAAGCAACAGTTATAAATCCGGCGCATTCTTCGACACCGTTGCCGGGCAGAGAGTTCCGCACATTGTTTCGCTCGAAACGCCCGACCCGAAAACCGTGGTTGTTACATTAAACCGAGCCTCTCTACAAAACCAGCTTTTATCAAATTTTGTCGCCATTCCGATTATTCCCGAAGGCACGGTTTCGCAACAGGCATCGCAGCCGGTCGGTTCGGGTCCTTTTAAATTTGTTAATTTCGACCAATCGCAAAACATCGTCGAACTTGCCGCCAACGCGGATTATTGGGAAGGCGCACCGAAAGTTGAAAAACTTCGCGTTAAAACCGTTACCGATGCCAATTCCCTGCAAGCCGAACTGCAAAGCGGAAATGTTGATATTGCGCCGCTTCCGAGTAATCTTTCGCCCGATACATTAAAGACTTTAGAACAAAATCCGAGTTTGCAGGTCAAACAATTCAAAGGTTCGAATATTGATTATTTGGGCTTGAACACGCAAGCACCGCCGCTCGATAAAGTAAAAGTCCGACAGGCAATTGCTTACGGCATTGACCGTGAAAAAATCGTCAATGAATTACTTTTCGGTCAAGCTATTGTTGCTTATTCGATTCTGCCGGAAGAATCCTGGGCGTATAATGCCGCCACGAAATATAGTTACGACCCTAATCGCGCAAAACAACTACTTCAGGAAGCCGGATACAAAAACGAACCGATAAAATTTAAGTACTCAGCCGGAAATCAGGCGGTTAACCAATATGCGCAGGTCATTCAAAATTCACTGCGAGATGTCGGACTGAATGTCGAAATCGAAACTTTAGACCCGAACACACTACGTTCACAGCTTGCACTCGGACAATTTCAGATGAACACCGGAAGATGGATCGGCGGCAACCAAGACCCGATTTTTCTCAAAGATTTATTCTCAACCGGTGCGATCCCCGGCGACAAAGTGAAATGCTGCAACCGAAGCCGTTACAGCAACCCGGAATTTGACAAAATCATTGCCGAAGCGACAGATTCTTTAGATCGCGGAACAGCTAAAGATTTGTATTTTAAAGCGCAGAAAATCGTCAGCAACGACGTGCCGTTAGTGCCGCTTTGGTATCCGGCAAATATTGTCGTGGCAAATAAACGCATCGGAAACATCCAAGTCAAACCGAGCGGCGACTGGAGTTTTTTGAAAGATATTACGGTTGAAGCCAAATAATAATTTTAGTCTGACTTGACAAAATTTGCCCGATTAGTAGAATTATCATTTACGGATGCGCGGGAGTAGCTCAGTGGTAGAGCGCGACCTTGCCAAGGTCGAAGTCGCGAGTTCAAATCTCGTCTCCCGCTCCAAGACTTTAATAAGGCTAAAGGATGAAGGATAAAGGCGAAATTTTTTATCCTTCAGCCTTTAGCCTTTAGCCTTAAAGAAGGCGGCGTAGCCAAGTGGTAAGGCAGAGCTCTGCAAAAGCTTTATTCATCAGTTCGATTCTGATCGCCGCCTCCAAATTTCTCTCACCAATCTCTATCCAAAATATCAATGATAATCTTATTATTGTGAATGTTTGATAATGCTTGTATAATTCCACCTGCACAAACCTTTCCAATTTATTAGAAATCAAAATCTCTCAAATTTGATTTGATTGTGATTTCGCATTTTCAAAATCTTAATATTATGAAAATTATTACCTATAAATTATTTGCAGCTCTTTTTTTACTCGTTTTTTTAATTGCTTTTCCAAAAAATAATGCTGCTCAGGAAAAAGTATTGGGTGAACTGACTATTGAAAATAATGTGTCGGCAATCGGCGAACAATTTGTTACCGTTAATAACGAACGGGTTATCAGCGGACGTTCAATAATGTCGCCTTCCGAAATTGAAACGCCCGCTCAGACGGCTGCCAAAGTTACAATTGCAAAAACCGGATTTATCAGACTTGCTTCGGGTTCAAAAATGAATTTGTATTTTGAGAACGCGAGCATTTCCGGCGATTTTTTGCAGGGAAATATCACAGTTGACGCTCTGCCTTTTACAAAATTCAATATTTTGACTTCCGACGGAGCGATAACCGCTTTAAATATCAACAACGAAAATGTTTTTGTCGTAAACCTTGTGAACAATAAAACGCAGGTCAAAGTTTTATCCGGTGAAGTTTTATTTAATGGAACGCTGTTGGTCGCCGGTCAAACTTTCCCGACTGACCTAGGCAATTCCAATGCTAAAAAAAATGATAATCCCGGCGGCGCGGGTTCAAACAATTTAATTTATATTATCTTGGGTGCCGCCGCCGCCGTCGTTATTGCCGCCGTCAGTTTGTCAGGCGGCAGTGATAATAATTCCGTCAGTCCGGTTCGGTAAGTTAAAATTTATTTTTCTTTAACTTTCCCGTCAAAAAAGTTATGATAAAAGCGAGATGTTAGCCAACATCTCGCCGTCCCTCCTTTTACACTCTGAAATTTGCAAATTTTATCGAGGTCTTGATGCACATTTTCTTATCTTCTTTTTCAGAACTTACAGGTTTGCCTGAAATTATCGGCTATATTATCGTTTTTGGATTCGGCGCGATTGTTGGCAGTTTTTTGAATGTGGTTATTCACCGCATTCCGAATGAAGAATCAATTATATTTCCAAATTCGGCTTGTCCGAATTGTAAAAATTCGATCAAACCTTATGACAATATTCCGTTGCTGAGTTGGCTGCTTTTGGGCGGAAAATGTCGCAACTGTAAAAACCCGATTTCGCCGCGTTATCCTGCCGTCGAACTTTTGACTGCTGTGCTTTTTGTGCTTGTTTATTGGCAAATCGGATTCAATTTATTTCTGCCGGTCGCTTTAATTTTTGCTGCTTCGATGATTGCGCTGATTTTTATCGATGCGGAAAATATGATTTTGCCGAATGTTATTACTTATCCGTTGTTAGTTTTCGCTTTACTGGTTCGTTTGATATTTCCGATTTTTGTTTCCGCTTCGTATTTTTCGGATTTGCAAATTTCTCCGCTTAATCAAATGGATTATCCGGCTTGGCTGGTTTCATTAATCGGCGCGGTTTTAGGTGCATTAGTCGGCGGCGGTTCATTGTGGCTGGTCGGAGAAATCTGGAAGCGTCTGCGCGGCGTTGACGCGATGGGTTTGGGCGATGTCAAAATGATGTTCGCCGTCGGCGCGTTATTGGGTTGGCGTTTGACTTTTCTGACAATTTTTATCGGCGCATTTACCGGCGCGGCTGCCGGAATATTGGTTATTTCACGTCAAAAAGAAAAAGATCTGCAGGCGCAAATCCCGTTCGGAATTTTTTTAGGAATCGGCTCAATTTTCGCGCTGCTGTTTGGTGAACAAATTATTTCGTGGTATATAGAAACATTTTTGCCGAGATAATTTAAACTTTAACTGCATTTTCCATACAATTTGTCGAGCAGTAAAACGCTCTTGAACGCAGATTCAAAGCGTTTTTTTGCGGTGTCCAAGTCCCGCATTTGGCGCATCTGACAAGCTGTACATTTTTAGTGTTTTCCGTTTTCTCTATTTGTTTTTCCTGCGGGTTGTTCACCCCGCGCATTTTCTTGAACATCTGCCAAACATAAATCGCGTTTTGAATCTGACGGCGGTATCTCAACGCAATCATTCCGGCAACCACAATAAATATAAGGAGAATAAAAAGTATTTTTATCATTTATTTGAGTTTTTTTTATTTGCCTTTTATTTGCTCGTTAAATTCCGGCAATTGTTGATTGTTCGGATTGACTTGTTTTAATCGTTCGAGATATTTTTCGGCTTCCGCGATTTTATTCTGACTTATCAATGCCTGAGTTAAAACCTGCAATGTCTTTTCATGTTTTGAATCAACGAGCAGAGATTTTTGAAACTCGGTAATCGCTTGATCGGTTTCGGGCGGATTTACTAAAAAATAAGTTAATCCCAAATCCGTCCTGATATTCGCGTCATTAGGTTTTTGTTCCAGTGCTTTCTGATAAAACTCACGCGCTTTTAAAAAATTTTCGTTAATTTTTTTCAAATAACCGATGTCAAAATAGATATTTCCGAGCGTTACAGCGACATCCGCATCTTTCGGATTATCGTTGTAAGCGCGAGTTAAAATTCTGGAAATCTCACTCAATAATTCAGCATCCTGCTTCATTGAGGCGTAATTATAAAGAGCAATTCCCAGATTTTTTTGAAATGATATATTTTCAGGATTTTGATCGGCTTCGGCAATTTTTTTATCTATCTCCTCACTCGACAAAGTTAATTCCTGATCATTTTGCTTTGCAGTATTCTGCACGTTCTTCAAACGCCCGTTTTCCGCCTGCAAATTTGAAATCTCGTTTCGATTAAGCGCGTTTGCAAGCATAAAACCGCCGATAAAACTTATGATTACCGCGATAATTGAAAGCCAAAACAGCTTTTTGTTCATTAAAAAATTTTAACAAACAGGACGACAAAAAGCGAAAAAGCATTACCGTTTTCAAACGGCAATGCTTTTTAATTTTTTAACTGGCAATTTATTTTTTATCTTTGTCAGGCTCGATATAAGGTAAATCTTCGGCGCGGCGGCGAATCGGCGGATCGGTTGCACGGCGGCGCGGCGCGGCATTTGAAGTTCGACGGTCAACGCTTCCGGCTGGCAAGCCTTTGCCGTGAACGGCTTCGACCAAAATTCGCGTAATTTCTTGTGAGAGCGTCCGATGCTCCGCCACCGCCCGACGACGCAGCGATTCTTTTAATTCGTTAGGAACATACGCTCCGATAAATACACCTTTTCGGTTTGCCATATAAAATTTTGAAACTCCTTTGAATAATAAAATAAAAATTTGCCTTGCAATCGAAACGAGTCTGTAAGCCGAATTTTGTATCTGTAAAAACAGACGGCAATCATTCATCTAGGCTGTTCGTCGCCAAACAGCTCAAGCGACCTACCCGAAAACGCCGGGCGGATTTCTCCGCGCCTTTTGGACGGGCAGCCCAATTAAAAGCGTTTTCCTATTTGGTCTTGCACCGCGAGGAGTTTACCTAGCCGCGCCTGTTACCAAACGCGCCGGTGCGCTCTTACATTAAGTTCAAAAATGAACCGCACCGTTTCACCCATCACCACAGATTTCAGATTTTAATTCGGAAATCCGAAATTAAAATCCGAGATTTACTGTGGCTGGTCTGTTCTCTGTTGCACTTGTCGTCGTTCGATCTGCATCAAACGCCCGGACGTTATCCGGCTCGTCGCCCTTCGGTGTTCGGACTTTCCTCTTTTATCTTGAATAAAAGCGATTACCCGACTCGCTCTTTTTGCAAGGCTTAAACATCTTAGCAAAAAATGTTCAACATTTACAATTTAAGTTTTAAATTTGTTGCAAGTTTTTATGTCAAATATTTAAAAAGCCAATGTCCGGTTTAATTTCCAATTTCGATTGTGTCGTCCGCCGTAAAACAGCGTCAATTTGATTGCCGCCGACAATATCGCCCGTAAATGTTAAAACATCATCTGTTTTCGGATCGGTAAGACTGATTTTTTCGGTTTCCGAATTGGAGCGTTTGATTATAGAGATTGCCGCTCCCGGCTGCGTAATTGCTTCAGCACGAACGGCATAAAACGGCATCGCTTCACGCTGCAAAAATTTTTCACCCGGTTTTTCGATTAATCCAACCACTATAAATGTATGACTCGCAAATTCACGCACCTTTACAATAACTTGCGGGTTTTCATAGAATTTGATTTTTCCTTTAACAAATCTTCAATTTCTTCCGCAGTCAATCCCTGTACGGAAACCATTTCACCCGCCAAAGGATAATCAATCGAGCCGTCCGACAAAACGGTAAAATAATTAGCAGTATTGCCGGGCGCGTTCTGCAAACTGATAATCAAAATGTCGCCAAGTCCGATTTTATAAGTTTCCGTCGGCGAAGTTGCCGTTTTGTCGGCTCGTCCGGCAATTTCCATAGTCTTGGAAGCAACCGAACGACTTTCAAATGAAGGACTTTTTATTTGATTATTATCTAAATTTTCGTCGTTAATTTTTAGAGCAGAATTAGTGTTTATTTTTTGATTCTCAATTTTTGAGTTGGTTTTCGGGTTTTGAGAATATTGAAAATTTACTATTTTTGTACTCGCATTTTGCGTCTGCGCGTAAGTGTAGTTGACAGCAGCAAAAGCGATCAATATACAATTAACTATTATATTTTTCAGCAAATATTTATTCATAGATCAGAAAAATTTCAAAACACTATTTTAGGAATTACTCTCCATAATTTTGGAGTAAAATGTATTTGGAGGTAAAATAACCAAAAAATAAAATTTGAGCAAGATTTGTCATTTAAGACCAAAAAAGTCTCTGTTTTTATAAAAGCGTAAAAGTATGTTTTTTTTAGTTTTTTATTTTTCTTTGATAATTTGTGGTGGAATAATGGTTTCAGGAAATAAATGCGACCATTTTTCAGCGAATAATTTATTGATGAAATTCTCAATTTCAAAATGGGTTTTGCAGTCCTCCAATTTTTTGACAATTTCGTGTGCTTCTTCAAAAGCAATGTTTGAGATTATTCTTTTAACGCGCGGAATCGAATTTATATTCATACTCAATTCAGATACGCCAAGCCCGATTAAAATTGGCACATAAAGCGGAGAACCAGCCATTTCGCCGCAAACGATAACGGGAATTTCGGCTTTTTCGCCTGCCTCGACAACCATTTTTATAGCTCGCAGAACAGACGGATGTAAGGTACGAAACCAATCCGCGACTTTTTCATTATCGCGGTCAACTGCCAGCAAATATTGGACTAAATCATTTGTTCCCAAACATAAAAAATCACATTCGGCGGCAATATCGTCAATTGTTAAAATCGCGGAAGGAGTTTCGATCATCGCGCCCAGCCGCAAATCGCCGAACTTTATTTCTCTTTTTTTTAGTTTTTGTTTTTCGCGTTCTAAAATTTTTTGTGTCCGACGGATTTCCGTAACATCTGAAATCATCGGCAAAACCACACTGATATTATTTTCCGCCGCTGATGCCTGCAAAAGCGATCTGAGTTGAGTTTTAAATTCCTTTAGATTTGAAAAACTCAAACGAATCGCCCGCAAACCGAGTGCGGGATTTTTCTCTTTTTCTTCAGATTCGTCAGCTAATTGCTCGACGCTCAAATCGAAAGTGCGAATTCTGACACCTTCGCTACCGACCATTTCAGAAATTTTTCGATAAGTTTCAATTTGTGTGTTTTCATCTGGAAAACCTTTATATTGATTAAACAAAAATTCCGAACGGTAAAGTCCGATGCCTTCGACTCCATTTTTTTTTGCCGCTTCATAATCTTTTGATATATCAAGATTTGCGCGTAATTTTATGTGTTTGCCGTCAAGCGTTTTGCTCCCGGACGATCCTGTTTTTACGATATTTTTTTGTTCAAACTTAACTGCCGCATTTTTATAAATTTGCCGTGTATTTTCACCCGGATTTAAAATAATTTGTCCGTTATAAGCATCAACAATTATTTCATCTCCGGTTTGGACGCGCCGTAAAATTCTGTAGACACCAGTTACAGAAGGCAAATTCAATTCCCTCGCCAGAATAAAAGTGTGCGAAGTCCAGCCGCCGTTTTCAGTTACAATTCCTTGCGGACTACTTTCTATCAGTTCAATTAACGTCGAAGGTTTGACTTCTTTGGCAACAATTATCGAGTTTTTTTCTAATTGGATATTCGATTTTTCACCGCCGCCCAAGGCTGTTTGCAAACGCTCCGCAATATCTTCCAAATCAATATAACGCTCTCTTAAATGCTCATCGGAAATGGTTTTATAATTAGCAATATATGCGTCGGTAACTATTTTCACCGCCCACTCCGCATTAACTTTTTGAGTATTTACATATTTCTCAATTTTGGAAATCAGAGATTTATCTTCCAAAATCAACAGATGAGTATCAAATATGTTTGCCTTAGTTTCTTTTTTATTTAAACTAATTTTTTTCAATTGACGTTTTGCCAAACGAATTGCGGCGTGAAATCGGCGAATTTCGCGTTTTAACTGCTGAGTTTCCAAATCTATCCGATAAAACTGTCTTTTTCGTCCGTGCAGACAAACCACTTTACCGACGGCAACGCCTCTGGAAACCGTTCGTCCTGTAAGTCTGATTTCAAGGTTTTTGTTTTTTATGCGTGAAGATTGAAATGTTTTGTTGAAAACAATCATTTTATTAAAGGCGCAAGTAATTTCAGCTTTTAAATTACGAAAGATACATTTATTCTAACTTCCAAAATCAATATTAAAACCCCCGCCCCCACTGTTTTGCGATGGGAAGAAGGGTTTTATAAGTCCGGCAAATGCTCGCAAATTTCGAGTTTGAATAAGAATTTCTCCGGGTCCTGAAAACTCCGCCACCAAACCTTCGCCGCTCAAAAAACTATTAAAAAATCCACTTTTCGCAGCTTTTCGTGTTTGATACTGCATTTGCGCTTCCCACGCCACGAGATGTCCGGTGTCAACAACATATTGTTCACCCGGTCTTAAAGTTTTGCGGTGAATCGCGCCGAAGGAAGAAACCAGCAAAAGACCGGTTCCCGAAATTTGGAGCAAAAACAAACCTTCACCGCCGAGCCAGGATTTCGCGCCGCCGAATTTTGTATCAACAACCAAACTCGTATCGCCGGCGAGATATGAACTCGACTGCACCATAAATGTCTGATTTCTCATCTCGATTCCGACAACATCGCCGGGCGCACCGGGCGCAAGTGTAACTTCGCCCGCTCCACCTTGCGCCGTAAATGTTGACACAAAAGCCGATTCACCGCCGACAGCGCGTTTTAATGCGCCGAAAACTCCCCCTTTTAATTCAGATTGCAGATCAATATTTGATGACATCGAAACCATCGCGCCGGCTTCCGCCGAAATTGATTGTCCGGCTTGCAAATTTACAATTGCCAAGGCAAATGAGCCGGGATGTTGAATTTCCCACGAATAACCTCTTCCCTGTCCGCGATTGTCGGCATCAAAATTAAACGCTTCGCGTCCCGCAGATTGCTGCTGATAGTTTGATTGAGGTGATTGATTTTGCATTTGATAACCGCAACCGCCGCAAAATTGGGAGTTCGTTAAAAGTTGTGCGCTGCATCTCGGACAATTCATACGATTACACCTTTCGATTTTTCGACAATGATTCGGGCAGCTTCTTCGGCACTATCGGCAAAATCGAGAAACGAAACATCCGTTTCGCTAACGACGAGATTTTTCTGCCACGCTTCTACCACAGGTTTCCAGCATTCGCCCAAAAGAACCAGTGGACGCTTATTTATCACGCCCGTTTGCAGTTTGTTCCAGACGAGTGAAATTTCCGTAACCGTTCCCATTCCGCCGCGAATGGCGACAAAGCCGACCGAGCGTTCGATCAAATTCTGTAATCGTCCGTAAAAATGATTGGTAGCAACTTTGTCGGTCAAATAACGATTCGGTTCGGATTTAAATTGATTCATTACAATTCCGAAAACGCGCCCGCCTTTTTCCCGCGCACCGCGCGAAGCCGCTTCCATCACGCCCAAATATCCGCCCGTGCAAATTGTAAAACCGGCTTCGGCTAGTCGTCCGCCGAGTTCTTTCGCCTGTTGATATTCAGGCGATTTTTCGCCGCACCGCGAACCGCCGAATATGGTTACAATTTTATCTGCTGATTCAATCACTTTTTTTCTGTCTGACTTTTGTCTTTTAAATATCTCAATCTCTTATTATATCCATCTCTTCCTTGATGACAAATTATAGTTTGCGACAAATTAAACTTATCAAACTTCGGATTTTTGCGGGGTTAAATTTCCCGATTCGTGGATGGCACGGGTTGTATCGGTAAAAAGTAAAATGATGCTGCCGACGACGAAAAAGACGATCAGCGCGAGAATTGCCGGACGATATGAATCGGTCATTTGCGCGACAAATCCGAAAACCACGGGACCAATCCAACTTGTGCCGCGTTCGGAAATTTCGTAAATCCCGAAAAATGCGGATTCTCTGCCGCGCGGAATCATTTTGGAAAACAGCGAGCGCGAAAGTGCCTGTGAACCGCCCAAAACAAAGCCGATCAACCCGCTCATAATATAAGCCTGCGTTAGCGTGTAGAGAAATCCGTAAGCGTAAATGACAATCGCCGACCATATAACGAGCGAGATAATAATCGCAATCTTAGAATCAGTATAATGCGCGATTCGCTCAAAAACCAATGCGCCGATAAAGGCGACGATTTGCGCGATGAGAAACGCGATTATCAAAACGGTGTTGTCAACTTCCAAACCTTTAGCAATAAAAAGCTCCTGCGAAATAAAAATCGAAGAACTCGTAATTACGGTTTGAATTCCGTCGTTGTAAAGCAAATAAGCGATCAAAAAAAGCAGCGTATGTTTGAGTTTAAATAATTCGCGGAAGGTTTCTGCTAATTCTCCTAAACCTGCCGCGACAAGATTTTTTCCTTCGGGAGCGACGCGATCCGGTTTTCGAGTTTTTAAATATTTGAAAGTTATCAAAGCAAACGCCGCCCACCAAATTCCCGCCGTCAACAAACAAATTCTAACCGCCATTCCGACTGAAACACCGAGCGATTCGGCGTAATTCAAAAAAATGAGATTGAGAAATAAAACCAACGCGCCGCTGACGTAACCGGCAGCAAATCCCCAACTTGAAACTTTATCGCGTCTGTCTTCAGTCGTAATATCGGGCAGAAAAGAATTGTAAAAAACGATTGATGCACCCGCGCTCAAATTCGACACGATAAAAAATACCGAGCCGAGAACATACAAATTTCCCTGAATAAAAAACAAAAGACAGCAGGCAAACGCGCCGAGATAACAGAAAAACGCCATAAACGTCTTTTTCAGATGTGTATAATCGGCAATCGCGCCCATCACGGGCAAAAAGAAAATTTGCAAAAATACGGAAAGTCCGACTGAATACGGAAACAATGATTTAGCGGTAACTAAATTGTAATCACCCAGACTAAAAACGACACCGTTTTCCCCAACCGCCTGTTGAGCGAGCGTCGTAATATATTGCCCGATTAAAACGCCGACAACCGTTGTAAAAAATACGGAATTTGCCCAATCGTAAGTTATCCAGCCGAAAATTTCGCTCCGGTTATTTTTTATATTTTCTGATTTCATAAAGTTTTTTCGGAGCGCGTAAAGAATTTTCGCGCTTAGACTAACTCAACAAATTTATAATTGTCGGCGTAATGTGTGACAAATCTTTAATCAGTTTTGCAGCTTCGTGTTTTTTTCTTCCCCAAATAGTTGTCGGAACATCATTTAAAGTGTGATTACGGACGGACAAATCTTCTATGTTTCCGTGGTCGCTTGTCAAGATAAAAGTCGTTTTTTCGAGATTAATTTTTTGCAAAGTTTCCCTAATAAATTCGGCGAGCGGCGGCAAATATTCTTCGGCTTTGGCAAAATCCTGCGCGTGTCCGATTTTGTCTGTGATAAAATATTCGTAGAGCGTGAACCGATAATTTGCCGACAATTCGGCTAAAATTTCGCCCGCTTCCGACGGCGAAAAAATCTGAGCATTAAAACCGAGTTCGATCAAATGCCGGTTTGTAAAATCGTGAAACAAAGCCTTGCGCCCGAATAAATCGGGCAGTTTTCTAAAACTATTTCCCGCCGCTTCCATCGCGCACGTCGTCGCTGATTTCCAGCGCGGCGTTTCGCTGAAAAACTTCGGCGTGTAAGCGTTCGCAAAAACATTCGGCTCGATTTTCAAGTTTTTCAACTGCAGAAATATTGAATTTTCGGCGATCACGTCGCGCAGAATTTGATTGGGAAAACCTTGTTTATGAACACCCAAATGCTTTGACGCGTTGATGCCGGTTAAAATTGTCGTCTGCCCGGACGCGCTTTGCGGGCGACCTTCGATGCCCAAACGCGGATCGGTTGGGACTAAAATGCCGTCGAAAATAATTTTGTGCTTTTCGTCCTGAAAATTATCAAGCGGCTCAATATTTTTAATGAGAGAAAGCGGATTATTTTCACCGCGCCGCCCGATTCCCAAACCGTCAATAAAAAAAAGTATAACGCTCGTATCGTTCATCAAATAAAAGATTAACAGTTTTACCGCCGAAGTTCTTCACTGTCTAATAAAATAATGCGCCTTTATTTCGTTTTCCTTCAAATTTTGATAAATATTCGCGTCAATCGCCGACGCTTTTACTTCTTCAAAAATCGTTTTTAACTCATTTTCGTCCGGGAAATAATGACGCAGAGCGATTAAATCTTCCGGCGCGGAAAAGATAAATTCATCAATCGCGCCGTTTTTAAGAAGTGTTTTTAATTTTATAGTTTCACTTTTGCCGGAAATTTGCGCCCTGTAAATTGGCAATTCGATTAGTTCGGCGTTTGTTTCTTTAAATAAGTTTACAATGCCAAAATCCGCCGATTTTTCTTTAATTAATAGCAGTTTCAAATTATTCAAATTATTTTCGCCGGCGTAAAAACTAATCGCCGAAAAAACTGTTTGAGCGTTTATTTCATTAGGAATAACATCGGCGTGAACTTGATTGAAACTCAATCTGTCAGCGACGACTTCTCCAAAAGCGCAGACACGGACAGCATCAAGTTCAAAAAAATCCAATTCGTTTTCTGTTGATGTCTGCAAAAAATAATCAACCGCCAAAACATCGGTGAAAATAAGCCATTCAAATTCAATTATATTTTTCAACAGATCGAGTTCTTCATTATTTAAGGCGGTATCTTCAATTTCAAGCGGCGGAAACTGAAAAAAACTTGCAGATTGCTCAACCAATCGGACGGCAAGTTTTTTGTTAAGCTGTGTTTCAAAAAATGCGTAAGTTTTATCAGCGGCTGAATTTGACATCTCTCAACCGATTTTAACGGCAAAAGCGATTTTAGCAAGTTTGCAATTAAAAGTTAAAAAAAGTAAGTTTTAACATTGCAGCGATTTAGCCGTAATAAAACAACAAATCAGATATGAAAGCAATGATTTTAGCCGCTGGTTTCGGTACGCGGCTTTTTCCTTTAACAATTGACCGCACCAAACCGGCGATTCCCTTCTTAGGCAAACCGCTAGTCGGTTATGTCGCCGAATACGTCGCTAAATTCGGTTTCAAAGAAGTCGTCGTCAATCTTCATCACCAGCCCGAATCGGTCAAAAAAGCACTCGGCGACGGGCGCGATTTCGGCGTGAAAATTCATTATACTTTGGAAGAACCGAATATTTTGGGAACTGCCGGCGCACTGGACAATGCACGTCATCTGCTTGAAGACGATACATTTCTCATCGTCAACGGCAAAATTATCACCGATATAGATATTTCCGCCGCGCTCGAAACACACAAAAAAACCGGCGCGTTGGCGACAATGGTTTTGAAGGAAAACTCGAAAAGAGAAAGGTTCACCGAAGTATTCGTTGAAAATAAATTCATCCGTGGATTCGGTGATTTTCCAGACAAAATGCAAAATTCAGAAACTAAAATACAAAATCCCTTGATGTTCACCGGCATTCACATACTCGAACCGCGCATTTTCGATTACATTCCGCACGGCGTTTATTCAGATATTGTGCCGACATTTTACAATCCGGCAATAAAAAACGGTGAAAAAATCGCCGCGCATATTGCCGAAGGCAGTTGGTTTGAACTTTCGACAATTCCGCGTTATCTCGAAATAAGTCTGGCGATGATGTACGGCGCGAAGGTTTTTAGAGGCGAGAACTGTTTGATTTCAAAAAGTGCGAAAGTGCAAAACTCTGTAATTTGGGATGAAGTTTCTATCGGTGATAATGCCAAAATTTCAAACACAATAATTGCTGACGGCGTAAAAATAAATGCAGGGGAAATTTTTGAAAACGCGGCGATTGTCCGCGCCGAAATGCTTTCTCAATGCGAAGAAATTCCCGAAAAAGCCTTGAAAGGTTATAGAAGCGGTGATAATTATGTTGTTCCTCTCAATCAATGATAAAATTCTTTTGTGCTTATGAATGCCATATTTTCCGATTTAGCCATTGAAAGATTGCATAGTTTTTTACAGTTAGTTAATAAGAATTCCGAAGTTCTGATTTTAACGCCTGACGCTTCTGTCAGAGAATATTTTCGCGTCAATTGGAATGATTCGACGGCAATTGCGTGCGTTTATCCCGAAGCATTTATTGATAACGAACAAAGTTATCTCGATGTTACGAATGTTTTTCTGTTGAGCAGTTTGCCGGTTGCGAAAATTTACGATTTCAGCGAATCATTGGGCGTGATCGTTCAGGAAGATTTTGGTGATACGATTTTACGCGATTTTTTATCAGAATCAAATCCCGAAAAGCGCGAAGAATTAGTAAATGAATCAATTGCGCTGATTGCCAAAATTCAGGCGGCGACTCCGAAGGCATTTGAATTGAATTCCATCGCTTCACGGTTGAAATTTGACGAAGAAAAACTACTTTGGGAATTGAATTTTTTCAAAACACACTATTTTGAAACATTTCGCAAATCAAAATTATCCGATAAAGATGAGAAGGCTTTAGAACAGGAATTTTCCGAACTCGCCTGCAAACTGGAACAACGAGCAGAAGTTCTGTGTCATCGGGATTTTCACGCGGCTAATTTGATGGTTGACAGCGAAGGAAAACTGCGAATTATTGATCATCAAGACGCGCGAATCGGCGCGGCAAGTTATGATCTGGTTTCGTTTCTACTGGACAGAGTTTTGCAAACACCTGAAAAAAAATGGCTGGACGAAAAGAAGAAACTTTTTTTGAGAGAAAGAGAAAAATTGGGTTTGGAGTCAATTGATGAAACAGATTTCGATTACGAATTTGATTTGATGACTGTACAAAGAGGTTTAAAAGCCATCGGTACATTTTCGTTCCAATCAACAAATCGAGGCAAAACATATTTTATACAATTTATCGAACCGATGTTTCGGATAGTTCTTCAAGCGGCGGAAAATTTGAATATGTTTCCCGCTTTGCAAAAGATAATTTCAAAAGAGTTAAATAATCAAGTTATTGCTTTAGATTTATTGATGAAAAATTCCATATCGAAATAACTGAAAAAGAAGTTAATCGGAATTTTAACAGTAGTTTTCGCAGTGTGAATCGTGAAGATAAATTCAATGACCGAAACTTCCGCGCTTTTTAACGGTGCAGGCGATTTAGTGAGTTTATTGGTTGGCTTTGCCGAAATTTTTTTTGACATCATAACGACATTTACTTATTTCACGATTATTCATTCAATTTTTTTTTGGCGGCGTTACGTTTACGGTAAACGTCATCGTTTGGGGAAAATAACTTTATGAAAATAAAAGCATTATTATTTTTAGTTTATTTTGTCTTTATTTTGGCGGTATTCGGTTACACAAAGACAATTATTATTGCACAGAAAATAACAAATCATGAAAAAGCTGCCGATGAATTCGCATCTCAAAATAAACCGATTATTACGCCGTCAGATGCTACTAAGAAATTAGAAAGTATAAAACAATCAAATCCAAAAATTTCATCCCGTGAATTAGCTAAATACGGAAATGACTTGATAAACCAGACAGGTTTTGATTTTTCGTTTTATACCTGCGAAATTGCCGAAGTTAATGAAGAAAAAGGAGAAAGATATGATGGAGAAAATCTCATACCTTTCGATTACCCGTTTGAAGATTTAAGCGGAAAAAACCGTACATTTCAAATTATGAGTAAAGATAATGGTCATCCCTGCGATTGTGTTTATGAAATTCCTTTAACTAAAGCTGCAAAAAATGAATTGACGATTATTGCCGACGGCAAACCGATTTTGAAACCAATGATTATTTTGGTTATCTTAAATTTACTGACGGAAAAATCGAACATATCTTAAAAATTTCATTTCCCTGCACTTAAATATTTTATGAATCAAACATATATAAACGAATTAAAAAATCATATCGGCGAAGAAATTACCTTAAAAGGCTGGCTTTATAACTCGCGTTCGAGCGGAAAACTCGTGTTTTTGCAACTGCGGGACGGAACAGGAATTGTTCAATGCGTCGTTTTCAAACCGAACGACGAGGAACTTTTTGAAAATGCGAAATCTCTCGGTCAGGAATCTTCGATAATTGTCAAAGGCAAGGTCAAAGAAGATACGCGCTCGGCAATCGGCGTTGAATTGGATGTTACCGGCTTGGAAGTTATTCAAAACGCGAGCGACTATCCGATCACGCCGAAAGAACACGGCACGGAATTTTTGATGGATAATCGCCATCTTTGGATTCGTTCAAAGAAGCAGCACGCAATTTTGAAGGTTCGCCACACTGTTATCAAAGCGACGCGCGATTTCTTCGATGAAAACGGCTTTATTTTAGCCGACACACCGATTTTTACGCCTGCCGCGTGTGAAGGAACGACGACACTTTTTGAAGTTGATTATTTTGACGACGATAAAGCGTATCTGACGCAATCTGGACAACTTTACAATGAAGCGACTGTTGCCGCATTCGGCAAAAGTTACGCCTTCGGTCCGGTTTTCCGTGCCGAAAAATCGAAAACGCGCCGTCATTTGACCGAATTTTGGATGGTTGAACCGGAAATGGCTTATGCACAACTCGATGATGTAATGAACTTGGGCGAAGGATTAATTAAATTTATCGTCGAAAGAGTTTTAACTGACAGACGCGAAGAGTTGGAAGTTTTAGAAAGAGATATTTCCAAACTCGAAGCAATTTTGAATGAAGGTTTTCCGCGCGTTCATTATGATGATGCGGTGAAAATATTAAAAGAAGGTTTTCAAAAAGGCGAACTCGACAACGATTTTGAATGGGGCGGCGATTTCGGCGCGCCGGACGAAACGTATATTTCCAAACAATTCGACGCGCCCGTTTTCGTGCATCATTTCCCCGCCGTAATTAAGGCATTCTACTTTGAACGCGACGCAGAACGCCCCGAACTCGCGTTAGGAGTTGACCTGCTCGCGCCCGAAGGCTATGGCGAAATCATCGGCGGCGGCGAACGCGCCTTTGATTTGAAATTCTTGGAAGAACAAATCGAAGCGCATAATTTACCGAAAGAATCCTTTGAATGGTATTTAGATTTACGCCGCTTCGGAGCCGTCCCGCACGCCGGTTTCGGAATGGGCATCGAACGCGCGACGGCGTGGATGTGCGGCATCGAACACGTCCGCGAGACGATTCCGTTTCCGCGTATGCTTTATCGTCTGAAACCTTAATCGAATATACCGAATGTTATTGTTATTTCAGGTGCGAATGGCGCGGGTAAATCTACTCTTGCGCCATTTTTGCTTCGAGATATATTCGGAATTCTAGAATATATCAATGCCGACACGATTGCCGAAGGATTATCGGCATTCGCACCAGAAACTGCGGCATTTGATGCAGGAAAAACAATGCTTAAACGGCTTGATAAACTTGCCGCAGAACGCAAAAGTTTTGCTTTTGAAACTGCAATAAAATTGCATAGTTTTAGACTAACGGCTATGACCAATAAACGCCCGATAATCAGAGTTTGAATTTTCTGCGCCGGTTTAATGTTGGCAGAAAATCTATTTTCGTCTAAACTGAGCATAAATATTTATTGGAAATTAGGAAAAGAAGAAATTACATGAAAGCAGAAAATCAAAATAATTCACCAAAATACGACCAAAGACCGTGGGGAAATTTTACGGTTATTGACGAAGGCGACGGTTTTAAAGTTAAAAGAATAGAAGTTTTACCAAATAAACGCTTGAGTTATCAGAAACATAAGCATCGCTCCGAACATTGGTTCGTAGTACGCGGTATTGCTAAAATAACATTAAACGATGTTAAATATCTAGTTAAAAATGGCGAAGCGATAGATATTCCCGTCGGCACGGCGCATCGCGTCGAAAACCCGGACGCGGAAGAACTGCTGATTTTTATCGAAACACAAACCGGCGATTACTTCGGCGAAGACGATATTATCAGGCTCGAAGATGATTTTGGAAGAATCGCTTAAACTATAAATTACGAATTATAAATTTTGTCGCTTCGAGTAAATCTTTTGCAATTAAATCCGGCTCATTTTCAAGTCTTTCAACTTCTTTTTGACCGTAACCCGTTAAAACCAAAGCGGTTTTTGTTCCGGCTTTAAAACCCGTTTGAACATCAATTGCTTTGTCGCCAATCATCCAACTTTTTTTTAAATCAATCTCGAAATCTTTTAACGCCTGTTTTATCAAACCTGTTTTAGGTTTGCGGCAATCGCAGTTATCGGCGGAATGATGCGGACAGTAATAAATCGCATCCAGTTTTGCGCCGGATTTTGCAAGTTCGCTTTCGAGTTTTTTGTGAATTTCACGCAAATCATTTTCGTCAAAAAATTTTCGCGCGATGCCCGATTGATTGGTAATTAAAATAACCGAAAAATTATTTTCGTTCAAAAGTTTTATCGCCGTCGCCGCATACGAAAAAAGCCGCAAATCTTCCGCCCGCGAAAGATAATTGATTTCTTCGCAAATCGTTCCGTCGCGGTCAAGAAATACGGCTCGCTTTTTCATTTTGCAATTGTTTCAACCCGGTTTATTTAATTTGAGTTTAGAATGTCTTGTAACATAAACCCAATTCATATAATATCAGAAAAATTCTGAGGAAATATGAAAAATACAAAACAAAAGTTTTGCCTTGTTCTCATCAAACCTTCGCATTACGACGACGACGGTTACGTAATTCAATGGCTTCGCTCGGCGATTCCGTCAAATTCTCTGGCATGTCTTTACGGTTTGGCTTTGGAATGCGCTGACGAAAAGATTCTGGGCGAAGATGTCGAGTTTGAAATTCACGCTTTTGACGAAACGAACTCTCATATCAATCCGAAAAAAATTATTTCGTTAATCGAACAAGCCGACGACGGAATGGTGATGCTCGTCGGTGTGCAGTCAAATCAGTTTCCGCGTTCGCTCGACCTTGCGAAATTTTTGCGCGATAAAAATATCAAAACGGCAATCGGCGGTTTTCACGTTTCCGGCACGTTTGCGATGTTAAAGACGCGCGACGCGCACGTTGAAAAGGCTTTGAAAATGGGCGTAACGCTTTTCGCAGGTGAAGCCGAAGGTCGGCTCGGACAGGTTTTGATTGACGCTTTCGAGAATAAACTTGCGCCGATTTACAATTTTATGGACGATTTGCCGAATATCGAAGGCGTTGCCGCGCCGCTGCTTCCGGCTGAAAGAGTTCATCTGACGGCGGGCGCGACGACGAGTTTCGATGCCGGACGCGGCTGTCCTTTTGCGTGTTCATTTTGCACGATTATCAATGTGCAGGGCAGAAAATCGCGCCGCCGTTCGCCCGAAGACATCGAAAAAATTGTCCGTGCAAATGTTGCACAAGGTCTTCATTCATTCTTCATTACCGACGATAACTTCGCCAGAAACAAAGATTGGGAAATAATTTTAGATAAACTGATTGATCTGCGCGAAGTCGAAAAACTCAAAATCAGTTTTATTATTCAGGTTGACACGCTGTGTCACAAACTGCCGAATTTTATCGAAAAATCAAAACGCGCCGGAGTCAAACGGGTTTTTATCGGCTTGGAAAACATCAATCCCGACAGTTTAATCGGCGCAAGCAAACGGCAGAACAAAATCACCGATTACCGCCAAATGCTGCTCGAATGGAAAAAAGCCGGAATTGTTACGTATTGCGGTTATATTTTAGGATTTCCGGGTGACACGCAGGAATCAATTTTGCGCGACATCGAAATTATCAAAAAAGAATTGCCCGTTGATTTACTCGAATTTTTCTATCTCACGCCGCTTCCGGGTTCTGAAGACCACAAAAAACTGCACGAAGCCGGAATTGCGATGGACGCGGATTTGAACAAATACGATCTCAATCACGCGGTGACGGCGCACCCGAAAATGTCGCGGGAAAATTGGGAAGAAACTTATCAAAAAGCGTGGAAAACTTATTATACGGACGAACATATCGAAACAATTCTGCGCCGCGCAATCGCCACCGGCACGAGTCCGGGCAAAACGATGTTTTTTATTACGTGGTTTAACGGCTGCATTGACATCGAAAAAATTCATCCGCTCGAAGGCGGATTTCTGCGCCGCAAACATCGCACTTCGCGCCGTTCAAATTTGCCGCTCGAAAATCCTTTGTTTTTTTATCCGAAATATTTTTCACAAACGCTTTTAAAACAAATTCGCTGGATTTCGCTCTACACGCGCCTTCGCCTTATTTATCGAAAGGTGAGAAACGATCCGAAAAAGTTGGAATATATGGATTTGGCATTAGAACCCGTCTCCGAAAATGAAACGGAAACACGCGAACTTTTCCAATCAGAAGCCGCGCATAATTATTTAGAAAAGATTAATCGTAATGAAAAGGCGCGACACGGTGAAACGGTTTGATATATTTTTCGTCTTAAAATATTAGCTACATTTTGTTCACGAGGTAAAGAAATTTATGTCAGCTTCTGAAAAATTCCAAGAAACCCAAGAACCGTTACCTATTCTGCCTGTTCGATGGTTTATTTTTTTTCGGTTATATCCAACTTCATTCTTACAACCAAGATTTTTATTTGATATTTTATTTAGGCACAAAAAGTATCCGATTCTTTGGGACAATATTATGAAACTAGAAAGAAAACGTCTAGTAAGAAATAACGAGAAAAATCTTTGGGATAATACTTAGAAACTGCTTGAAAACTCAATATTTTTTGATTTTGTCATAGAAAATGACAAACATTAAAGCCTAGCGAAAATCGCAATGCTTTAATAAATTATTCAGTCGCTCCCTGAAGATGAACAGCATTTACCGCCGTTTATTCGACATTTTCAACGTCGGAATCTCCGACTTATCAAGACCTAGCGATTTTCGTTAGGCTTTAATGTTTGTCGCTTTTAGCGACTTTTCGAGTTTTCAAACAGCTTCTTAAAATGAGTAGAATGAAAGAATTCGTAATTAATTTTAAAAGTTGAACATTTGGAGCGCGAGCAATATACCGTTAATCTAAACTCACCAAAGTTAAAGAAGAAGTTGGAGCAATTCCATTGAGCGTGTTTTGCAAAAGTGGGACGATTCCTTCCGTTTCCAGAAATTCTCTGCCGAGCGAGCGGCGGAATTTTTTCTGCTTGGTTTCGCCTGTAATTTCCTTCAACATGGCGCGGTAAAATGCCGTAACAAGTTCCGGTGCGAATTGTTTGCCTGCGTTCCGCTGTCAATCTTCGATTACTTCATTTGCCGGACGACGGCGTTTATACGGTCGCTTTAATTACAATGTGGTTAGTTACGCCGAGCATTTCAAAAAGTTGAATTGTATTTTCGTTAACATCTGAAAAAATTATATTTGCGCCAGCCTCCGAAGCGGCATCAATTACGCCTAAAAGAATCGAAACACCGATGCTGTTAACGAGTTCTGTTTCGGCAAAGTTGACAACGATGTTTTTGCAGCCGGCATCAATTTTAAGTTTGCATTCGCGTTCGACTGACTCGCCGCTCAGTTTATTTAAATAATCTCCGGCAAAAACGGTCGCCGTTTCGTCTTCCGTTTTTACTGGAAAAGTTGTTTGAATGTTCACAAATTTATTTTGTCGGTTTTTACGATAGAATTATCTCTTGAAAGCTAAAGTAAGACTTTAAATGTGAATTATCAACTTATTTTTAAAATACACAAATATTTAGGTTGGTAATTTGTTATAATATTTGGTAGATCAAATTTGAAAATTACAATACTTTTCGGGTTTTCAAAATAAAATTTTTTACAGTCAAGCAATCCAAAACATCAAGAGGATGAAAATTTAAAACACTGCTTTTCGCAGTAACCGGAAGCAATCATTTCGTTTGCAGCAATGAAATAAAATTTCAGAACATTGGACATAAAGCAATTAAGAAATATACAATTTCCGTGCAAAATCTACTCCAAGATAAAAACGGCACGGCTTTTATTCTTTAACTGAATCCATTAAAATTACGATTTTATTTAGATGAAAGGAAATTTAATTATCATCAGTTCACCTTCGGGCGGCGGAAAAGGCACATTGATAAAGGAAGTGTTAAAAACTGTGCCTGCAATCGGTTATTCGGTTTCATTTACGACGCGGCAAATGCGTTCCGGCGAAGAAAACGGACGTGATTATTTTTTCATCAGCAAAGAAAAATTCAAAGATTTGATCGAGCAGGGTGAATTTCTAGAATTTGCCGAAGTTCACGGCAATTTCTACGGCACATCAATTAAAAGAGTCAAAACCGAAACTGAATTAGGACGCGATATTATTCTGGAAATTGACGTACAGGGCGCGGCGAGCGTTCGCCGATTGATGCCGGAAGCTGTCAGCATCTTTATATTGCCGCCTTCTTATCAAGTTTTGGAGCGGCGTTTGACTGCTCGCGCTACCGAAAAACAAAAAGATTTAAATATTCGATTGCGGAACTCTTTCGGCGAAGTATATCGCTATGCCGAATTTGAATATGTAGTTGTTAATGATGATGTTACAGCGGCGGCGGCAAAATTACAGACTATTACTTTGGCTGAAAGGTTAAAACGGATTAGACAAATCGAGGCAATTCAGGTTATTTTAGATAGTTTCGATGTTTCTATTTTAAACACCTTTGGAGATTAAAAATTTATTTATGGTTGAACCAACCGAACAGCTTGTCGAGGAAATCACGGAAGAAAAGATCGCCAATCCTAAAATCACTTCCAAATATCGCAAGATAATTTTGGCGGCACAACGCAGCAAACAGCTTCAGCGCGGCGCAACTCCGCGCGTTGATATGGACCCACGCAAAAGCAAATCTACCCGAATTGCGATGCAGGAACTTGAAGACGATAAAATTGATTACGAATTAACGCCGGTCGCCGGAATTAACGAATCTCAGTAATAATTTATAAAATACAGGGAAAATCTACGAAAATTGAATTTATTCAGGAAGTTCGGCAACTTCCATATTTCCTTTCTTTTTCTACCAATCGAGTGCTGTTTTTCCATTTTCGTCTTTGATTAATTTGTCTGCGCCTTTTTCTATAATTAATTTCACAAATTCCAGAAACTTACGATTTTCCACTCAGAATTTTCAACTGCGACGGTCAAAGCGGTTTCCGCCCTTCGCCTTCGAATTCGTTCCGCCCTGCAGAAACGCTGTGACGGCGGGCGCGTCATCTTTTTTGACGACACCGACTTAATCCTTTTCCGTAAATTTGTAAACGCGCATTTTCAACATCGTCTGCGCCATGTCCTAGGCGGTTTCGTCCAAGCGAATGCAGCCGTAAAATAAAATCTCAAAAGTTAAAAATTAAAGCTAGTATTCACGTCAAGATGTTGAAATCGTAGCTATTTATTCAAAAATTTAAAAATCAATTTGCAAAGTTTCCAAACAGAAATGTTCTGTAAATGGGCGGTAAAATTTATATTTACTATTTACCGTTTTCAATTTATTATTACATACAAGTTTCAACGGAGATTAGTAATGTTTCAGAAAAAAATCATTTCACTTTTGCTGTCTATTTTATTGAATTTCTCGATTTTCGCGCAGACTGATTCAAAGTTTGAAAACCCGAAAAACAATGTTTCGCCGGAAATTAAGGAAAAGGCTGTAAGTTTATTAATCGGTTTGGCGCGTGAAGTCGAACAATTTTCTCTGCCGTCAAATAGAATTGACGCGCGTGTCAGTGTAGCGAATCTGCTTTGGGAAAAGGATGAAAAAGCAGCGCGAATCCTTTTTCAAAACGCAATTTCCGATCTAAACCTCCTGATCGGTCAAATTCCATCCGAAAATGCCGACTCTGACGAAGAGTATAATACGGAAAGATTAACCACGCTCGCCGATGTCAGAAAACTGCGGAGAGAACTTTTAATCTCGCTTGCCGCCCGCGATGCGAAGTTCGCGCTCAATACTATGCAATTTTTGAGCGTGAAAAATGCCGAAGGCAAAAACATATTTGACAATGACGTAAATCTCGAAATAGAACTCGCCGCCAAAATTGCCGACAGCGATCCGAAACAGGCTTATGAAATTGCCAGAAAAAATCTGGCAAACGGACTCGGAAATAATCTGTTTGCCATGCTTGAAAGCCTTTACAAAAAAGATGCGGAACTCGGAGCAAAACTCGCGCAGGACATTTTAAGCAAATTAAAAAGCAAAGATTCGTTCATAAATTCGCCGACTGACAAATCGGTCGGCGCGAACTCGAATATGATGAAGCCGGACATTCTGAATACGACTTCAACAATTAATGTTTGGGAAATTCAATCATTTTTAGATTCCGTCAAAAAACTCAACAGACAAGCCGCTAAAGATAAAAAACCGCCGGTTTTGAGTGAGAGTGAAATCAAAGAAACGATTGATGTTCTCGCCCAAAAATATATCAAACAAGAATATCTGTCGGCTTATGAAGTTTCCAAAGTAATGCCTGAAATTACAAAATATTTTCCCGCGGCGGCTTTGGCAATTCGGCACAAAATCGGTCAGCAGGAATCTGCGACGCTTAATAATTTGATAAAAAATCAGAATTTTCAAAACGAAGCGGAAGATAAATCCGCCGATGATATTTTGCAGATTATCGAAAATTCTCCCGCCGCCGAACGCGATGATTTGTATTTTCAAGCCGCCGAAACAGCTTTTAACAACGGCGAAATCGAAAAGGCTAACGTATTTCACGGCAAAATAAAAACGAAACGCGAAAACGATTATCTCGAAAAAGCCATCGGCGACGCGATGCCTCTAATATTGGCGGCGAAAGGCGATTTGAGCCAAGTGCGAAAATCTCTGACAAAGTTGAAAACGCCCGAACAGCGCATCGAGATTTTGGCAGTTTTGGCGATGTCCGTCGCCAAAAACGGCGATAAAAAAACCGCTACCGCGATTATTAATGAAGCCCTTTCGATTTATTCCGGCAGAATGAAAAATCGCCGAAATTTAAGTTCAGTTATTCAAATGGCGCAATCTTACTCGGTCATCGAACCCGCGCAGGGTTTTGATATGCTGGAAGCGAACACGCAGTTTTTTAACGAGATTATCAATGCGGCGATTTTGTTGGACGAATTTAACGAATCCGGCGCGGTGGAAAATGATGAATTGCGGCTCGATGCGGTGCGCCGCGAATCTTTCCAAAATCTTCCGAACGGAGTTGAGTTGATTAAAAATTTGACCGCCGCTGATTTTGACCGCACAATAAATCTCGCCGAAAGATTTGCGCGTCCCGAAGTGCGGTTTTACGCCCGTTTTCGCATCGCCGACGCGCTTCTTAATCCAAAGTCGGAAGAAAATGAGAAATCAATGCAAATCGAATTAAACAATGAAGAAGGCGAATATTGAGCCGTAAATCGTCAGTAAAAAGGAGTCTTTTAATGAATCGAAAATTATCTTTGCTTGCTTTATTTTGTCTGTGTTTTACACAAATCAATTTTTCTCAAACTATCGCTAACGATGCTAAAGATAGAGTTTCGCCCGAATTGCGAAAAGACGCGATAGTTTTTTTGCGTGAAACTTCCGCCGAAGTTAATAGTTTGCGCTCCCTCGAAAATCGTATCAGCCTTTCGGCTGAACTCGCTTCTCTAATGTGGTTTGAAGACGAAAAGGAAGCGCGGACGATGTTTCAAGCCGCGATCAATGATTTCAGACAGCTTTTTGCAAACTACGACGCGCAGATAAATGCAGCGGGAATTACGCCGAATGATGAGCAAAATTATATGCCGGGCGCGGATTCGTCCACGCAGTTGGCTAGAAAATTTATGAAAGCAATTGCCGTGCGCCAGCAAATTGCGACGGCAATCGCCGAACACGATCCGCAGTTCGCTTTAAATTTTTTCAATGACACTGCGCTCGTCATTACAAATCCAGAGTTTAAAAAACAAATCGCCATTCAGGACGCTTATTTTGAAACCCGTCTGCTTCAGCAAGTCGCCGAAAAAGATGTTGATATTGCTTTGAAATACGCACGGAAATCTTTGGAAGAAGGTTTAAATTACGAAACTGTCGGTCTGCTCAAAAAAATTTATGACAAAGACGCGGACAAAGGCGCGGCTTTCGGCGAAGATGTTCTGGCAAAGTTAAAATCCGACGGCGCGAAACCCGACAGCTTTTATATTCTAAGTTCACTGCTCAACTTAGGCGCGGAAAACTTCGATTCGGTCAAAGGAAAAAGCGGCGTAAAACCGATGCTCAGCGAACAATCTCTACGCGAAATTGCCGATATGTTCGGTCAGCAAATTTTGAAACGTGAAGACAGCAATGAAGTATTAGACCTTTCGCATTTTATTCAGCAGATTGAAAAATTTGCGCCTTCACGCGCCGCGCAAATTCGGCAAAAATTTAAGATTAAAAATTCTAAAGGTGAAGCAAATTTGGTTGTCGAAGATGTTGCCATACAAACTCCGACAACCAAACTCGACGAAGATTCACCTGAAAAATCACTGGAAAATTTAGGAAATCTGAACGGCAAACAACTTTCAAAAGAAGAACGCGAAAAAGTAATTTCGTCAGCGCAGAAAATTATTGGCGGAATAAAAGACCCGAATCAGAAACTTTTTGCGTTGTCGGCTTTGGCTTTGCAAATTGCCAAATCGGGCGACAAAGAAGCGGCTTCTAAAATTATGGATGAAAGCCGCAATCTGATAAATTTGCCGCCGAAAAATTATCAGGACTTTATGGAAGTTTGGTTATTTGCCAGCGGTTACGCGCAAGTTGATGCGGACAAAGCGTTTCCGATTTTGGAAGATGCGATTTTCCGGCTCAACGATACAATTTCCGCTTTTGTCAAAGTCGGTGAATTTATGGATGTGGGCGGCGATATGATTGAAGACGGCGAAATTCAAGTCGGCAGTTTCGGCGGCAGTATGTCCAGCGAACTTCTGCAAAATCTCGGCACGACGAACACGACGATTCGTAGTCTTGCAGTTGCGGACTTTGCGCGAACACGGGCTTTGACAAATAAATTTGACCGCCCGGAAGCACGAATTCTGGCGAAAATGCTCGTTCTGTGCGGCATCTTGGTTAATCAAACAAGTCCAAAGCCCAATGTCCAAAGTTTAAGATAATGGACATTGGACTTTGGGTTTGCGCTGCGCGATTTTAGCCCAATCCTGTTCCGGTCAGCCAGTGTCCGCCGTCAACAACCAAATTTACGCCGCTGATGTAGCTTGCCGCGTCGGAACATAAAAACAATGCGGCGTTTTCGATGTCTTCGATTTTGCCGAAACGCTGCATCGGGATTTTTTTCGCCAGTTTTTCCTTCAAAGGTTCAGGCACAAGCCGCCGAAATCCTTCGGTATCTCCAATCGGTCCCGGCGCGATGCCGTTGACGCGGATGCCGTATTTTCCCCATTCGATTGAGAGATTTCTGGTTATCGCGTCAACACCCGCTTTTGCCGCCGAAACGTGAATCTGCATCGGCGTTGCCGTGTAATGAAGCGTCGCGCTGATATTTAGTATTTGTCCCTGATTCTTTTTCAATTCTTCAAACGCGGCGCGGCAGACGTTAAACGTGCCTTTCGTGTCAATATCAATGACCGTGCCGAAACCGTTAGCCGATAATTCTTCGGGTTTGACGAGAAAATTTCCCGCCGCGCCGTTGACGGCAATGTCAATTTTGCCGAAATGTTCGACGGTGTTTGCGACGGCGTTGGAAACCGCTTCAAAATCGCGCACATCGGCGACAACCGCAAAACATTCGCCGCCATTATCTTCGATCAATTTTTTCATCGGTTCAAGACTTTCCATTTTGCGCGAAGTAATCGCCACTTTCGCGCCGTGTTCTGCAAACGCACGCGCTACGCCGCCCGTAATTCCAGTGCCGCCGCCGGTTACAAATGCAACTTTTCCTTCAAAAATGTTTTCTTCAAATATGTTATTGTTCATATTCGATAATTTAGCCGAAAAACCGCATCTTAACAAACCGCTTCATATTTGAAATCAAAATTATCAACAATTTTTTAATGAAACCGTTTATAATCGGAAAACGAATTACGATTTACGACAATAAAACCAGAATGCTTAATAAAATAAGGTTAAGATTTGAATCTAAAATTCAGCTAAAAGCTGTTAGCCATTAGCTTTTAGCTGAATTGAATAACTTTTTTACACCTTAATCAATTAGTAGTTACGCAGTTGAACGAGAAATCAATGATTTACAGCATTTTTTATAAAATCTCTTTTGCCATAAGTCGTTTATTTTCAACAATGATGTGTTCAACAATGTTTCAACTGCGTAACTCCTAATCAATTTCGCAAGTCCGTATAAGATTTATGAATATTTTAATGATTTCCGATGTTGTTGCGCGTCCCGGAAGACTCGCTGTTTTAGACAAAATCAAAGAAATTCGGGAAGAATACAAAATTGATATTGCCACGATGAACGCCGAAAATGTCGCCGGCGGATTTTCGATTACGCCGAAAGTTGCCGACGAACTTTTTGCAAGCGGCATTGATTTGATGACTTCGGGCAATCATATTTTTGATAAAACCGAGATAATTCCTTACATCAAAAAAAATCCGCGCCTTCTGCGTCCGGCAAATTATCCGATTGGCACGCCCGGAAAAGGTTTGTTTGTCGGCGAAATAAACGGTTTCAAAATCGCCGTTCTAAATTTACTCGGCAGAGTTTTTATGCCGCCGGTTGACGATCCGTTTCGCGTCGCCGAACGGGAAATAAGTTTAATTCCCGAAGATGTAAAAATTCGTCTTGTTGATATGCACTGCGAAGCGACTTCGGAAAAAAACGCGATGGGATGGTTTTTGGCGGGAAGAGTTTCGGCAGTTGTCGGTTCACACACGCATATTCAAACGGCTGATGAAAGAATTTTGGACGGCGGCACGGCTTATATTACCGATGTCGGAATGACCGGAAGTTATGCGGGAGTCATCGGAATGGACAAAGATGACGTTATCAACCGTTTTATAAATTTTCCCGCCCGCCGCGCCGACCACGCTAAAGGAAACGTCTGGATTTGCGCGGTTGTTGTTGAAATTGACGAAAAAACAGGTAAAGCTGCTAAGATAACGCGACTGAAATTGGAACAGAAAGATTGATTTTCACTGGCATTTGTGAAGACGCGCAAATTTGCCGCGCTCCAAAGTATAATCGCCGATTTTTTCTTTCTTATCAATTAATCTAACATTCAGCGTCATCGTGTCGCCTAAAATTTTGCCTTCATAACGTGCAGGCTGCGACTTCGGCTGATTATCTTCTCTGATAGGACCGAAACTTTCAGGCGTATAAAGTCCGTCCGCATTAAATTCGCCGTTTTCATTGACCGTCAATTTCTCTTTAATTTCGCCGACGGCGCAATCGAATTCGATTTTGACACCGTTTTCTTCAATGAGAACCGCGATGCCCGTCGCGCCCCAATTTCCCGGTGAAACATTTGTAGATTTTGACTGGTTCATATTTCGATTTTCCTGATTTGAATTCGTTGGCGTTTTTGTCGCTTGAGAAATTTCCAAACTTTGCTTCGGCGGCATCGGTTCGACATTTTTGCGACCGCAGCCGGCAGAAATAAATACGATTGCCGTAACAAATATCAATGACGGAACGGTACGATAAAATTTCGTAAAATTTTTGAATGGCATTTCTGTATTCTACACGATTGTTTCCGGCAATATCAAAAAATTTTAGACCTCTACAACAATCGGCGGATTTGTCGGTTCATAACTTTCATCGCAAGTTGAAGCGTTGACAAACTTTACGCCGAATTTCTCAGTTGTGCCGTAACCGCAGTGAATATGACCGAATACGTGAAGTTTGAGATTTTTCAATCGTAATTGTTCAACCCGTTTTCGCAATTCTTCGCAGCCCGCATTTTCTATAAAATCCCGGCGCGGAACTTCGTCCAAAATCCCGTTCGGCGGTCCGTGTGTAATTAAAATATCAATATCGTCGGGAATCAGTTTCCATTTTTCCGCCAATTCTGCGCCGCGCATCAAATTAAAAGCCCAGTCAAAAAATCGCGGCTGGAAAGGCGAACCGTAAATCTTTAAACCTTCGATTTCAACCGAAGAATCCTGCAAATAAATAATAGATTTATCAAACAAATTGCGGGCAAATCGGTTGTTCGTTTCAAACAGCCAATCGTGATTTCCGGCGACGAAAATTTTGTATTTATGAGGAAGACTCACAAACCAATTATTAAACAAGACAATTTCGTCAACTGTTCCGGTAGTTGTCGCATCGCCCGAATGAATCAAAAAATCGCCGTCCGGCACGGAGATTTGCCCGTTGCAATTATGAGTGTCGGATATACAAACTATTTTTAACATTTTTTTAATTATCGTCATCGCGGCAAAATAAGTATAAACTAAATTCTGCTTATTGCATCAAAACACAACTCTTCCGCAGATTCGAACTTAAACATAATCGGAGAACAC
Source organism: Pyrinomonadales bacterium (assembly GCA_038232235.1). Lineage (GTDB taxonomy): Bacteria > Acidobacteriota > Blastocatellia > Pyrinomonadales > Pyrinomonadaceae. The sequence goes on along the minus strand of JBBSIE010000006.1, from coordinate 3,398 downwards.
AAAATTTAATGGATTTGGTAACAAATTACTCGTTGACGGCTGCCGGATCAGTTTTGCTCGCTTTGGTTTTTTACGACATTTACGCGACGATTTTAAGAGGAACGAAACATTCGGGATTGTTCAGCAGATTCTTAAATCGCGGTCTGTGGCGCGGCGTGGCGGTTTTAACGCAAAATTTGAATCGCCGCTTGCGACATCGAATTTTGGCAGCAATCGGACCGCTTTTGATGCCGCTGCTGATTTCAATTTTTATCGTGATGCTGCTCACCGGATTTGCGCTTATTTACACCCCACGAATGGAAACAGGCTTCAAAATTGATGATGCGGTTGCCGGAAGTCTAATCTTCAAGGCTTTTTATTTTAGCGGCATTACGCTTTTAACAATCGGTTACGGCGATATTTTGCCGATTACCGATACTACGCGCGTCGTCGCCATCGTCGAAGGCGCTTCTGGAATCGGCATTATTTCGCTTTCTATTACTTATTTGTTGACCGTTTACGGTGCGCTCGAACGCAAACGCGCCGTCGCGCTGAAATTTTATCATCAGGCGCGGCAGGGCGCGGATATTTCCGGCTTTATCGCCAGCCATTTTTCGCGCGGACGTTTTTACAGTTTGACTGAATCACTGCGCGAAGCGACGCGCGATTTGCAGGAATCGCTCGAATCGCATCTCGAACATCCGATTATTCATTATTTTCATCCGGTAGAAGTTTACAAAGGACTGCCGCGCGCTCTTTTCGTCGTTCTCGAAACGGTTGCTGTCATCAACGCGCATATTGACGAAAAAGAATATGTCGAAGCCGGCGATCACCCGGACGTTCTCATTGCCGGCGACAATGCGCGGCACGTTTTGTTTGAACTTCTCGCGTCGCTCAATCTGACGGAACACGCTACCGATGCGTTTGAGTCCGAAGAAAAAACTTTGGCACGACGGCGAAAATGCTTTAATCGCGCCTTTAGACATTTGCGGTCTAACGGAATAAAAACCAGTCCCGACATCGAAGAGGCTTTCATCAAATATTCAAAAGATCGCGCGGCGTGGGAACCGCAGCTTTATCACTTTGCCGAATTTCTCGGTTACGATTGGGACGAAGTTACCGGCGACCGCAGTTTGCAAGACGCAACCGACGACGAAGTAATCGAACGGCACGAAGTTTTAACCGTTGACAATGAAGCAAATTGACGGTTGGTTACGGTTTATAAACTTTACTGACAAAACCGCCATTTAAAAATTTCGACGGCTCAATCTGACTTTGCAGAACAACGCCTTTGATGCCGCCCGAAAGAAGCATCATCGCCGCCTCAATCAAAGGCACGGCGGTTGTTGTTTGAATCGCACGCAGCTTGTGTCCGTTGATTTCCAAAGGTTCGACAAAAAAAGCCTTTTCAATCAATCTTCTGACATTTTTATCGTCAAATCCTTCAACCGAAGCGTGAACGAGAACAAAATCGTTTTCGACCGCCGGAACTTCGCGTAGAAATTCCGCCAGTAAATTTTTCGGTAAATCTTCATCATTTGGAAATTTGCGGATTACGCCGTCAACCCAATTGTAATGCCCGACGTGGCGCAGAGTTTTGTAGTCAAGTCGTTTCGCCCTATCAGCAAAAAACTCCGGCAAATCAGCCGCGCCGCCCGAAGTTAAATCGGCTTCGTAAGTTCTGCCGCCGATGATAATTTTTTCACGGTCGGAAAGCGCGGGCTGTTCGGTAATTTGATAATCACGAATGACGCGCGAAGGTTTGACATATTCGGTTGCCACGCCAATCGGCGACCACGTAAAACCGTAAAAATGCGGCTGATGCGCGTGCGCCGTCAACGCGCCGACTTTCATCCCGATTTTTTCGACTTTTTCATTGCCGAACTGCGCGACAAAATTTTTATAGAGCGACATCGCCAAAACATTGATAAATCCGGGCGCAAGTCCGGTTTGCAGAATAAATCCCGTTTGTGCATTTTCGGCGAGTTTGATTATTTCATCGGTTTCGGCGACATATTCGGTGAGGTTTGCATAGTGCATTTCGTAATCTCTCGCAAAACGCGCCATTCGCGGAGCCTGTTCGCCCGGCGAACAATCGAGCAAAATGTCGGATTGTTCAAACGCCGACTTCATTTCGTCGTTGATTCCTTCGAGCGACATCAAGACGGTTTTGACTTCTGATGTTTTTTCAGAGTTTTGCAAAACAAACTCTTTTGTTTTGTGAAGATTCGCTTCGTTTATATCGCCGAGAAAAATTGCCGTTTCAAAATCCGCCCATTCACGAATTAAAATTGCCGCTGCTTCACCGATTCCGCCCGAACCGGCGATAAATATTTTTCGATTCATAAGCAGTAAATTTCACCACAGTCCAATCAGGATTACAAAATCGGAAACAAATTAATTTTTTATAAATTGGAAGAATTAAACGATTACACCTGTCTATAAAGTAACCAAGACAACTCAAAAGGAACGGCGGAAGGCGGAGAAGAGCCGGCAGCTTTCGGTGGCGGATTTCGGAAAACGAAATCCGCCACTGGATTACGCGAAAGCACGCGCAAAGTAAGAACGCACCAGCAAAACACGCTCTTACTTTGCGCGGACTTTCGCGTTATTTCCCAAACTCATAATTTTTACTTACCTTATCATATAAAATTTTTACTTACCTTATCATATAAAAATAGTGTAAAAATGAATTTGTCGTTTGCAATTGTTTTTTGCATATAAGACAATCAGTTCTTCTAAAGTTAAAACAATACGACAATTTAATTAGTTTTTTCCAAATCTTTTAGTCAGGATTTAAAGGGAAGTTTTTTTGTTTCAACTTATTTTAAAATGAAGATTTGTCTTCATTTACCTCAAACCTTTCAAGCAAAATATTATAAACAGCAGGAGCAATATTTGATGAATTTGAGAAAATCTTTGTGTGTATCTTTATTTTTAATTTTATTTTTTGTCGGTTTCGCCGGAAATTCGTTCTCGCAGGATCGAACGAGAATAGTTCCAAACCGACCGCCGGAAAATCCGGCATCCAATCCGACACAAAGACCGCCGACTGAGATTTATCAAAAATCACGACCAACGCTCACCAATCAAATTACAGTTCAAACACCGCTCGTCAAAAAAACCGGTTTATCGCAGCCAATCAACGCTCCTTCAAACAGCTACATCAGCAAAAATTCATACAGTCCGGTTTTTAGCCAAAGATTGTTATTATCCATTCAAAACAAATTCGGCATTCCGTATCGTTACGGTTCGGAAGGTCCTTACACTTACGATTGTTCAGGTTTAGTTTGGAGTGTTTTTCAGGAAGCGGGTTATTATTTTGACCGCACCAGCGCGAGAACTTTATGGCAGGAATCAGAGCCGGTCGAAGGCGCAGACCGCTTTAAATTCGGTACGCTCGTCTTTTTTAACTCGCT
>JBBSIE010000005.1:0-73541 GCA_038232235.1 Pyrinomonadales bacterium | reverse complement strand
TTTCGGCTGGTTAATATGGAATCGCCGATTGGTCAAAGACTACGAAGAAAAGGTCGAAGTTTCCAGAGCTTTTATCCATTTGGCAATGATTCGTTTGATGCTTAGACAATTGGCTTCCTGAAAAATTAAACAGACTCTTAAAATCGCTTTTCTTGATTTTTCGTTTAAAACATCGGTTTTAAGTTCAACGCGAATACATTTCCACGTTTCAAAAGCGTGCGTCAACATCAAAAGTTTCGCTTCCGTATTGATAGAAATCCTTTGCCACGCCGGATTTATCCATGTCCAGCCAATTTCCGCGCGGTGGTTTTTCGCGTCTATATTTCCGAAACGAGTTGAGCCGACAATTTTGTTCGATGTTTTTTCGACAGTTACAAACGGCAGCGAAACTTTTCGGTTAAATTCATCGAGCGCGGTTTCGATATATCTTCGCATTTCGTCTTTAGTGCAAACAATATTTGTCGTCCAAAGCCAAATCTCTTCCACCAAACCGACTTCGCAGAGCGCGTCGGCGTGTTCAATTTTGAGCGGCTCAAGCCGGACAAATTCGCCTTCTAAAATTATCGGTTCGATTTTCATAAACGCAAAAAGGTGAAAAGTTACGCTGACATTATGCAACTAACTTTTTCACCTTTTCCCTTTTTCACCTTTCCACTTTAAACGTCGTAATACATTGAAAATTCAAGCGGATGCGGACGAAGACGCAACGGCTGCACTTCTTTTTCACGTTTATATTTTACCCAACGCTCAATCATTTCGGTCGAGAAAACATCGCCTTTGAGTAAAAATTCGTGATCGTTTTCGAGAGCCGTTAACGCTTCGTCAAGACTTCCCGGCAAATTCGGCACGTCTTTTAATTCTTCCGGCGACAGGTCGTAAATGTCTTTATCAAGCGGTTCACCCGGATCAATGCGATTCTGCACGCCGTCGAGACCAGCCATCAAAAGCGCGGCAAACGTGATATACGGATTGCACGACGGATCGGGCGGACGAAATTCGAGCCGCTTGGCTTTCGGCGACGGCGAAAACATCGGAATTCGCACGGCGGCGGAACGGTTTCTGGCTGAATAAGCCAGATTAACCGGAGCTTCAAAACCCGGCACGAGCCGTTTATAGCTGTTCGTCGTCGGCGCGGCAAGCGCGATTAATGCCGGCGCGTGTTTCAATAGTCCGCCGATATAGAATTTCGCCATTTCCGAAAGTCCGGCATATTCTTCACCCGCAAACAGCGGATTGCCGTCTTTCCACAACGATTGGTGAACGTGCATTCCCGAACCATTGTCGCCGAAAAGCGGTTTAGGCATAAATGTCGCCGTTTTGCCGTAAGATACGGCTGTATTTTTGACAATGTATTTAAACAGCATCAAGTTATCAGCCGTGTGCAAAAGATTTGAAAACTTAAAATCAATTTCGCACTGTCCGGCGGTGGCGACTTCGTGATGCTGACATTCGACGTGAATGCCGACTTCGCCCAGCATCATAGAGATCGTGTTTCTCAAATCAATCAGCGTATCCATCGGCGCAACCGGCACATAACCTTCCTTCGGACGAATATGATAGCCGGTATTCGGCGACATACTATCTCCGGCGCGGCGCGTGTTCCAGTGTCCTTCTTCCGAGTCAATCGTGTAACCGGCAGATTGCTGGTCGTTGTGATAAGAAACTCCGTCAAAAACGAAAAATTCGGCTTCCGGTCCGATAAAAACCGTGTCGGCTAGTCCGGTAAATTTTAAATAGCTTTCGGCGCGAACAGCCACCGAACGCGGATCGAGTCCGTAACCTTCTTTGGTAATCGGTTCGACGACGTTGGCGATCAAACAAATTGTCGTTTCTTCGATAAACGGATCAACCCAGCAGCGTTCCGCATCCGGCACGAGCAGCATATCCGACTCGTTAATCGCCGCCCAGCCGCGCAGACTCGAAGCGTCAAAACCGAATCCTTCTTCAAAACTGTCTTCCGTCAGTTGGTCAATCGGATAAGTTAAATGATGCCACGCGCCCGGCAAATCCGTGAACCGAATGGAAACAAACTTCGCGCCCTGCTCGGCAGCGTAATCCAAAACATTTTTTGCGTTCATTAAATCTCCTGATTTTCGATAAAAATTACATTAAAAACTTCGCGTTTTATTTTATACACGATTTTCAGAGAGATTCTACAACACTTGGAGAAAACTTTAAAGTGATAAATTGATATCTACAAAAACGTCGCTTGTGAGTTAAAATCCTACGTTTTTGTATGAAATTAAATTAAGTTATTGTATTTTTAATTTGCTGACATGATGCCGAAAATGATATTTACACCGGCTAACCCGTTAAAATTGAAAAATCATTTTATCAAATGTGTTGCGGCAGATATTTATTTTCATTAAAAATGTTTAATAGATTAATGCTGACAAAAAACTTTTAGAATCAGTTCAAATTTTGGAAGCAAATACATACGTCAGCTTGACAAGCGAAGTTAAAATAATTAACCTAAAAATTCGCTTTCGGGCGATATTCCGCAGTAGCTCAATGGCAGAGCATTCGGCTGTAAGCTAGGCAAGGTCTTTTACAATGGCAGAAAAGCGCACATATCAGCAGCGTAGAGAATATATGCTCGAAGCGGTCAAACGACGAAGAGCAAAAGTTCGAGAAATGGCTGTTGAATACAAAGGTGGTAGCTGCAAAATTTGCGGCTATAATTATTGTATCGAAGCACTTGAATTTCATCACGTTGACCCGACAAAAAAAGATTTCGGCATTTCCGCAAAAGGTTATGCCAGAAGTTGGGAAAAAGTGAAAGCTGAAATTGAGAAATGTATTCTATTATGTGCAAATTGTCATCGTGAATTCCACGCCGGAAAGTTGCAGCTTTCACAGGCGACTGTGATTGAAAAATCGGATGAACTCAAGGAAGCCTAAACCAGTAAATATTGGCACGGTAATCTTGAGCGAAGCCTGCTGAATGGTTTAAAAGTAAGCAGGAACGTGCAGAGACTAGAGATTGAGGAAACCAAACCGATAAAATCTCCACGAGCGTCCGACAACTTTTTGAAAGAAAAGTTGATGAGATAGTCCACGCTCAAACGAAAGTTTGGGATAAAGTGTAACCGAAGGGTTGTAAGTTCGAGTCTTACCTGCGGAGCCAACATTTATATACTGAAAGTGCCGTAATGACGTAAGTTATTGCGGCACTTTTGTTTATTTGAATTTCAGAACAAACGGGTAAAGCGGACGGAAGGGGCAAAACGGGAAACTTTGGACTCGGTTTGGACACGAAATTCCTTTCAGTTCAATTTACCGTTTATGATTTTAATTGCGATTTTTGTCGTCGCCGATAGCTTCGTATAAAAACTTGGACACCACTTTTCGGTTAGGTTTGATGATTTCGTCAAGATAAACTTCGCCCATTCCGCCTTTGCCGATTGACGAGATGATCTTGTATTGGTTGATAATTGTTCCGTTTTCCATCTTCATTTTTTCAAACTCATTCGGGCAGATTCATCCGTTTCAGCAAATCCTTGAAGCGCGGGTCGTCGCGCAAAGAATCGTAGCCTGGCTCGACTTTGAGAGATGTCAATTGAAAGTCGCGCTCGGTGTAGGCTTTTTCGAGCGAAGCAAACGCTTTTTCCTTATCTCCGAGCGCGGCGTAAAGAATGGCTAATTCGGCGGGCGAGACGTATTTTTCAGTCGTTTTTAATTTATCGAGAATAGCCATCGCTTCATTACGCTTGCCGGACAGAGCATAGACCCGACCCAGATAAATCAACGCGCTGGTCGTTTCTTCTAATTTAATTGACGTTTGATATGAGAGAATCGCTTCCGCATATTGCCCTTTTTGAACGTAAGCGTTGGCGAGTTCCAAGTGGGCGAAAGGATTCTCCGCCGCCAACTGAGCGTGAATTCGCTTTTTCGCAATGGCTTCGTCATACCGCCGGGCGTGATAGAAAATGAGTCCTTCATTGCCGACTAATCCGGTTCGCAAAGGGTCGAGTTCCTGCGCCCGTTTGACTTCCCGTAAGGCTTCATCGAATCTGCCTGACCGCGACAGGTATTCCGCATAAAGGGTATGCGCTCCCGCGAGATTCGGATTCAGTTCGATGGCTCGCTTAAACTCGCTCTCCGCGCCCGCCCAATCAAATTCAAAATCTCTGACTCTGGCGAGCGAGTAATGCGCTTCGGCAAGCGTTTCGTCCAAAGACAAAGCCTTCTCCGCCGCCGCCCGCGCCGGCGGCATTCCTTCCTTCGGACTAAACGTGCCGATTTCGACCAGAGTGGTGAAATTAATTGACAGTTCAGTATATGCCCGCACGAAACTCGGATCGAGCGCGATTGCCTGCTTTTGATATTCGATTGCCTTTTGGATATTTTCCGCTCCGTTCTTCCGGCGGAAAAAAACGCCGTTCATATAAGACTGGTAAGCCTGCGGACTGTTTGTTATTTGCTCCGCCATTTGCCGTTCCTGCGCTCCCGACAATTTTAACTGCAATTTTTCCGAAACGGCTTGCGTGATTTCTTCCTGCACGCTTAACGCTGCGGAAACTCTGCGGTTGTAAATGTCGCCCCAGATGCGCGTGTTGTCGGCGGTGTTAATCAATTCGACGCTGATTTGCAAATCGTCGCCGCGCCGGACGACGCGCCCTGTCAGTATCGCTCCGACACCGAGTTTCCGTGCCGCATCTTGAATGTCAATGTTTTCGCCGCGAAACTTAAAGCTCGAAGTGCGGGCGATAACCTTCAACTGCGGCAATCGGGAAAGCGTGTTGATTAAATTTTCGCTCAAGCCATCCGCGAGATATTCACTGTCGCGGTCGTCGCCCACATTAACGAACGGCAGCACCGCAATTGATTCGATTTGTTTGGCGTTATTTTTAGAGTAAAACCAATAACCCAGACCGATTGCCGTCATCAGCAGAATCGCCAACACGCCGAGCAACGCTTTGTGGAGATTGGATTTCCTGAGCGCGATGCTGTCGTTTAGATTTTCATTGGTCGCCGTTTGCCGCTCTTCATTAAACGTCGTCCGTTTGAGCATCTGCGTTTTCGGTTCTGCTTTGTCGGGTGAATCTGTTTTCTCTAACTTGTCTTGAAATTCGAGTTCCTGTTTGACATCTTTCAAGTCAATCAGCAAATCCTCGGTTGTCTGATACCGTTCATTTCTGTCTTTTCGCAAAGTCTTAGTGATAATCCTTTCAATTTCGCCCGGAACTTCTTCATCCATCGGTTTCGGTTCTTTATGAATCACCGCCCCGATAATTTCCATCGGAGTTTTTCCCTCGAACGGCAGATGTCCCGCCAGCATTTCATACAGCACCACGCCGAAACTGAAAATATCCGTTCGCGCGTCAACCGCCTGACCTTTCGCCTGTTCGGGCGACATATAATTCGCCGTGCCGATGATCATTCCGGGCGAAGTTCCGCTTTGAATTGCCGTCGCGTCTTCGGATTCTATTTCGGGAGTTTCATTTTCGGTCAGTTTGGCAATCCCGAAATCGAGTATTTTAACCAAACCGCTGGCGCGAACCATGATGTTGTCGGGCTTAATATCGCGGTGAACAATGCCCGCCGCGTGCGCTTCGTCGAGTGCTGACGCAACTTGAATGGCAATCTCCAATGCCGACTTGTAATTTAACGGATTCGCTTTCGCATAATCGCTCAAAGTTTTGCCGTCAATAAATTCCGTAGCGATAAAATGCGTTCCGTCCGATTCGCCGATTTCGTGAATCGTAATGATATTCGGGTGATTCAGTGCAGATGCGGATTTCGCTTCACGAACGAAACGATTCATCCGATCCTTATCTTCGGCAAACTCGGCGGGCAGAATCTTCAACGCGACGCGGCGGTCGAGTTTGGTATCTTCGGCAAGATAAACTTCGCCCATTCCGCCCGCGCCGATTTTGTTCAGGATTTTGTAATGACCTAGTTTTGTATCAATGTCCATTCGCTTTTCTCAACTTTTGCCAAAAGACTTACTTCAATCCGTCCGCCAGATATAAGTCCATCAAATATCGCCCCACCGTATAGACGTATCCTTTTCCGTCGGGCGTAAGGTGAATGGTTGGAGGATAAAGTATTCCGGCTCTATCGGCGGGGATTATTTCTTTGAATAATTCTTTGCGTCCGGCGGCGAGATCGAAGCGGAATATTTTCAGCGTCGGTTCGCCCGAACGATGAACGAAAAGCCCGCGCCCGTCGGCAGTCCATTCGATAACCTCATCCTTAACGTCAAATCCCTGTATCGGCTGGGGCGGAGCGTTTCCTTCAACCGAACAGAGCGCGGCTTGACCGCCTGCCACGCAATAAAAGTATTTTCCGTCGGGTGAAATTGAAATGCCCTTCGTGTCTGAGACCGCATTGTCGGTCACGCCTTCGGGCGTGATGGGACGAACGCTGCCCGAATCCGTCTGTTGGAGATATGTGCGATTGGGTCGTCCCGCTTCGTGTCCGAAAAAAATGATCGCTTTTCCGCCGGGCAGCCAGCCTTCCCGCCCGGTCATTTCGATTCCGGCGGGTTTTTCCAATCGCTTGATCTCGCCCGCTCCCGTCGGCAGCAGAACCAATTGCTGCGAGCTTAATAAAAGCGAAATCACCGATTTGCCGTCAGGCGACAGTGCCGTGCCTGCGCCTTCGCCAATGCGAACGGGCGGCGAACCATCCGTCTTGCCCAGATAAACCGAATAATCCTTTCCGCTGCCTTCTCCCCAATGCGTATAAACGAAACTTTTGCCATCGGGCGAAAGCGCGCCTACTCCACCGAAGTCGAGCCACGACAGATCGCGTTCCTGCGTTTCGCCCGGAGCCAGTCCGGTTAAGTCTACTGTGTATCTATATCGAGTTAAAAGAACTCGTCCGTCGCGGGCGACATCATGAACCCAAAGATTAGCCGGAACGCTCAACACTTGCCGTGTTTTTCCATTCACCGTTGTCCCATAGAGAGCCATATCTCCCCCGGCTTTACTTCCGGTGAACCAAATTTCGTCTCCGCCAACCGACCACGCAAGCCCTTCTTCCGCCGCCATATCATCACTCAGCACCGTTTTATTACCCGCGAGATCAACCGTCGCCACCGTTCCGCGATTGTCCCATTGATATTCGTGATCCATAAAAGCGATGCGGTCGCCTTTCGGTGAAAAGCGCGGATAGCTGATATACCCGCTCGTTTCGTAAAGCACCTTGCCGATTGGATATTCAAGGCGGTTTTTTCCGTCAACATAGCGAACGACCGCTAAATCTTTGCCGTCGGGCGACCAGTCCGCTTCCTGAACGTCTTCCAGAATCTCGCGCGGCGTGCCGCCGATGATCGGCATTCTTGCCAGCGTGCCGCGATAAATAAGCTGTCCGAGATATTGCCGTTTGATTAGAACCGCCAACTCGCCCGTCGAAGAAACGGCTAAAATATCCGCGTCTTTTAATCCGAGCGACTGCGATTCACTGATTCCGCTGCGAGTCGAAAATATCTCCGACGGATTGCCGCTCCACGACGCGCTGTAAACAAGCGTCTGTCCGTCGGGAGAAAATCGGGCGTGAGAGACAAATCCGCGTCGAAAAGTTAATTGCTGATAATTTGGAATTGAGGTTTTCTTAAAATAACCGTAAGCGAAAAATCCCGCCAAAACGCCGAGCGTCAGCAGAGCCAATCCGCCTAACAGAAGCGGCAATCTCGAACGCTTCGGTCGAATAGTTTCTTCGGTAATTGCTGAAACAGCGGTTGTTAGATTTTTGCCCGTCGAGGTTGAAGGAGCAGACAAAGATTCGAGAGCAAAGCCGAGATCAGCAGTTGATTGAAATCGTCGCTCAGGCTTTTTCTCAAGGCATCGGCGAACAATCCTCTCCAGCGATGGGTTGATATTCGGATTCGTCTCGCTCAGGTCTTCGGGTTCTTCCTTGAGAATCGCCGCCATCGTTTCCGCCATCGTTTCACGCTGAAACGCCCGCTGTCCGCGAATCATTTCGTAGAGAATCAGCCCGAATGAAAAGATGTCCGAGCGATGATCCGTGATTTGCCCGCGCACCTGTTCCGGCGACATATACCCGACCGTTCCCATCACCGCTCCCGGATTGGTCAGAGCCTTCCGCGTCGCATCTTCGCTGTCAATTTTATTTGCCTGTTCGCTGAGCTTGGCGATGCCGAAATCAAGTATTTTTACGCGGTCATCATTGGTAATAAAAATATTTTCCGGTTTCAAATCACGATGCACAATGCCTTTTTCGTGCGCCGCCGTCAGACCGCTGACAAACTGCCGGGCGTAATCAATAACCTTGCGAACGGCAAGCGAACCTTCATCGAGACGCTGACGCAGTTCTTCGCCTTCGAGCAATTCCGAAACGATAAACGGCGAGCCGTCGTGTTCGCCGATGTCATAAACGGTCAAAATATTCGGATGATTGAGAGCCGAAGTCGCCTTCGCTTCCTGCTCAAATCGCTTGAGCCGTTCGGCATCTTTCGCAAAATCCGTCGGCAAAACTTTGATCGCCACTTCACGGTCAAGCCTTGAATCCTGCGCTTTATAGACTTCGCCCATTCCGCCCGCGCCGATTTTTCTGACGATGCGGTAGTGCGACAAAGTTGTGTTGTTCTCAAGTTCTTTATTCATTTTCAACCTCATTCTGGCAGATTCATCCGTTTCAGCAAATCCTTAAATCGCGGCTCGTCGCGCAGGCTTTATTTAATTCTTTGAAGGTCTAAGTCCTGAAAATCAAAACTAAAATCAATGTTTGGGGAAATGCCTTTCATTTTTATGCTTTGGGCTTTTCCTTCCTCATCTAAACTAAAAATAGCAAAAGCATCAGCATTCATATCCTGATATTCCCATTTGATGGCGAAGGTGTTTGCTTTATAAAACTGCATCGCTCCGTTGAGTTTGGGCGAGCGCAGAGATTTGAACCATAATTGGTCGCCTTTGAGAAAAATTTCGACTTTTCCGAACCATTTGTCTTCGTAAATTCCGATGAAATCTTCGCGTTTGACCGGCGTATTTTTAGCGGCGGCGACCGTTTCCCAAACTTTTGCTGTGACAGAATCCGCGGTGTTTTGTTGAGATCGAAAATCTTTGGAATACTTTTCTATCCAGTCGAAATTACTCAATCCCAAATAGCTGTCAATAATAGTTTGACTAGCGGCACGGAAAACTCCGGCACCGCCATTTTCCGTATTGGTTAAAATTACAATGCCTAGTTTTAAATCAGGAATCATTGTGACGATGGAAAGCATTCCGGGTAATCCGCCGGTATGTGAAACACTTAAATTTCCTTTTGTATCACTTAAATTCCAACCCAAACCATAGCCGCTGAAATGTTGATTGTATCTTGGGTCGGGATTTGATTCTCTGACGGTATGAATTTTCCACATTTCCCGTTGGCTTTTCTCCGTAAATAGTTGTTTGTCCAGGTTTTGTCCATATTTACCTTTATTTAAATGAACAAGCATCCATTTCGACATATCATCGACATTAGAAAAAATACCCCCGGCAGCACCGTTAATTTGATCTTCAAATAATGAAATTGTTCTGATCTTTCCTGTTTCCGTTGAATGCGGCGTTGCGACATTACTTTTGTCTTTTATTGCAGCAAATGATGTAAAAGAATCGTCCATTTGCAACGGTTCCATAATTCTTGTCTGAACAAATTTTTCCCAACTCATTCCGCTTACTCTGGCGATCACTTCACCGGCGACGATATAAAGTTGATTGTCATAATCAAATTGAGTTCGGAAAGCTGAAACAGGTTTAAAATACTGAAAATTGGTTAAAACATCTTTGATGGTAAAGTTTGCTCCGTCAGGAAAACTCATCAAATCACCAACGCCTAAACCAAGTCCGCTGCGGTGAGTTAGTAAATCTTCAATCAAAAAATTTTCCGTAACATATTCGTTATACATCTTAAATTCAGGAATGTATGTTTTGACTTTATCTTTCCAGGAGAGCTTTCCTTCTTCAACCAAAATCGCTAAAGCCGCAGTGGTAAAAGCCTTGCTGTTAGAAGCAATTTGAAAATCAGTATGTTCATTGACCGGCTGTTTGGAATCTATTGACCTGACACCATATCCTTTTTCGTGAATTATTTTCCCGTCTTTGACAACGGCAACCGCAACTCCGGCGACATTGAATTCCTTAATCGCTTTTTCAACCAGCGCGTCTATCTCCGCATCTGAAATTTGCGCGAAAACTGCACTATTCAACGCTAAAAAAATAAGCGTTATAAACAACGATATTGATGTAATTTTTTTCATTTTATTTGTTCTCCTGTATGTTAAATTTTTCCGGCGGCAAATCTGCCGTTCGCGTGTTTTTAAAACATTTTCTAAAAACGTCCGGCGAGCATCACGCTCGTTCAAACGCAATCTTTAGCGCGACTTATTGCGAATCGCGCTTCTTTATTTTTCTCAAAATCAGAAATGCCGGATAACTTGCGAATATTAAACCGATGGCGTAAAGACTGTTTTGCGTATCGCTGGTGATTTGTCCGACGAGGAAAATTATCGAGCCGATTAAAACTATCAGCGTCGTCCACGGATAGCCCCACGCTTTGAAGGGGCGCGGCAGTTCGGGTTCTTTCTTTCGCAAAATAAAAACGGCGAGAAAGCCGGATGTATAATTCAAAACGAAAAGAAATGCGGTGATGGAAAGCAATATCTCGAAGGTGCCGCTGGCAGCCAGAATGACTCCGACGACGACCGTGAGGAGCAATGCCCAAACGGGTGTGCCGCCCTTATTCACCGTTGCGGCTTTCGACCAAAAAAGATTGTCGCGGCTCATCGAGAACAAAATGCGCGGGCAATACATCAGATTGATGTTGATGATGCTCGACAAACTGATCAGCGCGAGCAAGGAAATAATCTGACTGCCGCGCGCTCCGAAAACGACTTCCGCCGCATCGCCTGCCGGTAAGTCTGAAGCGGTAAATTGCGCCATCGGCAAAATGTAGAGAAAAGCGAGATTGACGAGCAAGTAGATCGCCATCACCGAAACGACTCCGAAAAGCATCGCCCGCGGCAGATTTCGCGCCGGATCGCGGTTTTCTTCCGCAAAATATATCGCGCTGTACCAACCGTCATAAGTGTAAATTACGGCTTGCAGCGCGAGCATTACGGTGACAAACGTGGCGGTCATTCCAACCGGCGCGGTTAAAGCCGCCTGTTCCGCATTGGCAGGCGGCTGTCCGCCGTAGATAAAGCAGGCGGCAATCAGAATCAGAAATGCAATGGCTTTGGCAAAGCTGGTCACTTCCTGAATCCGGCTTCCGACGCGCAGACCTAGCCAGTTCAAAAGTCCGAAGACAAAAAGTGCGAAAAAGGCGATGGCTTTGATACTGCCGGACAGTGAAGGTAAAAGTTTCGGCAGATATTCGCCGATGGTAATCGCTACGAAAGCAATCGTGGCGCACCCCGAAAGCCAGTCGCTCCAGCCGACGACAAAGCCGCCGTAATCGCCGAAGGCTCGCCGCGCGTAAACATACCAACCGCCCGCCGTCGGCAGACTGGTGCTGAGTTCGGCAACGGAAATCGTTCCGAGAATCGCATACAAACCGCCGAGAATCCAGATGGCGAGAATCAGCCAAAAACTTCCGAGCTGCGCCGCGACGCTTCCCGGCGTGCGAAGAATACCAAGCCCGATCATTCCGCCAATCGTCACGGCGATTCCGAAAGTTACGCCGAGAATTTTCAGTAATTTTCCCTTTTGCTCGTTCTGTAATTCAACTGCCGATTCGATTGATTCCATTTTGCTCTCCATTTACAAAATTTTTATTTTCTATTTTTCATCACTCACCTTACGCGATTCGTGTTTTTTGTCGCCTAAGGCGATTAAATCCGAGCTTGAACACGACTTCTAATTTCCATTAACGCCGACTTTCAACACAACAAAAGTCACGTCGTCGTCCTGCGGTCTGCCATTCGCAAAATCTTCGCCGACTTTGACCAATCGGTTGATGATTTCCTGCGGTGAATTCATTGCAAACTGCGGCAGAATCTCAGCGGCTTTTCCAAAACCCAACATCTCATTTTCCACGTTGAACATTTCGGGAAACCCGTCGCTCATCAGCACCACGACATCACCGACTTCCAGAGTAAATTCTTTTTCCTGATAATTGGTTTTGGCGATGCTTCCCAGAGGCATTGCGCGAATGGCGATTTCTTCGACTTGATTATTTTCACGGCGATAAACGAGTGCCGAAGGCATTCCGGCAATGCTTAAATTGACTCGATTGTCCTTAATTTTCAGCATCATCATTGCCATAAAAAGCCCGCGCAGATTCATTTGCTTTAAGGCTTGCCCGATCTCTCTAAGAATCTGCGAAATGTCGTCGTGTTTGGCGAAAGCGTTGAATAAACCTTTCGTCGCCGTCACGACCGAACCTGCTTTCAAACCGTGTCCGGTCGCATCGCCAACCGCAACGGTTAAAGTTCCGTCTTTTGAAACGTGAAAATCATAATAATCACCGCCGACTTCGGTTGCCGGTTTCATGTATGCCGCGATTTCCAAACCTTCAATCTGCGGTAATTTCTTCGGCAGCATAGAAAGCTGTAACTGACGCGCTTCTTCTAATTCTTTGGCGCGGCGTTCGTTTTCGGCTTCGACAATTAAAAATCTGGCTTTGTCGCGTTCGTGTTCGACTTGTTTGACAAGCTGCGCGTCGAGATTCGTGCTGGTGCGGGCGAACTGGCGGGCGAGATAAATCGTCAGCGCAAGTATGAATCCATAAGTTGCAACGGCATCAATTACAGTATTAACACTCACAGGTAATCTAATTATTAGATTTAGGACAAAATCTCGCAAAAAAACTAAGTCAAAAAGGAAAATTCCGATGCCGACAATCCACGCATCCGGCATTCGCCGACGAATCGCCTGCACTATAATCCGCGTTGCTTCAATTCCAACAGCGATGTCTAATAGGCTATAAAACCAAAATTCACTTGGGCTGCGGAAAAACGCAAGTGCCAAAACCTCCAGCCCGGCGGCAGCGACGAAAATCCATAAGTAACGCGGAACACGCGGATAAAAAACAGTGTAAAGAAAAGCCAGCAGGAAGAATTCAGTTTGGATAGAAAACGAATTCAAAACCTCCAGCCAATAAGTGCCGACTGTTCCGTAATGAATTACCATGAACAAACCGTCACAAAGATTATTCCCTGCTACGCCGAACAGAAAAAGGCTGTAAAAAAGATTACCGCGCTGTTTTGGGTAAAGAGCGAACAGCAGCAAATGCAGAATGCCAAACGAGAAGAATACCGCCGCTTGAATTATGTCGTAGGTAAAGCTGTAATTTACCTCCCATCCTTGATTGACGGTATTATCAAAACTTCTGAGGCGAGACTGAAATCCGACGTTCGCATAGCGAATTGTCTCCCTGCCCAAAAGCCATTTGCCGTAACCGGAATTGAAATCGGCAGCCGCCTGATTTGAATAGCGCACGGCAAGCAGATGTTCGCCCGCGCCGTCGAATGCAACGGCAAACGGCTCGGCGTTCGGATTATACGGCTCTTCCGTCGCCGCCGTGTTTCCGATGCTGCCGTATCGTCTGATCAATTTGCCGTCCAGATAAATCTCCGACGCGCCCAAATGCGCCGTTTCCAGATTCAGCGGCACATTAACGAGCGCAGGCTCAACATTCAGCCGCAGCCGCAGCCAACCGCTGCCGTTCCAGTCCGTCTGCGGCAAACTGTCTTTCGTCATCGCCGAATTCTTCAAAGTTTCCCAACCCGCATCGTCAAAGTTTGAATTCGCCCAAACTCCGTCATCGCCAGAATGATATTTCCAGCCCGCTTCATTCAGCTCAGCCGTTTTGCCGTTCGCCAAATTGTCAGCCGTCAGCGTAAAGACTTCATCGCTTTGCGCGTTTGATGACAACGCTGAAACGAACAAAAGCGCGGTGATGAAAAAGGCGGTTGGTAAAAGTTTTATGTTCATATTTTTATCAAACGAAAAAGCGGATAACTGACCGCTAAAATTCCAAGCGCGTAAAGGCTCGGATAAGGATTGCCGTAAGTGTAGCCGAAAAGTAGAAGCACAGCGAAGACGAGCATCAGCGCGGGCGCAAACGGATAAAATTTGGCGCGAAACGGGCGCGGCAGATCGGGTTCACGGCGGCGCAGAATGAAAAATGAAACGATCAGTAAAATCGTGATGACGACGATAAAGAATTGTCCGATTGCCAGAAGCAACTCGAAAGTGCCGACCGATGACAAGACGATGACACACAAAGCGGTTGCGACAAGCGCGAAACAGGTGTTCCGCCAATCCCGACCGCGATGCCGAAACCGACTCCGAGAATTTTCAGCAATTTCCCGCGCTCTGCGGCGGGCGTTTCGATGATGTTTTCGACTGCTTCCATTTCTGTTTTCTCCTTCATTTGACTGATTTCTACTCGTCATACTCGCCTTGCAGAGCATATTTCCCGAAAATGAATAAGCCGACGGTCGTGACGGGCGTTATCACGAGCATCACGATAATTCCGAAAATCAAATCGTCCTGCTTGAACCGTCGGACAGAATCGTTTTCTTTCCCTGCAAATCAACCACCGCCACCGCGCCGCGGTCGTCATCTTTTTTCGGATGCTCGAAAAACGCGATTTGCTCGCCGTTCGGAGAAACATGCGCGTCGCTGAAGTTGCCGGCGGTTTCCAGCAACACATTGCCGATTGGATATTCGAGCCGGTCTTTGCCTTCGACTTCCCGAATGATGGCAATCTGCGAGCCGTCCGGCGACCAAGCCGCGTGTCTCACGCCTTCGAGCAGTTCGCGCGCCGCGCCGCCGACAAGCGGCATTCGCGCCAATGTGCCGACGAATGTCCGGTGGCGAAGATATTTGGCGTTCATCAAAATCGCCAGTTCGCCCTTTGAAGAAACATCGAGCAAGTGCATTCCGCGAACGCCGATTGACTGCGGCGCGGGAAAATCCGGGTGCAGCGTAAATAGTTCGGGCGTGTTGCCGTCGGTCGCCGCGCTATAGACGACGGTTTTTTCATCGGGGGCGAAAGCGGCTTGAAAAATCGCTTCGCGCCGGAAGTTCAGTTGACGAAAAGTGTGCTGCCCGTTCTGATTCCGCGCCAGTTGCCGCGCATAGAAAAATCCGGCGAAGGCAAGCGCGGCGAAGACGAACACGAACAACCACGCGAAGCGTTCGCGGTTCGATGTTTTCGCCCCTTTTGCGGCGATTGAAGACGAAAATCCCGTTCCGGTATCGGAGCCGGTATCAGAAGTCCAATTTGACGAAGTTGACAAATCTGACGACGTTGTTGGAACGGCTTCGAGCGCGAAACCTAAATCGTGCGCCGAATAAAACCTTCGCTCCGGCTTTTTCTCAAGACAGATGCGGACTATTTTTTGCAGCAACGGGTTAATCTTCTGATTTGTTTCGCTCAAGTCGGGCGGTTCATCTCTCAGAATCGCGGTGATAATCTCAGCGGGCGAATCGCCGGTAAAAGGCTTTTGTCCGGTCAACATTTCATACAACACCACGCCGAAACTGAAAATATCCGTCCGCGCGTCAACCTGCCGACCGCGAGCCTGTTCGGGCGACATATAGTTTGTCGTTCCCATTACCGCGCCGGGATTGGTTTTGACTTGCGGGCGTGTCTTGGCTTCGGAATCCGTCGTGTGAATGCCTTTGTCGGCTTCGGTTAATTTGGCAATTCCGAAATCCAAAACTTTTACGATGCCGTCGTGCCGAATCATAATGTTGTCCGGCTTGATGTCGCGGTGAATAATTCCCGCTTCGTGCGCGGCGGACAACGCCGAAGCGCACTGCGCGGCGACATTCAATATCTCGACGACCGACATTCGCCCGTAGCTCATTCGTTCGCTTAACGTCTCGCCTTCGACCAGTTCCATCACAATAAAATGCGAATCGTCCTGCGTCCCGAATTCGTGAATCGTGAGAATGTTCGGATGATTGAGCGCGGAAACCGCCCGCGCTTCCTGCTCAAAGCGTTTCAGACGGTCGCGGTGGTCGGTCAACTCCAAAGGCAGAAATTTAAGCGCGACTTTGCGATTAAGGCGGCTGTCTTGCGCCAGATAAACTTCGCCCATTCCGCCTTTGCCGAGAAGTTCTTTGATTTGATAATGCCCGATTTCACGGTTAATCAGATTCGCCTGTTTTTCGCGTTCGGCAAACATTTCGGCGGCGAGCGATTCGGGCGGCGTGTCTAAAAAGTCGTCGGAGGATTTTTCAAACGAGAGCAAGGACTCGACTTCACAGCGCAAATTTCCATCCGCGCCGCAATGTTCTTTGAAAAAAGATTCGCGCTTGGCGGGCGTAATTTCCAAAACCGCGTGATGGATTTCCTCAATTTGTTTTAGTCTTTCAGCGTCCATTCAAAGAATTTGATTTTTCAACAGCAGACGAAGAATCTTTTGCACGTTTGCTCGCCTGCTGTCCTGATTTAAATCTATGCCGTTCGGCGATAGAAAATTTATTGCGCCGTCGGAATTTCGGTGTAAAAAGCATTAAGCCATTTTCCGCCGCGCCTTACGTAAACCGATGAGGCGCGAACGGTTGACGGCTGAACTTTCCCGCCGCATACGCCGTCCTGCATCGCCGTATAATTTAGTAAAGCCACATCTTTACTGAGCATCACGAATTTAAAATTATCGAGCGAATAACTTTTCACGTCGCAATCTGTCGCGGTCACTTTAACGACAAACGCTTTATTGAAAACGCCGTCGGAATTAACATCCAAATAGTCTTCCGTCACATTCGTTTGATACCACGCCGCGTTTTTATTTTTCCACGCTTCCCAACCGGCTTTTTCAAGCGCGATAATCTGCGCCTCAACTGAATTGTCTTTCGCCATTTTTGTTTGCCCGAATGCGACTGATGATACGCAGATGGCGATCATCAAAATCATCATTATTTTGTTCATAGTTTTGTTCTCCTTATAGTGATTGCGAAAACACGCACAAGTAAGTGTGTATAATTTTTCGCACTTACTTCGTGCGTGTTTCCGCCTTATGCCGCTTAACGCTTCGGTTCTAAAACGATTTCCCGTGCCAGACGACTTTCTTTGATTTCGCGGATTTGCAGACGGTCGCGGTAGCCCTGCATCTGTTTTTCGTCCGTGCCGATGACCGTTTGCAGCAGATTGTCGGCTTTAGCTTCGTTGGCTTCCATCGTTGCCATATCTTTGTATTCGGTCATCAGCATAATGTTCCAATCGTCCGAGCCGTGATCTTCAGTGGTCATAACTTTATAGGAAATTATCTGCCCGTCTTTTTTCAATGCTTCCTGCTCGCGCTTCCAATCCGTGGCGATATAGTTCAGGTAAGCCGTTTCCATTCCCGGTTTCATTCTGTTAAAACCGATGCTCCAAACCGAACCGTTGCGATACGGACGGCTGACCTGTGCCACGACGACGATGCTTAAAGTTAAAACCAAAACGATAAGCGAACTGACTAATATGCGATTTCTGTTTTTCATAATTTTTCTCCTGTTTTCGAGAGATGCTTTGACAAAGGCGTGAACGGGCTATCGCAGCATCGAAAAGCGATAGCCGCCTGATTTTGTAAAAATATTTATGGAATTCGCGTTCCCTGCGTCGCCCAGACTTGCCAGCGTCCGTCGCGCTTGATGAACGTATCGGTAAAGCGACTGCGCCGGTCGAACGGCTGATTTTTTTCGTCGCGTCCTTTGACGTGATTAACGCCCGTGACGACCGCCATATTTCCTTCGACGCGAATGTTCATTTCCGAAAGCTCGGCTGACTCGTCTCGGCTTTTGTCGTTTTTGAATTCGGCGAGGTCTTCGGCTTTGGTGTATATCTTGGCAGTGCCGCTGCTGACGCTGCTGTAATCGGCGGCGTAGTTTTGTTCAAACCAACTCATATCTCGGTTTATATCGGCGTTGTTCCAGTCTCTTTCCATATAGCCGAGTATCGCGGATTCGTCCAAAGCATTTCCGGCGTTGCCGACGACCTGCCATTTGCCCGCGCGTTTTTCGAGAAAATGAACGCTCCGCGTCCAGAAGGTTTCCTCTTTGCCGCCCGCGCCGTTCTTCGTCGTAATGATGTTGCGATGCGTGATAACCGCCGAATTCGGCGTGCAGGTAATCATATAATTATCGTGCGAAATCTTATCAGCCATATTCGGATTCGCACGGTTGCGTTCAGCCGCCGCCGTCGCGGCTTCGATGTTCTGCGTTTTATTCTGCATTGCGGGCAAACCCATGTAATCGTCGGCTAAAATCGCCATCAAAGCGCTGCTGTCGCCTTTTGTTCCCGCTTCGCCCCACGCGCGGTCAAACGATTCGAGACCTTTTTTGTCGGCATCACTGCATTCGCCGAAAGCGTATCCGGTAAAAGTAACCGTCAAAGCCAATATCAAAAAAATATGTTTCATTGTCTTATCTCCTGTTTTATTTGAACGAATGCAAAAAAGGCTTATTCGGACAAATCGCCGCACTCGTATCAAGCGATTTGTCAGCCCGGTTCAATTTCAAATATCGAAACAAGTTTTCGATTGTCTTTTTCCCGATGACTTTTCATCGCGCCAATCGCAAACTCTTACTCTGCCCTGTTGCCCGTAAATTACTGTTCCTATTCATCTAAACGAAATTTAGAGAGAAAAAGGGTTATCGCCGGGAAAAATTACGGCGTTAAGCGCGCTTTTGTCTAAAGTTTAGTTTCGGCTATTTGTGTTATGGTCATTTTTTCTCCTGCTTTTGCCGTCAGTAAAAACTGGCGGCTGCTCCAATCGCTAAACCGGCACGGCGAGAAACCGGCGCAGTTCAGCCAAATCTTCTTTCAAAACGAAACCGCAAACTCCGGCTTCAGAAGCGGCGGCGCGAAGCTCGCGGTCGTTATACTGCGTCACGAGCAAAATCTTCGCTTCGGGAAATTTGCCGATGATTTGTTTGGTTGCTTCGAGACCGTTCATTTGTTTCATTTCCCAATCCATCAAAACCCAGTCGGGCAGAAACTTCTTGTAGTATTCGAGCGCGTCAATGCCGTCCTCGCATTCGTAGATTTCTCCGGCGTTGGAAGGCAAAAACTGGCGCATCATCCCGCGCATCTGCGAACTGTCGTCAACGATTAAAACTTTCATCGGCACTCTCATAAATCGAATTTTGAAAAAAATTACAGGTGGGATTTGAAACGAAACTATAAGCGGAAAAAAGCGGCTTGAAAATCCGTAGGCTTGCGTATATTGATCTATGTATGCTTGCGTATTTTTCTATGTAGGAATACATAGAACACCGGCTTAAAAGTTGTTTGGAAACTTGGAATTTCACCTTCCGCAAAGCTCTTTGTCAGAAACTGCGATTGAAGTATTGACTTTAGTTCCGGCATTGAAGATTGAGCAAAATTCGTGTATAAATAAAAGTGGCAGTCAGCCACGTATTAAAGGAGTTTATTATGGCAATCGTCAAAGCTGAAAAAACAGGAAAGCCGCGAAACAAAAATCATCAAAGTCCGAGCCGAATGAATTTCCGTCTCGCGTCCGAAGTCAAGGCGCGGGTGGCGCGGGCGGCGGCGCTTGCGGGTCAGGATTTGACGGAATTCGCCGTCGCCGCCTTGAGCGAAAAAGCCGACGAAACGATTGAAAAACAAGAAAGCGTTTTTTTAAGGCGTCGGGATTACAAGTTCTTTTTAGAGGTTTTAGACGGAAACGAGCCGTCAGAGCCGTCAGAAAAGTCGAGCGCGGCTGCCGACCGTTATCGTCGCGGCAAAAAGACGGGCGCGAGGTATCGCCTTGCTGATTGAACCGCTCTCGCGGCGGCACGACCGTAAATCATTCGACTGCGGAGACAGTGAAGTTAATCTTTTCCTGCGCGAAAAAGCGCTTCAAGACCACGAACGAGATTTGAGCCGGACGATGGTTTTAAGCGATGACGACGACACGCCCGCAAAACCCGTTATCGGTTATCACACGCTCATAATGATGCAGGTCAGGCAGGAAGAAATTCCGCGCGACCGCCCGCGAATTAAACGTCCGATTCCTGTCGTATTGCTCGGTCAGATTGGAATTGACCGAAAATTTGCCGGGCGCGGCTTCGGAGATTTACTGCTGACGGACGCCCAAGCCAGATGCGACGAGATTTCGAGAAAAGTCGGTGTCAGAGCGCTTATGCTCGATGCGCGAAGCGAGCGGCTTGCCGAATGGTATGCGAAACACGATTTTATTAGATTTCCCGACAGTTTGCGGATGTTCAAAAGCATAGAGGCGATTCGACGGCTGAAATTGCTCGAAGAACCATCAAACGATTAAATTGACTGGTAGCTTGGATAGCTTTTCCGCTCGAAAATAATCTCATTCTGCTCTCGAAGCGCAAAGGATTTTTGCATATTCTTTATCTATTGGAATCAAGTAAGTTTGTTTCAATATGTTTCCTTCTGAGACAAAAATCGAGAATTTGAGTTTTCTTGTAAAAGATGGACTGATGCGCGAGCCGTTTGAGCGACGGTCTTTTACAATTCGGATTTATGAGTGATGGCGAATTTGACGAGCGCGAGGTTGCCGCGCAGATTTAGTTTGCGGCTGATGTTGAGGCGGTGCGTGTCAATTGTGCGGTGGCTGACGAAAAGCTCGTCGCCGATTTCTTTGCTGGTTTTGTCTTCGGCGATCATTTGCAGAACGCGGCGTTCGGTCGGCGTGAGAGAAGCGAGTCCGGGTTTGTCGCTTTTCAATTCTTCGGCGCGGCGGCGGCGATTTAGGAGCAAGGAGGACAGCGACGGGCTGATAAAAGATTTTCCGGCGGCGACCGATTTGACGGCGGCGACAATATCAATCGTCGCGTCGTCTTTGAGAACGTAACCGCCGACGCTTAAATCCAACGCCGTTTGAAAAATCTCTTCTTCCGAGTGCATCGTCAGAAAAACGATTTCGATTCGGATTTTTCGCGCACGCAGTTCGCGGACGAGTTCAAAACCGTTCATTTGCGGCATATCAACGTCGAGAACCGCGACATCCGGCTGATTCGCTGCAATCAACTCCAACGCTTCCAGACCGTTTTTCGCCTCGCCGACGACGGCAAATTTCGCGTCCGCGTCGAGCATCTGCCGCAAGCCCTGCCGGACAATCGAATGATCGTCGGCGATGACAATTTTGATTTGATTTTCCATAGTCATTTACTCGATTTTTGCGGCAAAGGTATTTTAATCAAAACATTCGTTCCGCCGCCAATCTCGGATTCGATTTCCTGCGTTCCGCCGAGCATTTTGACGCGCTCGGAAATTCCCAAAAGACCGAAACCGCCTTTGTCATAATCTTTGTTGTTTGCCGCTTTTGAATCGAATCCTTTGCCGTCGTCGGAAATCAAAATCGTCAGGTTGCGCTCGCTTTTTTTCAGTAAAACTTGCGCTTCGGTCGCTGCGGCGTGTTTGAGAATGTTGGTTAGATTTTCCTGAATGATGCGGTAAATACTCATTTCGGCATCGGGTTCAAACAAATCGTCCACGTCGTCGAGTTTAATTTGAATTTTTATCTGTCCCGTTTCAGCAATTTTGTTAAGAAGCGATTTGACGGCTTTGGTCAAGCCGAGATTTTCAAGCAGATACGGGCGCAGATTGTAGGAAATCTCGCGCACTTCGCCGATGGTTTGCGTCGTCTGCGCGGTGATTAAATCGAGCTGTTGTCTGGTTTTTTCATCCGTGACGTTTTCCGCGCTCTGCACGACGCGGTTTTTAATCATTGCCAGAGATTGCCCGATTGAATCGTGCAGTTCGGCGGCAATTCGGCGGCGTTCAGATTCGTGCGCGTTGATCAGTCGCCGCGAAAATTCTTCCTGCATTTTCCGGGCGCGTTCGAGATTAAAAATGCGGCGGCGGTAAATGGCGTAAATGAGTAATGACGCGACCAGCGCGCAAGCCAGCAGAAAAATCCAGGTGCGGTAAAACGGCGGCTTGACGACGACTTTGATGCTCGCCCCTTCTTCGTTCCAGACGTTATCGCTGTTGGCGGCGATGACGCGAAACGTGTATTCGCCCGGCGCGAGATGCGGGAAAAACGCCGTCCGGCGGTTTCCGGCTTCCGTCCAAGTTTCGTCCAAATTTTCCAAACGGTAGCGAAAACGAATTTGTTCCGGCTTGATGAAACTCAAGCCCGTGTAATCAATTTCGAGATTTTCCTGTCCCGGAAGCAATTCGATTTCCGTTTGAAAATTGCCGACCGTTTGATTGTCAATTCGCGCGTTTTCAATCACGACGGGCGGCGGCAGCGGATTGGTTTTGACCGCTGCGGGATTGATGACCGCCACGCCTTTCTGCGTCGGAAACCAGAGCGTCCCGTCTTTTTTCGATTTGAAACCAGCAGGCGAGCGTCCGCCGTTGCATTCCGCGTCCGCCATTCCGTCCTTCACGCCGTAGGCGATGCTCGTTACCGTTTGAATTTTCCCGTCGGCGAAATTATTCAATTCCGCGCGGCTGACGCGATAGATTCCGCGATTCGATGAAATCCAAAACTGCCCGAAATCGTCTTCGAGAATTTGAAACGCGCCCTGATTGAAAAGCCCGTTTTTGACTGTGATGGCTTTGAATTCGTCGTTTTTATAACGAAAAATTCCTTCATCATAAGTTCCGAACCAGAGCGTGCCGTCCGCGTCTTCGTAAATCGAGCGAAATTGAATCGGAGGAATTTCCGTATAGCTTCTAAATTTTCCGTCCGCGTAACTTCCCAAGCCGCCCATCGTGGCAATCCAGAGTGTTCCGTCGCGGGCTTCGTATAGATTTCTCGTGTCATTGTGCGGCAAGCCGTCGGCGGTTGTAAATTCGGTAAATTGATTGTCCTGCAGGCGCGTTAATCCCTGTAATGCGCCGAACCAAAGCGTCCCATCGCGGGTTTGCGTTATCGCGCTGATGTGTTCCTGATAAAAGCCCGTCTCTTTCGTGTATCTGGTAAATTTTCCGTCCTTGACCCGCGTCAAACCGCCGTATGCGCCAATCCATAACACGCCGTCGCGGTCTTTAAAAAGCGCGGTCGGCGAACGCGATGTTATCTCGCTTTCTCCGGCGAAATGCCGGAAAACGCCGTTTTCAAATCGGTCAATGCCGCTGTTTAATTGATTGCCGACATACCACGCGCCCGACCAGATTATGCCGTCCGCGTCTTCGTAAAGCGGGTAGACGTTGTCGGACGACAGCCCGTTTTTTTCGCTCGTAAAGCTGGTGATAAACTGCCGGCTGATTCGCGCTAAACCGTGATTATAAGTTCCCACCCAAATCGCGCCCTCGCGGTCTTCGGTCAAATCCTGGACTCCCGCGTCCTCGAATCCGTCGTCTTTTGTAAAGAGGCGCGGTTTTCCGTTTTCAAATTTTATCAATCCGTAACCGGCAGCAATCCAGATATTGCCCTCTCGGTCTTCCATGATTTTTGAGGTAGGTACGTTGGGCAAACCTTCGAGGTCGCCGAAGACGGAAACTTGATTGTTTTTGAAAATGTAAATCTTCGCCTTCTTGCTCGAAAGCCGCGGATAATACACTCCGATCCAGACTGCGCCCGTGCGGTCTTCATAAACTTTCGCCAGCAGACTTTCGGGCGAGTCGTCCGGCAATTTGTATTCGACGATGCCGTGTTCAGTGCGTCGCCGCACGATGTCGCCTTCCTTGTCACAAAAAGCGTTCGTGTTATCGAGCAGGTAAGCAAAGCGGTTCGATGTTTCGGGCAAATGTTCGACGGAGATGATTTTTTCATCGTCCCAGACGGCGATTCCTTTCAGCGTTAAAATCGTCAAACGATTAATTGTTTTATCGGCGAATACGGAAAGAACAACATCGCTCGGCAAACCGTCGGCGGTTGAAAAGGACGTAAAAACTCCGTCGCGCCGGAGACGAAACAAGCCAGCCTCTTCGCCGCTTATCCAAAGGCTTCCGTCGGCAGTTTCCGCCAATTGGGCAAGGCGATTTGTTTTCAAGCCGGGCGAGTTCGCCGTATTGAAAACCGTAAAACGCACGCCGTCAAACCGCGCCAATCCGTCTAAAGTCGCCGCCCAAATATAACCGTCGCGCGTCTGCAAAACCGACCTCACTGTTTTGTAAGGCAATCCTTGTTCGGTTGACCAATTTTCAATTCGATATTGGGAAAAAATTGTGGAAACGAGAAGAAAAATCAGGCAAAGCGGCAACAACCGGCAAATCCGAAGAATCCTCCGCTTAAAGTTAGGGAAATTTTTTCTTTGGAGGCAAGGAATTACCATATTTTGTTCAACTTAGAGTATAAAACTAAGTATAAAACTAAACCTTGTTTTGTAAAGTCGCAAATGAACTCGCCGCCGCGGAAACGAACCAGATTGTTTTCATCGGTCAAAATCCACAGAGCGTTGCCGTCCGCCAGCATTTTTCTCAGACGATTGTTCGGCAAATTCGGCGAATTGCCCTTATTGAACACCGTGAACCGCACGCCGTCGAAACGCACCAATACGTCGTTCGTCGTCAGCCACAGATAACCGTCCGCCGTCTGCGCGATGGAAGTCACCGAATTCTGCGGCAAACCGTTATCCGCCGTCCATTGATCGAAACGATACTGCGCCGACGCGCCGCCGATAAAGAAGAAAATCGGCGCGAAAATCAGAAAACAAAACTGAAATTTTAATCTGTTCAAAATATCGTCCGGTAATCGGTTTTCGGTCCTGGCGGTTTCGCTCGTTTGCTGTCCGGTCGGCGATTCGCTTGAACGATTATTAAGAACCGCGGTTTGCGGTTCGCTAAATCCGTCACGCCGAGTATTTTGGTATTCGTTTCATCGGTCGCCGAACCTTCGAGCAGACGCGCTCCGCCATCGAGACAAAAAAGAAGCGTGTCATCGTAATAATCTCTGCGGCGTTCGTGGCATCCTTTCATAAAGTTTTCTATTCTGGCAGATTCATCCGTTTCAGCAAATTCTTGAATCGCGGGTCGTCGCAGAGCGAATCCATCAGCGGGTCAACCTTCAAGAGATGTAAATGCCAATCTTTTTCGTCAAATGCTTTTTCCAGTTCGGCGAAGACTTGATTACAATTTTATTGGTGGGATTTATCCGGTGATTATAGAACAAAACTATAAAAATAAAAAGATTTATTATAAGTAAAACGACATCATTATTCGCCATTGTTTTTACAGCCATAGACTCGTTTGAGACGCTCCTTACGACGACCTCGCAGTTTCTCGGTCTGGGGATCATTGTTTTACTGATCGTCGCTCTGTTCATCCTGCGCCGCCGCGAACCCGATACGCCGCGCCCGTTTCGCGCTTGGGGTTATTCGTTCGCGCCGTCTGTGATGCTGATTTTTGCCGTTCTGTTATTCTTCGGATACATCATCAGCAATCAGTATCCGAGTCTTTACGCGCTCGCGCTGTTGGCAATAAGTTATCCGATTTTTTGTCTGGTGAAAATCATATAATCAATAGGAAAAATAAAACAGCAATGACACCTTTTTGTCCAAATATAGTTTATTCAGTCAGATAAATTTGATTGCCAGACTCTTCCACCGACGACTTCGCGCCCGTAAATTGATTCTATTTCTTCAAATGAATAAACTTTTCCGGTTTTGTTCGACGACGGAACTGCGGCGAAATACTAGGATTGTTTGTTTTTCGACCAACGAAATTTAATGCTGTCGGCGCTTTCAAAGGATTTGATTTGGTCTTTGCAAAGAAAAATTTCCCCTTCGAGCTAGAGCCAGAAGCCGCGGATTATGACGGAAACATTTTCGGGTAAAGTAACGGCGAATTCAATGGCTTCGCGTAAAGGTTCAAAACCTGCATTGGCTTGTTCTCTTCTGTATTCATTTTCTTCGGACGGAATCGCGCGGCGCATCGCGTCGGCGTATTCGATGTTGACAGCTTGCATCGTCGCGGTTTGACCGAGACGCAATAAATTGAGCGAAGCGAATCCACGCAATTGAGCGGAGCGAATCCGAATCCACTTCCTGCGCCGACTTCCGAACCGATTGAGCGAAGGCGTTTTTTGCCGGAGCGAATCCGAAAATAGAGGCGCATTCGGGTAAAATCTTAAAGCGCATGTCGAGCGATAGCGGCACATAAGCCAAGAGGAAACCAAAATTGCTGAATCTCCCGACAATAAGTTTTTATTTCACTTAATTGAAATTAAAAGCTGTCTAAGTGATTAGGTTTATTTTTTGTTGAAGATTTTAATAGAGATTTGACTTTGTGCTATCATAACGATAGCAACCAAAAGGAGACTTTGCATTTATGCCAAATGTTTTAGTAAGAGATGTTGACGAAAAGGTTTTGGAGAAATTAAAAACCAAAGCGGCGCGGAACGGTCGTTCTTTGCAGCGCGAGGTTCAAATTATTTTGAGCGAAGCAATAAATTTTGAGCCTTTGTCTGACTCGGAAGTTGCGAAGAAAATCAAAGATTCGCTTCGCGGACGGCAACACAGCGACAGTGCGGAACTGCTTCGGGAAGATAGAGCGAGATGAATAAAGTAGTTGACGCGAGCGTCGCAATCAAATGGTATGTTCCCGAAGTTTATGAGCAGGAAGCCGGCAAACTTCAAAGAAGCGGTGATTTGCTGCACACGCCGGAACTCATCTTGCCCGAATTCGGCAATATCGTTTGGAAAAAAGTCGCGAGGCGCGAAATAACCGAAAAAGAAGGTCAGAAAATCGTCGCAGAATTTTCCAAAACAAAACTCGTTTTTCACCCGCACGCTTCAACAATCAAATCCGCCTTCACCGGCGCGACGATGACAAATCAAACAGTTTACGATTGGACGTAAATGGCTCTGGCAATTTCGCTCGGCTGCCAATTCGTTACCGCTGACGAAAGATTTTACAAAGCCCTCGAAAAAACTAAATTGAAAAAACATCTGCTCTGGGTTGGAGATATTTAGCGAAAAAGCGCGCGAAAAAGCACAAAATTAAATCCGAACCTTTCCGCTTTGCCGATGTATTGAACTTTTCGTGTTCCGTTTTTTACCGTCGGATAAATTTCGCGCGGTTTGAGTTCATCGGGCAAATGCTTCACTCCTTCGGGAAAGATTTTCAGCATTTCGCTTTTGTAAACGCGCCGTTTTTCGTTCGCGTCGAGTACGATTAGATTTAGTTCTTCTGTTGTTCCCGATAGATTCCAGGCATTTCCAACATTTTTTATCAATTGCATTCTGGCATCTTCGCGCGTCAATTCCACAAACCGCTTCGGCTCGATCAAACCAACTAATTTTTTCCTAATTGTTTCGCGTTCGGTCTCAAAGGTTTGAATTTCGATCTTGAAATAGTCGAGTTTTTCCCAGACGGGCATCATTCGTTCGGTCGAGAGTTCGCCGCTTTTGTAGGAAACTTCGAGGACGGCGACGAGCGAGCTTTGCGCGTCGTATAGCATTTTCGATTGCAGGCGTTTGCGCTCAAAGTTTTCTGCTTCGATGAGCAGGTTCGTAATTTCGGCGCGAATCTTTTGGACGGTTTCGGACCGGCGCAGTTCGATTTGCGCGATTGATAATTTCCGCTGTTGCCGTTCGCCGCCGCCGAAGATGTTGCGGAGGATTTGGACGGAAAGCGTAAGCGGGTCAATCGCGGAAACGTCAATGTATTGCGTCCAGCCTTTTCGCCTAGCGAGTTTGATTGTGGCGTCCAGCACTTTGATTTCTTCGGAATTAGCGATGGATTGCGCGGTTAATTTTTCGACGCACGTTTCAGATGAATCGAAACAAAACGCTTCGCGTAAATCATTTTGCGCTTTGAGATTCGCCGCCAGAGTCAACATCAACAGTAATAACAACATTAATTTCGGCATTATTTTGTCCCTCCCAATTGATTTTTTTGATTGTTCCGGCGAACGGCGCGCGAACCGCAGACAGCGCGACGATCTGCACGTTGAGATTTACGATTTGCGCTTCGATCTGCGTGATGTTCGCTTCGAGCGTAATGCGCTGTTCTCGAACAGTTATTTTTGTTTTATTTATTTCGAGCGCGTCTTTTTGTTCCGAATAAATGCGGTTGGCTTTCGCCGTTTCGAGTTTGGCTCGTTCTAAATTCAAATTGCTTTCAGCGGCTAATGACTCGCCTTTGAGTAGTTCGAGCCGCGCCAATTCGTGCTGTTTCACTTTGGTTAAGTCAACCGGAAACGGCAGCGATTCGATTTCTTTAATTCGCGATTCCTGCAAATTGATCGCTCGTTTCGCGGATTCGACTGATACGGAAGCGCGATTAATCGCCGCTTCGTATTCGGCGAACGAGGCATTGGGCAAAACGGGTTTTTCCAAATTTTCATCTTTCAAATACATCAGTTTTTTTATCCGTTCGAGCGCGAGTTGCGCTTGCTGTTTTTGTTGGAGTAAAGCGTTTCTCTCCCGGCTTCTGTCAGCGATCACGTCGCCGGTTTTTATCTTTTCTCCCACCTGAACGCGCAGATCTTCCGGGCGCGAGATCGTGACGCGCACCTTTATTTCGTTTGGAAAAGATTCGCTGGAAAAAGTTCGGTTGTCGCCAATTGTTAAAGGTTTCTCGGACCGCGCCGAATCGATTGAAACATTCGTCGGCGCGGCGGTTTTGCAGGCGGTCGAGATCATAAGTGTAATAATTAAAAGCCATATCTTTTTCATTGTGTTATCGTTTTGACGATCAGACTTCCGGTTGCCGTAAATTTTGACAGCGGGCGCAAATCTTCGAGGCTGGCGTTTTGCAGTCGCGCAGATTTTGAATCAAGATTTGTTGTCAAAGTGATTGAATTAAACTTCATCTGCGAGTTCGGAATGTTGATTTCCTCGTTCGGTAAAACGAGTTCGCCGGATACCTGAATTTCGCGCCCGCTGAAATGCTCCAAGAATTTGCTGATCGGCTGGTCATTCAAGCGGACTTCCTGCGTCGAAACGTAGATCGCTTCGCCGATTTCGCCTTTTGCCGAATCGCTTCTAATTTGGCAATGCAGGCAGTTTGAATCGCCAACCAACAACAAAGAGTTTTCTTTGCGAATGAGAAAAGTGTTGTTTGATAAAAGCGATACGACTTCATATTTACCGCTGATTTGTCCTGTCGAAGTTTGACCGGACAGATTGACGTAAATCCTACTTTTGTTGCTGTGCGCTAAATATAGTTCTGCAACTCCGGTCGGCTGCGCGAGCAATGATGTGAAAATCTGCATCACGCCACCCGACGAATGAAGTTGAAACGAAATTATAAACAAAGCCAAGAAAATCACCGAGAAAAACCATTCGTTTTTACTGCCGGTTGAAAGCCGCAGCGCGGGATTTGCAGGAATGACGAGCCGCGCCATTGACATCGGATAGAATGCCGAAACTCCTGCTTTTGTGAAAACGTCGAGAAACCATCCGCAAAAGAAACCGATTAGCGCGGCAAAATAAAACTCTTTTCCCTCAAATGCCAGCGGAATCGCGCCGATTGCGAGAATCGCCGTCATAAAAAACGAGTGCGTAAAGGTGCGGTGCGGGAAATGTCTTTCGATCAATCTGGAAAGCGGAAAGAAAATCTTTCCGACAACTGATTTTGACGAATCAATATCGGGCAGCAAAGACATCGCGCCCGCCAGAAGTAGAACGAACGGGTCAATCGTGCCGAGCGTCAAGCTCGCCGCCGCAATGCTGAATAGAAAATGATTTTTTGCCGTCACTTTTTACTCTCCCAATTTCTTTGAACCTTTCGGCAGACTGAACATAAACAGGCGCACGAGCGAACCGACGACCGCCAGCATTCCGCCGAAGATATAAAGATTCGTGTCGCCGATGCCGCGCCCGATGAAGCGGATTGCGGTTAAGCAAATCAGAGCGGCGATTAAAAACGGTGTGCCGTTGATCCATTCGGTGTGGTCGAGCGCGTTCGGCTTTAGCCCGATTTGATATTCTCGAACTACTCTTCGCGCGAGCATCGGATTGCCGCCGCAGCGTTCCTGCAAAGTCGCAACATCGGCGGGCGTTAATTCAATTTGCAGTTCTTCCGCCGTTTCGGAAATAATTTTTCTAATAAACTCGTAATCCAAAGGCTTCAATTCCATACGCGGCAGTTTGAGAAAAATATCTCGCGCCAGCGCGGGTTTTGCGCCAAGCAGGAAAAGCTGACTGTTTTCGTGCAGTTCTTCGAGCCACGAACGGACGGCTATTGAAAGACGGTTCGCTTCGTCAATGACAATGACGAAATTCCCGTATTTCAAAACTTCCACGACTTCCTCTTGTAATCGCGGGCTGGTCGGCAGTTTGTCGTCTTCCGAATAAAGCGAAAGTTGAAAAGCTAAGGACACCAAAATCTGTTTGATCGAACCGGGCGCGATTTTTAAGAGTTTCAAGCCTTTGCTTTCGAGTTCTTCGCAGGCGAATTTCAGCAGCGCGGAAATGCCGATGCCGGCTTTGCCGACCACCAGAATCGAATGCCCGCCGAGCAGCGTTTCGACGATTAATTTTTTTTCTTTTTCTCTATAACAAGAATTTGTTTTAAAATTCATCGCTTTTTCGCTCTCGATAAATCACTTTTTCGCATTTCAAACAACGCCATAGTTTTCCCGCCGCGTGACGAAATTCGTGATCGAATCCGCAATTCTCCGGCATTCAAAACAAGCCGGCTTGCGGCACTTTTTGTTTGGCAATTTCCTGCAAAGAAATCAAAACGGCTTCCATTACGAGAGTTTGAAAATCGGCTTTCTGCTTCGGCAGCGAACCCGATTCTATCCATTTCGGATAAACTTTTTGGCGCATCGCAATCTCGCGTTTTACTTCCGCGAGTTGCTCGTCAATCGTTACTTGCTGAACGAAGTGTTTCTCGATCATCGTTTTTCTCCTTAACTAAAATCATTTGAATGCGCGAAGTCGCGCCGCAGAAGTCGCATTTGAAAATTGACGTTTCATCAATCCACGGAAAATCCGTTTCGGTTTCGCACCGCTCGCCGCAGCTTTGGCAATCGTAAACAACACAAATTTTCGTGTTTAGTTTCATTCGGTTTTCTCCCTAAGTCTCGATTGCGAACATTCGCACGCCGACGATGTGACCTTGAAAAAGTCCGACGACATAAACGTCGCGGCGAACGTCGCCAACCTTGAAAACGTGAATTTGCGCGAGATTCGCTTCGAGGTAATTTCTGAGGCGCGTCCAGCGATAATCTTTTTGTTCCAGGCGCCACCAAAAATCATCAACCGGAAAATCTTCGACGGTTTCATACAGAACTTTTGGATTCGCCTGTTTGAATGTTTCAGTGTTTAATACCGAAACGTTGCGACCGATGACGAAGGCGTTGACATCCCAATCCTGCTCGGAAATATAAACGAGAGAATCGCTGCGTTCCTGAATACCGGAAAGCAAGTTGCCAAGCGGAAACGGGCGCGATTTGTAAAAATCCTGAGCCGACGCGCTCGATGCGGTCAGCGTGAAAATAACTAAAATAAATAACAAAATTTTCTTATTCATATTTTTCTCCTTCAGGCTGTTTGCCTGTGCTGTGATTTTTTTCGTTTTTGCAGTTCGGGCAGGGTCTTGCGCCTTTGCCTTCAACCACTTCCATTTTTGAGCCGAAGCAAACGCCGCATGGCTCGTCGGTAAATCGGCGCGGTTCGCCGTAAATTTCGATCTCCTTTTCGCGCGTTTTTTCCGGGTGCAGCGCGGCGAGAATGAAGGCATCGGCTTCTCCGGTTTTGTAGAGATGGCTTGCCAAGCCTTTGGCGTTTTTGACCGACTCGCCTTTTGCTTCGCAAATTTTCACGTAAGCGAAACAGTCTTCGAGAGAGAATTCGGATTTATGTCCGTTGCCGTTTTCGGGAAAATTTTCCAAAATCACACACACAGCTTTTTCTTCTTTTTTTTCTTCTGGCGCATCGTCGCCTCTCTTCTGCTGTGTGTGTGTTCTCTTTTCTTCTTCTCTACTCTCTTCTGCGCTATCGCTCGTGTCATCGTCCGAAAATTCTGTGCTAGCAGGATCATCATTTGTTTTGTTCGATTTACGGGCATTAGCTTGATTTTTCGCCCCCTGTTTTCGGGTTGATTTTTCCGTTTCGGCGACTTCCAGAAACTCGATTTCGAGCAGTTTTTCCAGATCAATTCGCTTTTCGGCGTTGATTTTGGCGCGGAGCCACGGTTCGTCATCGGGAAATTTGTTATTTAAGCGCGAGGCGAGCAGCATCAGCCCGATGGCGTGAAATTTGGTTTCGTCAGGCAATTGCGCGAAATCGTAATCGTCGAGCAGTGAGCAATACAGCTTGATCCAAATCGGATTTCGCTCTTTGTAATGCTGGAACTGGTCGAAATTTCTCACGCGCAAATATCTCTGACGACTCATATTTTTCACCCGACTAAGCGCAGGCGCGATTTCGGTTTTTGCGCCGTTTCAATCCATTCGATTTTCAGCTCAATGACTTCTTCTAAAATGAATGACACGCGCTGCCTTCGACCGTTTCCGCGTCTAACTTGCGTCAGGCTCTCGGTCCCGGCTTGCCCTTTTCGCAGGGTGCTTTCGTCCAGATCGAGCATCCGCGCCGCACAGCACAGATTTATTAATGTTTGTTTGCGAATTAAGCTCATATACATTTTCAACTTAGTTTTATTAAGCTGTTACCTTATTCAAGAATCAAAAAAATAGACGATAAATTTTTCGCCCCGATCTTTTTAACTTCTCACAAAATCCTGCGGTCGGGCGTCGAACAAAACACACAGCTTGGTCAAAGTCCGCGCTGAAGGATTGTATTTGTTTTTCTCGAAGCCGCACAAAGACTGCGGGCGAATCCCGATCTGCCTGGCGACTTCGGCTTGCGACAGATTATTTTCGCGCCTCAAGCTGACTAATTTGCCACCGTCAAACTCGATATTTTCCGTTTTGTTTTTCATAACGAAACTGATTTTAATCAAACTGAAATAAAATATCAAGTATCAGCTTATAAAAAATCAGTTCTCAACTGACTTTATTATTGTAAGGTGTTGTCTTATAATTAACGAGGTGAAAGTTTATGAAGGATGAAAAGCTGGGTGAGCTGATGACACGCCGCTTAAATGAATTGAATTTATCAAAAGCCGAGCTTGCCCGGCGCATCGGAAAGTCGCCCGCGTATGTCGGCGACCTGGCGAACGATTCGGCGAAGACGAAAAGCGGCAAATACTACCCGTCGCCCGAAGTCGTGGACGCGCTCGCCTATCATTTGCAGGTGTCGCGCCAGGAACTGCTCGTCACGCTCAACTATTTGCCGCAGACGAGCGACGATCTCGGCAAAGAATTTCCCGCTTTGATGAGCGGCTACGAAAGACTTTCGCCCGAAAACAAAAAGATCGCGCAGAAACAAATCGCGGGCATCATCCGCTCGCTGGTCGAAGCGCAGGAATGAAAATTTTAATGAATTGGGGGAATTTTAAAAGCTTTATGAACCTCGCCATCTCTCGCATCAGGCAGATCATTCCGCACTTTAACGAGAAAGTGTTGACGGAAAGAGATTTCTGGACGATCTGCGAAAAAGAAAACATCCGCGTCGTCGAGATGCGTTTGTATGTTGACGGATTTTATTACTGCGACGGTCGCCGCCCGCACATTTATCTAAATTCCGCTCTGCGCGGCGTCTTCTGGTTAGAAAACGCTTTCCACGAAATTGCGCATCACTTTTTGCACACGCCGCCGCGTTGCCAACGTCAGGAAACCGAAGCCCGCGCCATCGCTTTGATTGCGATTCTGCCGCGCGGTCAACTCGAAAAAGCAGTCACGGAAGCCGACGACTTTTCCGAATACGCCGAACGAATTTTGCACGAACGCCTGCAAATTCTCGCCGAACACGGAATCTAATTTTTTAGATAATTTTCAGATAGAAGGAGCAAAAATGATGAAAAATTCTGATGAGCAAAGTGTAAAAAAAGAATTTCCGAAAGACTGGAAACCGATCGCCCGCGTCCCGAAAGAATGTTTGCAGGATTGCGGCGACGTGAAACTCGAATTCATCGGCAAGCTGACACCAGAACTTCTGGCGGAAATCACCAAAGATAATGACGTGACATTTATCAAATTAAGATCGGACGATTAAAATTTTTTGCCTCGATGTTTTCACACACAATACAAGGTTTTATCAATGAACGAACAGCGAAAGAGCGAAAGTTTGTAGAAAGATCAAATCTTTGCCCGTCCGCGAAGAGGAAAAAGTTATGGCAGTCAAAAAAATTTACAGCAACAAGGAAAAACCCGCCTGGCGCTGGGACGCCGCTAAAAAGCAGTTCTGGTCGTGGGGTTTCGACATTCGACTTGGCAACGGCGCGCGCCGCCGCGAAAGCGGTTTCGCCTCCCGTCAGATCGCCGAACAAGCCGTCGCGCAGATTCGCGTCAGCGAAAAAGAAGGCAAATACGATCTGCAAACGAGGAAATTCCCTTTTGTCGCTGAAGTTTTGGAAAAACGGCTCGAACGAATCGAAAGCAAAAAAGAACGAGTCCGCGCCAGAACGATCTTTTCGCGATGGCTCTCGATGCTGCCGAAACGCCTCCGCTTTAACGAACTCGCGCCCGCGCACATCCAGCTTTATATTGATGAACGCTCTCGTGAGATCAAAGCGTCTTCAATCAACCGCGAAGTTACCTGCCTCGGCTCCGCGATCCACTCGGCGCACGTCAATTTCCCCGAACTCGTCGGATTTCCAACTCCCAAAATTCCGCGCCCGAAAGTCGAACAATCCCGCCGCGAAAGATTGATCACACAGGACGAAGTGATGAAAGTCCTCACGCATCTGCTCTCCGCAAAACGCGAGGACGAAAGCAATATAGATTTCCGCCGCCGCATCGTCGTCGGACAGGTTTTCCAGATGGCGCTTTTAACAGGCGCGAGAGTCGGCGAGATCATCGCCCTCCGCTGGTCACAAATAGATTACCAAGCGAAAATTCTCCAGATCATCGGCACAAAAACGCGCTTCAAATCGGCAAAAGTCGTTCGGTATTTAGAGATCACGCCAAGTATCGAATCCATATTGCGCGACCGCGAAACCTTCCGCTCCGATAATCCAAAACAGCGCGGAAAAGTCTGCGAATTCGTCTTCTCAAAAACCGGTAACTCCGTCACCAAATACCACCAAATCCTCCGCGAAGCCGCCAAAGCGGTTGGCATCACTTACGGCGCTGACATCAAAGGCGGCTTTATCACCCACGACGCCCGCCACACGGCAGTTACAAGAATGCTGCAAGCCGGAATAGACCTCTCGACCGTCGGCGCCATCACCGGACACACCGACGCCAACTTAATTTTGCACTACTCCCACGCCACGAGAGAAAGCCGCAAAAAGGCGACTTCGGTTTTAGAAACCTTCGTCACCGATTCACAGAAAAAAGCGAGCTGATGGACTCGGTTTGGACACAAAAAGAGATTGTGATAGGTTAAGTAGAATAAAGACAACAAATAAATTTTAGGTTCAAACCCTACCTGCGGAGCCAATTTTAAAACAG
Organism: Pyrinomonadales bacterium; assembly: GCA_038232235.1. GTDB lineage: Bacteria > Acidobacteriota > Blastocatellia > Pyrinomonadales > Pyrinomonadaceae. The sequence goes on along the minus strand of JBBSIE010000005.1, from coordinate 38,308 downwards.
AAGAAGAGTCATCAAGTTGATGACTCTTTTTTTATTGTCGGCAGAAATTTCGGTATTTGTCTTGCTTTAGTTTTTTGCTCAAAGGCGTAGGCGATTTTAATTAAATTCGGCTCGGTAAAAGCGCGTCCGAAAAATCCGATTCCGACCGGCATTTCGTCAATAAAACCGGCGGGAACTGTAATATAAGGATAACCGGCAACCGCCGCCAGCGACCACGTTGCGCCGCCCGCCGTCGAAACAATCGCGTCGAGTTTGTCTTTAGCGACGACAGCATCAATTCCGTCGGTTTGCGTTCCTTTTTTCAAACTTTGCAACGCCTCGATATATTCTTTGTCGGTCAAATCGCCGCGTTTTTCCGATTCGATAAAAATTTCCTGCCCGAACAGCGGCAATTCACGGTCTTTATTTTCTTCGTTATATTTGATCAATTCGGCGAGCGTTTTATATTTCGCGCCTCTCGCGGCGAGATATTTGTTCAAATCGGTTTTGAATTCGTATTGCAAAACCGTCGTTTCATATTTGCCGAAATCTTTGATGGTCGGAAATTCGACATCAATCAAAGTCGCGCCGCCGTCTTTTAAAGTCTGCAAATGCGCTTCGATAATCGCTTTAGCCTTTTCATCTCTGCCGAAAAACTGCCGCGCCACGCCGATTCTCGCGCCGCGCAAACCGTCCTTGTCAAGAAATTTCGCGTAATCTTTTCGACCTTTTGAAGCGTCTGAAGTTATCGCGTCGGATTTATCTTTTCCGACTAAAACGCCGAGCAAAATCGCCGCATCACTGACGGTTCGCGTCATCGGTCCCGCTGTGTCCTGCGTATGTGCAATCGGAATCACGCCGCTTCTGGAAATTAAGCCGAGCGTTGGTTTAATGCCGACAATTCCGTTGCGCGTCGCCGGACAAATAATCGAACCGTTGGTTTCCGTGCCGATGCCAACCGTTGCAAGATTGGCGGAAATCGCCGCGCCTGTTCCGGCACTCGAACCGCACGGATTTTGGTCTAAAATATACGGATTATTCGTCTGTCCGCCGCGACCCGACCAGCCGCTGATTGATTTTGTCGAACGAAAATTCGCCCATTCGCTCAGATTGGTTTTGCCCAAAATAATCGCGCCCGATTTTCTCAACTGCCGAACCAAAAACGCATCTTCTTTCGGAGTCGGTGCGTCAATTAGCGCGAAACTCCCGGCAGTGGTTTTCATCTTGTCGGCGGTATCAATATTGTCTTTTATCAAAATCGGAATGCCGTGCATCGGTGAACGCATTTTGCCTTTTTTGCGTTCTTTGTCCATTTCGTCGGCGATTTTCAGCGCGTCCGGGTTGATTTCGATGACGGAATTGATTTTCGGATCAATTTCCTTGATTCTTTGCAGATACATTTCGACGAGTTTTCTCGAAGAAATTTCGCCCGATTTCATTTTCGCCTGCAATTCGCCGACGGTTGTTTCGGTCAATTCAAACTCCGTTTCAAAAGATAAAATTTCACCCGCTTTGATATTTTTTATCAAACTTAGCGCGGCAATTCCCGCCGCGCTAAGTTTTAAAAACTCGCGCCGATTTTGTTTCTCGTTGTCCATAATTTCTTGATGAATTAGATGATGCTTTTATTTTACAACAGATTACCAGTCAATCACTTATAAAACAAGAGTCTGAAAATTTCAACAAATCGGTTATTATCTTAAAAAGATTAAAGCGATTAAAATGAAAGCTGAAACTGCCGTTGAAACCAAAATAAATCTTGTCAAAGCGGAAAAGCGCGTTCCGCAATGGGTTTTGCCGTCGGTAAAAGTTTTGATTTTTCTTTTTGACGCGATTTTCTCTGTTTTGTGTTTTGCGCTCGCTTTTATTTGGCGCGAAGGCGATCCGGTTTTTTCGCCGACATCGTGGAATTGGAGCGAAGATTTTGCGCCGTATGCCGGAGTTTTGCTTTTCATAATTCCGATTCGTCTGGCGATGTTTGTTTCGCAAAGGGTTTATCGGCTTCAGGGCGCGTTTTCCTATATCGCCGAATTTATCAAAATTTTCAAAGCCGTCGCGCTCGGTTCGCTTTTGATTATCGCCTTTACTTTTCTGTTTCGCGGCGGTTTCGCGTTTCGTGAATTTTCCTATTCACGCGGCGTTTTCACGCTTGATTTTGCGTTGGCACTTTTCGTTTTCACCTTTTTTCATCTCGGTTTGCGATATTTGCAAACACTGGTCAGAAAACGCGACATCAATTTGATTCCGACTTTGATTGTCGGCACAAACGCCGAAGCTGAACAAACGATTCGTGAATTACAGAAACGGCGCGATTTGGGCTATCGCGTCGTCGGCATTGTCGAAAGCGACGAGTCCAAAGTCCAAAGTCCAAAGTCCAAAGTCCAATCAATCCAAGATCCAACATCTAAAATCCAAAATCCGAATGAAGTTCCGATTGTCGGCAATTTGAATGATTTGCCGAATGTTATCCGCGAACTTGAAATTCAGGAAGTAATTATCACTGACAACCGAATTCCGAGCGAAAAACTTTTTGAAGCGATGATGCAGATCGGGCGCAAACAAAAAGTCGAATTTCGGCTCGCGCCGTCATTGTTTAATTTTCTGCCGCAAAAAACGAGCGTCGAACAAATCGGAATTTTGCCGATGGTGCGCCTTTTCCGCGAACCTTTGTCGGAGGCGGAAAGATTTATCAAACGTATTTCGGATATACTGATTTCCGCCGTTACGCTCGTTTTGCTTGCTCCCGTTTGGTTTTTAATCGCGCTGTTTATAAAATTCGATTCGCGCGGCGCAATTCTGTTCAAACAAGAGCGCGTCGGAATGGACGGACGCAAATTTCTCTGTTATAAATTTCGCACGATGCAAGCAAACGCGGACGAATCTGTTCACCGTGAAACTTATCGCAAAAACATCAAAGGTTCGAGCGAAGCAAACGCGGGCGACGAAGAAAAACCCGTATTTGGAAAAGTTAAAAACGATGCGCGAATTACAAAAATCGGAAAATTTTTGCGGCGCACGAGTCTTGACGAATTGCCTCAGTTTTTAAATGTTCTAAAAGGCGAAATGAGCGTCGTCGGCGTGCGTCCCCCGATTCCTTATGAAGTTGAAGAATACGACATCTGGCATCGCAAACGGCTCGATATGAAACCCGGAATTACCGGACTTTGGCAGGTTTCCGGCAGAAATCGGCTGATGTTTGATGAAATGGTCAAAATTGATTTGTATTACATTGAAAACTGGTCGTTGTGGCTCGATTTGAAAATAATCCTGCTGACTCTTCCGGCGATTCTGCGCGGCGATGGAGCGCGGTGAAAAGTAAAAAGTAGAAAGTAAAAAATAAAAAGTATTTTGATGAGCGAAGTTTACAAAAATTATTTTAATCCGAAAACCGTGGCGAAAAGATATGCGAAAGGTCGTCCGCAGTATCATTCGTTTGTTATTGAAAAAATTAAAGAATCACTTTCAATTGAAAAATCTTTTTCTTTCGCTCTGGATGTCGGTTGCGGAACGGGATTTTCGAGCGCGGCTTTAACGGAAATAGCCGAAAATGTCGTTGGTTTGGACGTTTCAACCGAAATGCTCCGTTTGGCAAAGAAAAAAAATAACATCGAATATCTCGCTGCTTCCGCCGAAAATTTGCCTTTTTCTGAAGGTAAATTCGATTTGATAACTGTTTCGCAAGCGATTCATTGGATTGATAAACACAAATTTTTTGCGGAAGCTGACAGAATTCTCAAGCCGAAAAGTTTCATTATCGCTTACGATAATTACTTTCTTGGCAAAATGTTTGATAATTCTAAGTTTAACGAATGGTATAAAAATGAATTTCTAAAAAATTTTCCGACTCCGCCGCGAGCCGAAAGATCTTTTGAAACAGAGAGCGAAAACCCGAAAGATTTTGTTTTGATAAAGGAAGAATGGCACGAAAACAAAATCGCATTTTCGCGCAGGGAAACGGTTGATTTTTTGATGACAATAACAAATGTCATAAATTCGATTGAAAACGGCGCGAAAACGATTGAAGAAGTTGAAATTTGGCTGTCCGAGAATATCAAACCTTTTTTTGGCGAAAACGAAAGAGAGAATTTAGCTTTCATCGCGCCGATTTGGTATTTGCGTCAGGAAAATTAATTGAAATGAATATTCTGAAACACAACAGCCGTGCGTGGGACAAATTAGCCGACGAAAATATCGAATGGAGTGTGCCGGTTTGCTCTGAAGAAATTGAAAAAGCGCGGCGCGGTGAGTGGGAAATAATTTTAACGCCGATAAAAGCTGTTCCGCGCGAATGGTTTGGCGATGTTCGCGGGAAAGATATTTTGTGTCTGGCTTCGGGCGGCGGTCAGCAAGTGCCGATTTTAGCGGCGGCGGGCGCAAGTGTTACGTCGTTTGACGCTTCGGTGAAACAGCTTGAAAGAGATGAATTTGCGGCGGCGCGGGAAAATCTCAAAATCAGAACGGAACAAGGCGACGCGGCAGATTTATCGAGGTTTGCAGACGAATCGTTTGACCTGATTTTTCATCCCTGCTCGAACTGTTTTATGTCCGAACTCCAGCCGATTTGGAACGAATGTTACCGCGTTCTGCGGAGCGGCGGCTTTTTGCTTTCGGGTTTTAATCATCCGTTTGTTTATGTTTTTGACCGGTATGCCGAAGAAGAAAGAGATGTTTTGGAATTTAGACATAAAATTCCGTATTCGGATTTGGAATCGTTAAACGAAGACGAATTAAATAAAATGCTCGAAGCGGGCGAACCTTTGGAATTCAGCCACACGCTCGACGATCAAATCGGCGGGCAAATCGCCGCCGGATTTTTAATCGGCGGTTTTTACGAAGATTGGTGGACGGACGAAGCGCGGATTTTGAATAAATATATTCCGACTTTTGTGGCGACAAAAGCGGTTAAAATGTAAATTTTTTCGCCGCAGACAATTAGAAAAATGCCGAACATTTCCGAAACTTTGAAAATCGCCGCCGAAGTTTTGCGGCAAAGTGGAATTGCCGAACCGCGCCGGGAAGCGAATTCGCTTCTCGCTTTTACTTTGCAAAAAGATAGAACTTTTCTCATCGCGTATTCCGAATACGAACTTTCCGGCGAAGAAGAAAAACGCTTTCGTGAATTTTTACAGCGACGCGCTAAACGTGAACCTTTTCAACATATTACGGGAAAACAAGAATTTTACGGTTTGGATTTTGAAGTTACAAAAGACGTTTTGATTCCGCGCCCCGAAACAGAATTAATCGTTGAAAATGCAGTCAAAATTTTGCCGGAAAACGCCAAATTTTGCGAAGTCGGCATCGGTTCGGGCTGCATTTCGGTTTCGATTCTGCACGAAATTAAAACGGCTTCGGCGATTGGTCTGGATGTTTCCGAAAAGGCTTTGCAAATCGCCGGAAAAAATGCTGAAACTCACAATGTTTTTGACAGATTAGAGTTAAAGATTTCAGATGTTTTCAATATTTTACAAACCGAAAAATTTAATTTAATAGTTTCAAATCCGCCGTATATTTCAAGCAAAGATATAAAAAGTTTACAGGCGGAAGTTCGTGATTTTGAACCGCTTTCTGCTTTGACGGACGGCGCGGACGGGCTTTCGATTATCAAAAAAATTGTTGACGATGCTCCGCAATTTTTAAAGCCGCGCGGATTTTTATTAATGGAAATCGGTTTCGGTCAAGCACACGAAGTAAAACAGATGTTTTCGTCAAACATCTGGCAAAGTGTCGAAGTTTTACCCGATTTGCAAAATATACCGCGAATTGTCAAAGCAAATTTAGTTTTTCACATTTAGTTTTTAGTTTTTAGTTTTTAGTTTCTTTCTGATATATTCAATGTATCGAAAATTTAACAGGATTTTTGCTGCAAATTTAATTGCGAAAAGGAGATAAATATATGAAATACGAATACGAAAACGAAAGAGAAGACGGTGCGACGACTAAAATTACCTATTTGCTCGGCGGCATCGGTATCGGAGCTATTTTGGCATTGCTCTTTGCGCCGAAATCGGGACAAGAACTGCGCGGCGATATTGCCGATGTAACCCGTAAAGGAGTGGAAAAAGGCAAAGAAACCGCCGCGTTGGTCGGAGAAAAAGCCGGCGATTATTACGAAGTAAGCCGCGAAAAAGCAACCGAACTTTATCAAACGGCGCAGGACAAAGCCGGAGAATTAAAAGATAAAGCCGGTGAACTGGCAGGAAAAGCCGGCGATTTGACCGGAAAGGCGAAAGAAGCGGTCAGCTCGACAAAAAATCCGTTTTCCGCCGCGATTGAAGCCGGAAAGGAAGCCTATCAGGATGAAAAACGGCGTACCGAATCGAACGCAATTACCGAAGGTCGTCCGAGCTATCCGATTAAAGATAATAAAGATAAAATTTTAGAAATTCCGGGCGATACAAAAAAGGAACAATAGAATAATGAACACTAGTGAACCGATATTTTGGATAATGATTGCATCCATTGTCATTGCCGTCTGTTTTGTCGTAATGGCAATTGCGCTGATTGCGATTGCACTAATCATCAAAAAGGTTACCGACACGGTTGAGCGGGTTGAAGAAAAATTTGAACCGCTCATCACAAAGGTTGATGCCATCGGCGAACAAGGCAAACAAATTTCGGTGCAGTTCACGGAAATTTCCGGTAATCTTTCGACGGCGACCAAGTATTTTTCCGAATCCGCCGGACTTATCAAAGATGAAGTTGCTGAAATTAAGCAGCTTGTCGGAATGACGGCGCACGAAGCCAAAGAAAAAGTTGCGCTCGTCAGCCAAACGATTGACCGAACGCAGCAGCAAGTTATAACGACGACGGATTTTATACAGGAAAAAGTCGTCGAACCGGCGCGGGAAATCGCGGCGATTATGGCAGGCGTGCGAAAAGGCTTGGAAGTTCTGCTTGCGCCTTCGCCGAAACGGATTGACCGTGTTTATACGGAAGACGAAATGTTTATCGGTTAAAATTGTTCAAAACAAATTTCAAGCATAAACACGGATTCGTCTTTTCAGATTTATCCGTGTTTTTATGTGAATCAGCTGTTGTAATGAATGTCAAAGTGTTTCGATTTTTTTTGCGAACTTTGCGCCTTTGCGGGAAATCATTTTCTCCCGCAAAGGCGCAAAGTTCGCAAAGTAAAGGAATTAAAAATCTAAAATATTTTTAACTTGTCAATTCGCATTTTAATTTTGAGTAAAATGAATAAACCAAAAAATTACGCTGAATTTTGGGATTTTTATGTTACCGAACACAAAGAACCTTTGACGCGATATTTACACTTTGTCGGCACGACATTGGGAATTGTTTTGCTCATCTGGATTATTCGCGGCGGACATTGGCTTTATATTCCGCTTTGTTTCGCAGTCGGTTATGCGTTTGCGTGGTTTTCTCATTTTTTTGTCGAACACAACAAACCTGCGTCTTTCAAATATCCTTTTTGGTCATTCGTCAGCGATTATAAAATGGCGTGGTTTATGCTGACCGGCAAAATGAACGCAGAAGTCGAGCGTGTTGCACGAAAATAATTTACAGGGATAAAAGGATAAATAGGATAAAATTTTTCGTTTTCAAACTTAACTTAAGATTTATCCCTGTTCATCTTATTATCCCTGTAAATTTTCTTCAAAATTTTCTGAAATTAACTCCAACGAGCGATTGTAGCGATACGAAATTTTCATATGTCCGTCGTCAAATTCTTCGTGAATGTGCGGAATGTCAAAATCTTTTAACTTTTCGCACAAAATCTTCGCGCCCAAATCAAGATAAAATTCATCACGAGTTCCAGCATCAATGTAGAAAAGTTTAAGAGATTTCAAGTTTTCCACAGACTTTTCCACAAGCCGCACCGGATCGTGTTCGAGCCATTTTTCCCAAACATCGCGGCGAATTTCGCCTGTTTCTAAGTCAAACGGCAAATCAAAACCGATTTTGCTTTCAGGATTCGGCGAATAACACGCGCTCATTCCGATAATATTTAATCCGGCAAAATCGTCTTTGCCTTTTCTCGCTTCTTCGTTCCACATTTTTTCGACGAGTTTTCGCGGATTTCCTTTAACGGCGCGAAACGCCTTCGGGAAATCCGGCAGATAACAATAATCGAAATAAGCGTCGCCGCTCGTCGAACACGCAAAGCCGAAAATATCCGCGTGGCGCATCGCCATTATCAACGCGCCGTAACCACCCGAAGATTTGCCCATTACGGCACGTGAGTTTTTATCATTTATCGTGCAAAAATTCTCATCAACAAACGGCACGATTTCCCGCGTCAAATAATCTTCGTAATCGCCCGTCGCGCTCGAATTGATATATTGCGAACCGCCGTAATGCGTAAAACAATCGGGCATCACGACAATCATCGGTTTGATTTTGTTTTCAGAAATCAACTTATCCATTCTTTCCGCCAAATCTGGCGAAAAAGCGTTGTCGTTGAGCAGCATTTTGCCGCGCCCGGTAAATCCGGTCAGACAATAAACCGTCGGGTAAGATTTATTTTCGTCATAATCCGGCGGAAGATAAATGATTAAATCACGGATATAATTGTCACCGAGCGGATTATTTTTCAGAATTTCGCTTTCGTGCCGCAGAACTTTTATTGTGCCTTGCTTTTGATTGTTGGTATTCATAGCTTTATTTTTTAACGCAAAGGAGCGAAGATGCAAGGGCGTAAAGGTTTTTTGCTAAAACTAAAATAAGATTCCTTCGCGTCTTCGCGTCTTTGCGTTAGAATCTTTTTATGTTTTTCGCCGAAGATGTCATTTCATTAAACCCGAACGCACTCACTTCGACCATCGAATTTTTGACGGCGATGGTTACGCCGACTTTATTGATTTCGGCGACGGGTTCGCTCGTGCTTTCGACTTCGACCAGATTGGGTCGCGTGATTGACCGCGTGCGCGAGTTAGAACAGCGGTTAAGCGAATTAATGATTTCTATCGAAGATAAAAGCAAGATTCCGCTCTACGAAAAACGAATTGATACGATAGTCAAACTGCTCGATAAAGTTACGAGCCGCGCACGCATTTTGCAGCGGGCGATGGGTGCGTTTTATTACGGCTTGTGTCTTTTTATTTTGACGAGCGTAACTATTGCCATCGGCGCGTTTTTCAACACTTACCGCTGGCTGCCGATTCCGGTCGGCATTATCGGGATTGTTTTTTTGTTTTACGGCAGTATTTTGATGCTGCTCGAAACGCGAATGGCGACGGCGACGGTCAACGCCGAAATGGACTTTACCTGGGCATTGGCAAACGTCGTCGCGCCGAAGGAAATCATCAACAAATACACTTATAATGCACACGGAAAACGAAGAATCAGAACCCAGATTTCTCAAATTATTGAGGACGGGACAACTCCGAAAGAGAGTTGAAAAACTCGAAAAACTGCTTGAAAGCTGCACTGTTTGTCCGAAAGACTGCGGCAACAATCGTCTGAACGACGAAATCGCCGCGTGTTATTCCGGCAGACTGCCGATTGTTTCGAGCTACACCGCGCATTTCGGCGAAGAACCTGTTTTGAGCGGCACAAACGGCGCGGGAAATATCTTTTTCGGCAACTGCAATCTGCGCTGTGTTTATTGCCAAAACTATCAAATTTCGCAAATTTGGAAAGAGCAAAAGAAAAACGAAATTACGCACGAACGCCTTGCTGAAATGATGCTCGAATTACAGGCAAAAGGTTGTCATAACATCGGTTTCGTGTCGCCGACGCATTTTGTTCCGCAAATGGCGCGGGCGATTTTAATCGCGGCGGAAAACGGGTTGCGTCTGCCGATTGTTTATAACACCAACGCTTACGATTCGGTTGAAGTCTTGAAATTATTAGATGGAATTGTTGACATTTATCTGCCCGATTTGAAATACGCCGAAAATGATGCCGGATTTCAATATTCAAAAGTGCGCGATTACACGACGTTTGCGCGAGCCGCAATCAAAGAAATGTTCCGGCAAACGGGCGATAAATTGATTTACGATGAAAAGGGTCTTTTGCAAAAAGGTCTGGTCATTCGTCTGCTGGTTTTGCCGAACGACATCGCCGGCATCGAAGAAAATCTGCGCTGGATTCGTGATGAATTATCGCCGAAATCTGCAATTTCGCTGATGGCGCAGTATTACGCGACGAACAAAGCCGCCACCGACGAGCGATACATTTTGCTTTCCCGCCGAATTTCCGAGCGCGAATGGTTTTCGGCAATCGAAATTCTCGAAGATTTGGGAATCGAAGAAGGATTTATGCAGGAATACGAATCGGCTTCGCATTATTATCGTCCTGATTTTACCGACAAAGATAAACCTTTCAAGGATATTCGAGATTTTCAATGAAGACAAAATCGAAAATATTAATTCTGATTTTAGCAATTAGTTTTGCCGTGTCCTGCAAATCTGATTCATTACCAAACAATTTACCATTTAATTCTGAAGAATGGAAAACCGGAGATTCGAGAAGGAGAGGCAGAATGGCACACGATTTACAACAAAAAAGCATTTTAGTGAATAAAACAAAATTTGAGGTTGTTGAGTTGTTGGGTAAACCTGACGAACAGTCTAATTCCAAAAATTGGCTTTATAGAGTGAATTTCGAAAATAAACCTGTAATATCAGTGACTTCCCAAATTAATCTTAGTGTAAATTTTGATGTAGAAACGGAAAAGGTTAGCAATACATTTTTTACAGGCGGTTTATTTTTTGGCATTTTCACAATTATATCTCCCGCTTTGAAAATTTTTTTGAAATAACAAAATGAAAATTGGAGAAAAAGCACCGGATTTTACGTTAAAAGACGGCAACGGAAACGACTGGCAATTATCAAAACAGCACGGAAAAATTGTCGTGCTGTTATTTTATCCGGGCGACAACACGCCGGTTTGCACGAAGCAGTTGTGTTCCGTTCGTGATAATTGGGGAGATTATCAGAAAACCGGCGCGGAGGTTGTCGGAATTTCGACTGATTCCGCCGAATCGCACAAGAGTTTTGCGGAAAAATATGATTTGCCGCTGATGCTGCTTTCGGACGAAAAAGGCGAAACGCTCGAAAAATACGCTATGAAATCGTGGCTGCCGAATCGTTCGGCACGCGGCGTGGTCGTAATTGATAAAAACGGCAAAATCGCTTATCACAAAGTTCAAATCTTGAGTTTGCTGCGCCCGAAGGACGACGAAGTTTTGGAAGCGGTTAAAAATGCTCAAAAAGTGAGTTGAATTTTATTAAATGCGCCTCATAATTTGATTTTAAGTTTTTCTGCCTGTATCATTCTGCACGGTTTTTAATTTTAACTTTTATGAATGCAGTTCGATTTAACGACGATAATAATTGAAACGGCTTGGACAAAAAGTTTTGTTCAATGCCTTTCGTTTGTTTCAAAATCGAAAGGCATTTTTTATTTTATAAGAAGATTTAGCCCCGCGAAAGACACGAAATAAACGAAAAAGAGAAAAATTTTCTTGATTTTATTTCGTATTTTTCATGTCTTTCGCGGGCAGAAAAATATTTTATGTTGGACACTTTAGGAAATTTAGAAAGAACACACACCTGCGGCGAACTTCGCGCGAAAAATGTCGGTGAACAGGTTGTTTTAATGGGTTGGGCGGCAAAAAAGCGCGATTTCGGCGTTTTTACATTTATTGATTTGCGCGACCGTTACGGTTTGACGCAAATTGTCGTCAGCGAAGTAACCGCGAAAGAAGCTCACGCGAAAGCGAAAAATGTGCGCGGCGAATTTGTTATTGCCGTTAAAGGCGAAGTTTCTTTGCGCGACGAAGGTGCGAGAAACGCGAAACTGGCGACGGGCGAGATCGAAGTTCACGTCAGCGAAATTTTGATTTTGAACGACGCGAAAACTCTGCCGTTTGAACTCGAAAAAGCCGGTTCACAAAATCTCGCGTCGGAAGATTTGCGCCTCAAATATCGTTATTTAGATTTGCGCCGTCCGAACTTGCAAAAAAATCTGATTATGCGCGCCAAAGCGTTGAGAAAAATCCGCGATTTTATGGATGAGCAAAATTTTCTCGAAATCGAAACGCCGATTTTGCTCAAATCAACTCCCGAAGGCGCGAGAGATTTCGTCGTTCCGTCGCGCATTCACACGGGAAAATTTTTCGCGCTTCCGCAATCGCCGCAGATTCTTAAACAAATCACGATGATTTCGGGACTCGATAAATATTATCAAATCGCCCGCTGTTTCCGCGATGAAGACCTTAGAGCAGACCGTCAGCCAGAATTTACGCAATTAGATATTGAAATGAGTTTTGCCAACGAAGAAATGGTTTTCCGCACGATGGAAGGCGTTTTACAGGAAGTTTTTTCGCTTGTTGAAACGGAATTCCCGAAAAAATTTCCGCGAATGACTTACGCCGAAGCGATGCGCCGTTTCGGTGTTGATAAACCGGATTTGCGTTTTGGAATGGAACTCGTTGATTTGTCCGAAGATTTGCGTGAAACGGATTTTGCGCCGTTTGCGTCCGTTTTAGAAAATAAAGGTGAAATCAAAGCAATAACGGCGAAAGGCAAAGCAGATTATTCGCGCAAAAATCTTGACGAATTGCAGGAATTCGTCAAACGCTACGGCGCAAACGCGCTCGCTTGGATAAAGGTCGGCGATGAAACGACTTCTTCGCTTTTGAAAGTTCTCGGCGAAGAGAAAATAAATCAATTAGCCGAAATTTCCGAAGCTGAAAAAGACGACATCGTTTTAATCGTCGCTGGCAAAAAATCAGTCGTCGCGGCTTCGCTCGGCGCATTGCGAAAAGAAATCGCCAAGCGCGAAAATCTGATTCCAAAAGGCGCTTACAAACCGCTTTGGGTGACGGAATTTCCGATGTTTGAATACAACGAAGACACCGAAAATTACGATCCGATGCATCATCCGTTCACGTCGCTTTTGGACGAAGACGTGCCGCTATTTAAACGCGCCATCGAAGACGGCGAAAAGGATTTGCTCGGCGAAATCCGCGCCCGCGCTTACGATATTGTCATCAACGGCTACGAAATCGGTTCGGGTTCGATCCGCGTTCATCAGAGCGACATTCAAAGTTTGATCTTTAAAGCGCAGGGTTTGACACGCGAAAAAGCTGAGATGCGTTTCGGTTTTTTCCTCGACGCGCTTCGCTACGGAACGCCGCCGCACGGCGGATTCGCCGCCGGAATCGAACGCCTGACGATGCTTTTGCAGGAAACCGACAACATCCGCGATGTCGTCGCTTTCCCGAAAACTGCGTCGGCGCAGGATTTAATGATGGATTCACCGGGCGATGTTGACGACGCGCAATTGAAAGAATTAGGAATTAAAATCGTTGGATAATTTGAACACAAAAGGAATTTATGAGCGAAAGACCCGTTGAAATAAAACTGCCGAACAATTTATTTGAAGGCAAAATCGCCATAATCACCGGCTCATCGCGCGGAGTCGGGAAAGCGACGGCTTTACGTTTAGCCGAATCGGGCGCAAATGTCGTCGTAAATTATCTGTCGAGAGAAGACGCGGCGAACGAAACTGTCAAAGAATGTGAATCGCACGGCGCGGAAGCGATTGCCGTGCAGGGCGACGTTTCCGTTTGGCAGGACGCGCAAAATTTGGCGAATAAGGCGATTGAAAAATTCGGCAAAATTGATCTTCTCGTTTGCAACGCCGGAATTTGGGAAGGTGCGCCGATTGAAGAAATGTCGGAAGAACTTTGGAACAAGGTTTTAAACACGAATTTGAAAGCGGCGTGGGCGATGACGAAAGCGTGTGTACCTTCGATGAAAAAACAGCCGAACGGCGCGATTGTGCTGGTTTCTTCAACCGCCGGACAGCGCGGCGAAGCGAATTATTCAAATTACGCCGCGTCAAAAGGCGGACAAATTTCATTTACGAAAGCTCTGGCGAGCGAACTTTGCCCGAAAATTCGCGTCAACTGTGTCGCGCCCGGTTGGATTGAAACGGCGATGGTGCGCCCGGTTTTTGAAGACGAAAATTACAAAGCGAGCGTCATAAATTCGATTCCGCTAAAGCGAATGGCGATGACCGACGACATTGCGCTTTCGATTTGTTTTCTGCTGTCGGATTGGTCGCGCCACATCACAGGCGAAATATTAAACATTAACGGCGGCGCGGTTTTATGCGGATAAATACCTCAAAAAAAATATGTTGATAATCTTTGTTTAACTCCGTAAGATTATGGGTGTTTTAATTTAGAATCAAAAGATTAGAAACTAACCGCTTCCGAATTAATATTAAAATCTTTCGGGTTTTGCGAAATTGTGCCGATGGCGAGAAATTGCAAAGCGAAATTAAATTCCACGTCGGAAATTTTGTCCTTTTTCTTCAAAAACCAAACGGTGCGAATCTCGCGCGGCGTAACATTTTCGGTTTGGCTTGATTTTGATAAACCTTCTATCACGTTTTGCAAAGGCGTGTTTTTTCCGATTTGACTTCGTGCGTAACCCGCAATTATCAATAAATTATCGTCCGCCAGTTTGTTGTCGAGCGTACCTTTTAAATCGCTTAAAACCGGCAGCATCGTTTGCGCGACGGCAAGCGGATCGCCGCGTGTATTGCCGATTTTTGTTAAAGCGGCAATCGCCAAAAACTGCGGTTTTAGATTTTTTGAACTCGCCAACGCTTCAAACTGCGCGGCGTTTTTCTTAACCGCTTTGAGATTTTCGGCTAATGCCGCCGAGCCTTTAAACTGCGCGATTTTTGAATTGACGGCTTCGATTTGTTCGGTCGTCAAAAAAGGTTTTGGATCGTTAAAGGCGATGCGCCGCATAAATGAAGAAGCGTTTTGCCCGGTTTTATCGGCTTCGCTCGAAATTTGCGGCGTTGGCTGTGTTTCCGATATTTCAGATGTCAGAGTCGAAGATGAATTGTTTGTCAAATTTTCCGCTATCGGTTTCGGAGTCGGCGTTTCGTCTGTTTCCGGCGTTTTATCTTCGGTTGAATCTTTTTCTGTCGAATAAACAAATCCGCCGTCGTTTTTGGTCTGTTCCTTTTCTTTATTTCCGCTGAAAACAAAAAGCAATCCTCCGGCAAAAATCAAAATGAACACGCCGAAGATTGGTGCCAGCCAAAAAATACTTGGTGAAACCGAACCGTCGTTTGATAATGAAGAAACACTCGCCGTCGGTGCGGACGCGCCGAAATTTTCATCGGCATTTGCCGCTAAATCCGCGCCGGAATCTCCGTTTGCAGCGACATTCGGGTCATCGGAAATCATTTCGACTTCGATTTCCAAACCGCCGCCCAAATTTAATTTGTCTTCGTTTTTGAGTGCAGTCGGTTCAGCTAAACTTTCGCCGTTTAACATCGTTCCGTTGCTCGAGTCGCAGTCGGAAACAATAAAAATATCGCCGAAGCGGTCAATTTTTAAATGTTCACGCGACAATTTGCCGTTGGCAACACTCAAATCGTTTTCCGAATGTCTGCCGATAGTAAATTTTTCCGGCTCAACCAAAATTCTTTTGATTTCGCCGTTTTCGTCCTGAAATTTTAGCCAAAGTTCCATTTCGGTTGTCGGTTGTCAGTTGTCAGTATTTTGTTGCTTGATTCCTAACTGACAACTGACAACCGACAACCGACTGCTATTTATTATAAGTTGAAAGCGGCTGTAAATTTACGCCGAAGTCCTGTGGATTTTCGCCGATTATCGCGGTGGCGAAAAACTTTGGAACATACTTGATATTTTCGTTGTTAAACTGCTTGCCGGCGTTTCCTTCCATAATGTTTTTATTGGCAGCGAGCGTCCAAAAACTGCGGTTTTGACTCGCCGCTGCCGCCATCACTTTGTCCAGAATTTTGCTCAAATTTCCCTGTCCGCTGTTGTAACTGGCGATTGCCAGCGGAACGCTGTCGGGCGCAGTTCCGAAACGCCCGACCAAACTTTTCAGATATTTTGCAGCCGCCCGCGCCGACGGATCGGGATCGCAACGTTGGTCGGGACTCAATCCGTAATCGGGCGCGGACGAAGCGAGAAATTGAAACATTCCTTTGGCGTGAGTTATGCTTTCCAGACAATCGCAATGTTCGGATTCAATCATTGCCACATAAATTCCGAGCTGCGGATCAATTCCTTCGGCGTTAAAATGGCGAATAATAAACGGCGAATTTTTCGTGGCGCGTTCCAAAACGGTCGTAAAATCGCTTCGCATCCATCCGCTCTGCGAACAATTATCATTCTTCGCTTTTGCCAAACGGCTGACGTAACCGCCCAAATATTTTTTTACTTCCTGAACGGCATCCGCCGGAATCGGCTCGCTTTTTTGATTGCCGATGATTCGCGCCACCTTTTCGGCTTTGGCAGTAATATATTGAATTTTTTCGTCTTCCGACATCTCCTGATATTTTTTGCCCGTTGGAATTTTTACCGTATTTCCGCTATTTAACACAACCGTTTCTTCAATTTTATTTATGTTTTCGGCGTTATTATTGCTTGTTGTAGTCTTTTCCGATTTCGGCGTTTTTTCGGTTTTATTATCTTTATCAGCCGGAGAAGATTCGGGCGTGTTTTCGTAATCGTAATTATCTGATTTATAAACAACTTCTTTATCATTTCCGCCGAAAACTTTAACACCGACGAAAATTGCCGAAACGCTGATAATTAATAGCGCAAAGACTGTTACGGCAATCGGAACAAGCATCGGGAAAACTGCGCCGGAATCTGATGTCGCAAGTGTTTTTGATGTTTTATTGAGCGGATTTACAGTTTGCGCGGCTTGTTTTTCAGCCATTCGGACAATCAAATTCGTATAATGACCAATCTTTATCGAATCGCTGTTGTGCAAAGGCGTTCCGCTCGCCTGAACTTTTTCGCCGTTGACAAAAGTTCCGTTAGTCGAATTTTCGTCCACAATCCAAACGCGCATTCCGTCGCGGTAAATAGTCGAATGCAGCCGAGAAAGTCCGTCGTCGTCAAAACGATAATCGGCTTCGCTGCCGCGTCCGAAAGACATTCTTTCACCATTGATCGCAATTTCCCGCGAACCTTCAGGAGTCGGATATGTTAAAAAAACTTCAGGCATTTATAAATTTTACGGATAAAGCCGCGAAATCGGCTGGTCATTTTTCAAGCCGAATTTCTGCGGATTTTCCGCGACCGCCGCAGCCGCGAAAAACCGCGCTACTTCATCACGCTGCTTCTGATTTTTTATGACGTTCCAAAAATCCGTACGGTCGGCGGGCAGCGACGATTTCCAAACACTGGCTTCCTGCGTGGTCATTCCAAAAGCCGCCACCGCGTACACCGCATCATAGTCGAAAACTTCCAAGAGTTTTTCGAGATAAAGTGCCGCCGCTTTTGCCGCGCATTCCTGCGAAGCGTCCGACAAAGTTTGTGTTCCGCACAACGCAGTATAAGAATTTGCCGCCGCAAAATTGCCGTCCATTTGCCACAATCCTTCGTTCGCGCCTTGTTTCTGCAATTTAAATTGGCTGTGGCTCATCGCCAGAATATAGCCGAGCGGCGCATCGAGATTTTTTTCGCGGACAAACGCCACATTTATCACGTCCTTATATTTTTGCGCTCTGGCAAAATATCCTTCGGAAACCAATTCGGCAGTTTTTTTCTGAACTTCCTGCAAAAACTGCGGATTTGAAGTGTTGTATTTGAAAGAGCCCGAACTGAATTGTGAGATAAGTTTTTTTGACGATTCCTGCGTGTCGCTGAGCGAAACTTTTTTGCCTTTTTCCGTTTTCGGTGTCGGATTTTCAGCAATTTCGTCCGGTGTCGGAGTCGGCGTATCGATTTCCTTTGTTTCCAGAACGAGCGCGAAATCGCCCGGCTGAACGATTTTGTTGCCGTCCTTATCTTCCAGAACTATTTGGATAGACTGCACGCCGCCGTTGGCAAGATCGGGAAATTGCTTCGGGTCAATTGTCGCTTTAAAGGGCTGTTCATCGGCAACCCCAAACTCTGAATCGTTTATAAAAAAATAAGCGTGTTCTACGCAGTCGGCATTTTCCGCTTCGGCGACAATTTCCGTCGGCTCATAAATTGTTTCCTGATTTTCAGGTTTAACGATTCTGGCAGTCGCTTCGCATTTCGACGGCTTGCTAAAATATGTGAACAAAAGCACACCGACGACACAAATAATCGCCAAACCGCAAAGCGCACCCATTAAACCTAAAATCAAAGGTAATTTTGAAGTTGTTTTTGTATCTTCGGAAATTTCCGCTTCTTGTTTCGCCGCGCCGGAATCTTCTCCGGCAACAGCAGAATCTTCTTTTTTTTCATCATCTTTTTTCGGTTCGCTTTCGTATAAGAATTCGACTTTACTGCTTCCGCCGAGCAAAATCACGTCGCCGTTTTTCAACAACTTTTCGTTTTCGACAGGCTCGCCGTTGACCGTTGTGCCGTTGCTGCTTCCGAGTTCATTCAGCCAAAATTCGCTATCGCGCTGTTCGATGTCGACGTGGTAGCGTGAAACATTCGAGTCGGCAATAAACGAAACAATATTATCCGAAGCGCGTCCAAGCGTTGTAATATTTTCGACAATCTCAATTTCCCTGCCGTCAAATTTTAGCTTTGCACTTACCATTTTTCTGCTGAACGGATTTTTCGCCGGATATAAAGCTGCCGTCTATTCGGGTTAGCGGAAAAACAAGAAATAAATTCCTATTAAAAAACCGACGGCAAATAACGTCATCACTAAGAATCCGACAACGATGAAAGCTATTCTTCCTGATTTGCTTTTAACTTTTGCAGGCGATTGTTCAATTACATCTCCATCGCTAACCGTAAATTCTTCATAAATATAAGGTTGAGGTTGAATATTGGTATTTGAATCCGCTGTTTCCGATGTTTCGGGCGGATTAGCCGATAAATTCAAATGAGGCTTTGGCGAAGCGGATTTTTCGACTTTCTTTCCGCTTGAAACCCGAAACACAGGTTCAGGCATTTTCCATTCGTCCTGCTTCTCTTCATTTAAAGGGTTAGTATTCGGCGCGTCTGCCATATAATTTTCGGAGTTTGTCCGATCAGGCATATTTGATATATTTCCTGCGCTTGCCGCCGCGTTCACCGCCCAATCTTCATTATTTGAGGGATTGTGCGAGTCCACAGCGGCGGGCAAAATTTCTCCGTCGCCCGCAATGCTTGATGTCTGATTAGAATGAAAATTCGGTTCACCGATTGTTCGGTCTTCCTCCAAATCCTGTTTCATATTTTCATATTCATTATTCATCGCTTTGTCTCTTCATCTCAACTAATGCTGCAATTCCAAAACGTCGGTTCGGGTAATGATTCCGGTAATCCTTTTGAAATCTTCAATTAAAACTGCGGGAGATTTTTGTAATTCCGCTTTTATATCGTTAAAGCTCGCATCAACGTCCAAAACCGGAAAACTTTTGTCCATAACTTCGCTCACTTTTGCGTTTAACAACTCTTGATTTTCAAGCAATTTTGTCAAAACGCGGCTTTCTTTGAGCGAACCGACGCTTCTGTAATTTTCGAGAACGGGAATTTGCGTAACGCCGTTTTCGGTCATTTTCGTCAAAGCGTCGCCGACTAATTCGTCCGGCGCAACGGAAATAACTTCTTTCGGCGCACCTGAATTTTTCGTTTCGGTTATCAAACCCGCCGTTATTCTCTGCGGTTCGAGCAGAAGTTTTTCCTTCATCCATTCGTCTGAATGAAACTTTGTCAAATAATGTTCGCCCGTATCACACACTATAAATACAATTAGACTGTCTTCATCCAAATCTTTTGCCAATTTCAATGTGGCGGCGAAATTTGTTCCCGTCGAACCGCCGCAAAAAATCCCTTCGACACGCGACAATTGCCGTGCATAATCGAAAGATTCGCGGTCGGTGACGTTGATAATTTCATCAATGATTTTCATATTGGCGTTGCCGACCGGATGACTTTGCCCGATGCCTTCGACCAAATATGGTGTCGGTTCGGGAACTTGTCCGCTTTCTTTGTAAGTCTTAAAAATCGAGCCGTAAGGGTCTGCGCCGATGATTTGAATGTTCGGATTTTTTTCCTTCAAATATCTGCCCGTCCCGCTGATTGTTCCGCCCGTGCCGATGCCGGAAACGAAATGCGTGATTTTGCCGTCCGTGTCGTTCCAGATTTCCGGTCCGGTCGTGCGGTAATGCGCCGCCGGATTTGCCGGATGATTGTATTGGTCGGGATAAAATGTATTAGGAAGTTCGGAAGCAATGCGTTTTGCCGTTTCGACGTAATGATCCGGCGTTCCGTGTTTGGCGGCGGCGGGAACGACGACGACATCCGCGCCGACTGATTTTAAATATCGAAGTTTTTCAACCGAAACCTTGTCGGTCAAAACAAAGATACATTTGTAACCTTTGACGGCGGCGGCGAGTGCCAGACCGATGCCCGTGTTGCCTGAAGTCGCTTCGATAATCGTGCCGCCGGGTTTTAACAAACCGTCTTTTTCGGCGGCTTCGATCATCGAAATACCGATGCGGTCTTTGACCGAATAACCCGGATTAAGGCTTTCCATTTTCGCATAGACCTGTGCTTTGATTTTGTGCTGTTCAGTTAGCTGATTGATTTTGACCAGCGGCGTATTGCCGATGAGTCCTAAAATATTGCTGTAAAATTTCATTTATTCTCCGAATAATTTTTGTTTTATAAAGTTGGTTTAGATATTTCCAAGCCCTAATTCTAGCTTTTGTTTGCAAGTCTGCAAAATTGAAACTGAAAAATTATACTGCACTGTAAATTGAAGGAGTATGTATAATCCGGGAGTTTGAAATTAAAGACGGAATCCTTTATTGCACCAAATCGTGTTCTTTCTATCCGTTTTCCGACATTTTGCATTTTAACAAATACTCGTCTCTAATAAACTCCGCATAAAATTTCACGGTATAATTTTTGCCTGTAAATATAGGCGAAATTTGAAGAAATTCGATTTTAAACTCTTCTCAAAAGAAAAAACAAATTTAGGAGAATAAATTATGCGTTCAGCAAAGAATTTTTTTTGGGCAATCCTCCTACTGCCCATTTTATTAGCGAATACCGGAAATATATTTGCGTCCGACGACGTTGATAATTACACGCCCGACGTAACGGCGCGGGTGGCGCGAGTCAGTTTTTTGCGTGGTGAAGCGCAAATTAGACACATCAACAGTCAGGATTGGGAAAGAGTTACACAAAATCTGCCGATTGTCGAAGGCGACGAAATCGCCACCGATACAGATTCGCGTTTGGAAATTCAATTTAATAAAGACAATTATCTGCGGCTTTCGGAAAATGCTTATCTGAAAGTTACGACTTTGCGCGACGAAGGCATCGCGCTTTCTTTGCCGAACGGCACATTGAGTTTGCGCGTTTTGGATTTTGACAAAGACCGCACATTTTTTGAAATTGACGCGCCGCAATCAACCGTCGCCGTGCAAAAAGCGGGAATGTATCGCATTGACGCGGGCGACAGAAATGAAACGAAGGTGCGCGTAACCGTTACCGACGACGGTTTGGCGAGAATTTACACGGATAATTCGGGCTTTACACTTCGCAGCGGACGCAGTTCGGAACTTCAGCTCGCCGGAAATTACGCGGGCGAATGGGACACGACTGATGCTTCGCGCTACACGGATGATTTCGATAGTTGGGCTTTGCAGCGCGAAGCGGTTGTCGCTAAACGTCTGCGCGACGCTTATTACGATCAGTATTATGACCGCGATATATACGGCGCGGAAGATTTGAACGGTTACGGCGACTGGATTTACACCAAAAAATACGGTTATGTCTGGAAACCTTACGGCAATGCGACTTCAAGTTATGATAATTGGTCGCCGTATCGTTACGGTCAATGGCGTTGGATTCCGCCTTACGGCTGGACTTGGGTGAATGACGAGCCGTGGGGTTGGGCAACTTATCATCACGGACGCTGGGTTTACGATGATGGTTGGTATTGGTCGCCTTACGCGCAGTATCGTTCGCGGCGCAGTTGGTGGAGTCCGGCTTTAGTCGTCGTAACTTATATCGCCAACAATATCTGCTGGTATCCGCTGCCTTACGATTACGGCTATTACAACTATAATTATTCAACTTATGTTGATCGCCGCCGCTATAACACGACGATTATTAACAACACGACGGTTATCAATCCGCCGCCGACAACAGGTGGAAATACCGGACGCGCCAGAGAACTCGCGCCGGTTTTGCCGCTCGACAGAGTTCCGAAAACAGCGGTTGTCAGCGTATCGGAAAGCGAATTCGGCAGAGGCAGAGATTTTCAAAAAACTCCGCTTGAATTAGCGAGCAAAGTTTTATCGAAAGCACCTTCCGAAATTCAAAATCCGTTGGTTCTTCCGACTTTGCGTGATTTGAACGGAAAGGTCAGCAAAGAGATACGTGCTGAAAATCCGAAGGTCGAAAAAATCGAGTCACAAATCAAAACCGGCGCAATTGACAGAAAAATCGGCGATTCGATGGACGGCAGACTTCGCACCGAACGAATTTACGGAAACCGTGCGCCCGCTGCAAATCCGAATACGGAAACGAGAACCGGCGTTGAATCAGTTCCGCAAATCCGTGATACAGGTGCGGTTAAACGAACGCCGCGTCCGATTTACAGGCAGGAAAATGATAATTCTGACACGAGAATTTCACCGTCGCCGAGAGAAATGTCGCCGCCTATTCGTTCAACCGGCGGACAATCTGACTATACAAATAGCGATCAGCCGCCTTCCAAACAGCGACGGGAACGCGACGACATCAGAATGTCGCCGCCGAGCTATGAGCCGCCGCGTCAGCAACCGCGCGAAATAAATCCTTCGCCGCCGCGTTCGGAACAGCCGCCGAAACGCCAAGAGCCAAGTCCGCTGCCGCCGCAAAGAGAATCGAAACCGCCGCAAAGCGAGCCGCCGCCGCACAAAGCCGAACCAAAGCCAGCCGAAATAAAACCCGTTTCCCCGACTGAAGGAAAGGGAAAAGGAAACAATAAAGACAACTAAAAAGTCGAAACAAGGAAAGGGTAAAGTTTTTAGCTTTACCCTTTTTCATTTCATATAACGCCGCGTTCAAAGATATTTTCTTAAATATTATCTGTGTAACTTACTTTCATCCGCGACTAAAGGTTTTTCACATCTAAGCAAATAAATATTGCATTAGGTTAACTTTATAATACCAAAACCATTAAGAAAAGTGTGTTAATGCGGAAGCCCGCACGAAGTAAGAGCGCAAATCTCGTCGTCCTTACTCCGTGCGGGCTTCTTCTGCAAAAAAATGTGGAAATTTTATTCTTAACCGTGTAATCTGTCAGTGATTTTCGGTTGTATGAAAACAGAATCTTCAAATAATATTCACAAACGTGGACAAGCCGCAGTTTTTCGCGTCAAGGCGAGTCTTCTGCAATTAAAACGTGGATTTAAAAATTTTCTCGACTCAAAAATAAAACAGCAAAAGATTTCCGACAAATTAAAAAACACTTTTGTTATTGCCGAATCGAAAACGCCGCTTTGGACGGAAAGCGCGGAGGAAGAACAATTTCTTCTCGCCGGAAAAGTCCATAATCTGCGGCTCGTCAAAAAGAAATTAAACGGTTTGGAAATTCCCGCCGGAGAAGTTTTCAGTTTTTGGAAAAACGTCGGTCAGGCATCGCGTTTGAAAGGCTTCGTCGTCGGGCGCGAACTGCGCGAAGGCTGCATAATTCCGACTGCCGGCGGCGGTTTATGCCAGATTTCCAACGCGCTTTACGATGCCGCGCTCAAAGCAAATTTTGAAATCATCGAACGCCACGCGCATTCGCAGATTATTCCCGGTTCACTTGCCGAACAAGGGCGCGACGCGACCGTTTTTTGGAATTACATTGACTTGCGCTTTTGTTCGCCAAACGCTTTTCGCATCGAAGCGTTTTTGGGAAAAGATCACTTATCAATAAAATTCAAAAGTGAAAATAAACCGAAAAAGGTTTTGCAGATTTCCAGAAACGGTGCAAAAAATAATCTTCAGGCAAATAATCAAAATCCTAATTCGTGTGCGACTTGCGGCGTTGAAAGCTGTTTCCGAAGTTTGAAACCGAAAGCAAATTTCAATTTCGGCAAAACTGCATTTTTAGTTGACGAATACTCGCCCGAATTTGACGAGTATATTCAAAAAAGCCGAAATCCAAAAGATATTTTGCTGATTCCGCTGAATGGAAAGCGTTTCAAAAAGGCGAATTATGCGTGGAATTTACAAGATTTTGCGCGAACAAAACAAAGCCTTTTTACAACTTTGGAGCGTTCCTACAAATCGCGCAAACTCGCCGCGCAAGGCGCACAGCGGCAGAAAAATTTGTTGGCGATGTATGAAAAACTGGCGGAAAGTTACGCCAAAAATTTGCCTTTTGACGTTCTGCATGTCGTCGTCCAGCAAAATCTTCTGCCGTTTTTGTGGAAAAGCGGAGTTTTGGGCGGCAGAACTTTCGATGTTTTGATGAATTCCCTACCGATGCGCGAAATTCAAAAAAGACTTAATTTCGCCGTTTCACTTCATCCCGAAAGCGCGACTTTAGGTGACTTTCGCGCCGATGCAAATTTGCTCGAAGCTGAAACCGAAGCACTGCAAAATGCCGACAAAATAATCACGCCGCACACGGAAATCGCTGTGCTTTTCGGCGAAAAAGCGCAAATTCTAAACTGGCAAATTCCGCATTCCAAAGGTAACAAAAAGACGAAAAACGCCAAATTTACAATCATTTTTCCCGCCGCAACCGTCGGACGCAAAGGCTGCTACGAATTGCGCGAAGCCGTTCGCGGACTCGATGTAAAAATAATCACGCTCGGCGCAAACATCGAAAGCGCAGATTTTTGGAAAGATTTCGATGTCGAAAAAGGCGCGGAAAATTGGCTCGAAAAAGCCGATTTAGTTGTGCTTCCGGCATTCGTCGAACACAAACCGCGCCGACTTTTGCAAGCCGTTTCAAATAAAATTCCCGTCATTGCTTCAAAAAACTGTGGACTTGAAAACGTCGCAGGAATTAACATTATCGAAGCCGGAAATATCGAGGATTTACGAATTGCGATTGAAAATAATTTTCCTCAAAATCGAAAAAAGCTAATCCAACTTCATTATCCTAATTAAAATTCATTGACATACATATATCGTGCATATAAACTCAAATTATGTTCGTTTGGGACGAATCGAAAAGACGCAAGGTAATCAAAGAACATAAAGTAGATTTTGCGTTGCTGCTTGACGCTTTTGATGATGTTTTCGGAGTTTACTTTGAAGATTTTGAACATTCGACCGATGAGGAAATACGTTTTAATCTGCTTGGTTTTTCAGCGCAATACGGGTTGATTTACGTTACATTTACTTATGAAAATAACGATGTTCGTTTGATTACAGCGTGGAAAGCCGAAAAATGGATGGTGAAGGAATATGAGCAATACAAAAATTAAAGATTACGAGTATTTGGAAACTTCCGAAGAAGCAAGTAAAAGAGGTCTTAAACGAATTACGCGACCTGCTTTTTTAGGCGAACCGAAAACCGTTAAAGACTCTAAATCGCGCATCACGATTTATCTCGACGCGGATATTGTTGAACATTTCAAAACGCAGGCGGAAAATTCCAAAACAGGTTATCAAACTCTGATCAACCAAACTCTGCGCGAAAAAATTGACGGTTCGCAAAATATGAACAAAGCCGATGAAGTCATCGAAAGACTTCTGCAAGACAAAACCGCTTTGGGCAAATTAAAAGCGGAATTGGAAACGATTTGATAATTTTTAGATGATTTTGCGAAAACGAAGATTTGCGAAATTGCGACAATTGCAGAACAGTAATTCAACCGCCGCCAGTTGTGAGTTAAAACTTATCCAATAATGATAGATTTAATTAAAAATAGAATTTACGATTTCTTTATTGAGTCAAACGATTTTAATGGAATTCCATTAAGACAAATATCAAATGAATTTGATATTTGGTATAAAAATTCAATTGATATAATAAAAGAACTTGTAAAGGAAGAATCTGTTTCAATTCAGTCAAGCACAAATCCTTATATAATTGGATTTCAACATTATCCAATTGAAATTCAGTTAAAAATCCTTGAAGAGGCAAAAAGAAATGAGGAAAGGGTAATTGAAAAGATTGGAGATATAACAATTGTTTCAGAAAATACAGAATTTCCAATTTGTCTTTACCCGTCAAAAAAATATCTTGAGGAAAATCGAAACTTATCAAAATTTGAAAATGAAGTTTATACAAAGCAACTCGCATTGAGTGAAGCTCAATTGAAACCTATATTTTTTGATATTGAAGTTTTGGAAAGATATGCAAATGATCCTAGATTTGATTTTAAGTTCAGAGATTATTCTGGAAGAATTTCTTGTATGTATGATGAAAACGAAAATCCAATCGTGAGAGAAGAAGATCAAGTTTTTTTGAAAACATTCGGATTAGGATTTGATTCAGATAATAATAGATTGGCAGTTGTATATCTGAGGTATCTAAAGGATTTGACAAGCGAACATCAAATATTTTGGAAAAGTAGAGAATCAAAAGGTGATTGTAAAATGCTTCAGGAGTATCACGAAAATACCATTCTCGGAAATTGGACGAATTCTTATTCTATTTTTACTGGATTTATCGGAGAATTGAATTGTTTCAATGAACTGTCAGAAACAATCTTTGGCAAAAAAATATTTAGGAAGAGTTTTGAGAATGAGAATCGCCCAAAAGAATTTACTTTCTTTTTTACCCCAACATTAAAAAATTACAATGAGTTTATTTTGCTTCTTGATAAAATGATTTCGGATAACATAAACAAAGACTTTTTCAAAGGAGAGGTTGAAATGTTTGACGTAAAAGAATTAGAAGAAGATTTAGTTGAAAGAGTTCCAAAAGGAACTTTAAGACTTTTTGAAGAATGGCTATTGTTTCAATACAACACCGATAACCAAGAAATGATAAAAGATATATTTAAATCATTAAAAGATGTCAGAAAGCAAAGGCAAAATCCAGCCCACAGAATTGATGAAAACATTTATGATAAAAAATATATAGACAGACAAAGAGAAATGATAAGTAGCGCATATTCTTCAATAAGAGCTTTTAGAGAAATATTTCAGCAACATCCTAAAGCAAAAGATTTTGGAATTCCTGAATGGTTGGATAAAGGAGAAATCAAAATATTTTAGAAATAAAGAATATGGACGAAGATTTTGACGAATCAATTTTGGATAACGAGGAAGAATTCAATAAGCGTTTTAAGAGAATTGACCGCAAAGATATTCCAATCGCCGCTATCAATAAATCTTTAAAAGAAGCCCGAAAAGGACATTCTGAAGAATATTTTGGAGATTTTCGGGATTATTGGTATAACCTCGATTTTCTTGAGTTGATGGCGAAAAGGTGGGAACTTGAAAATGTGAACACGCTGCTTGATGTCGGTTGCGGGCAATGTCATTGGACGCGGATTGTTTCTCCTTTTTTGAAAAAAGGTTCGGTTGTGACCGCCGTTGATTTTGATCCGAAATGGGCGCGGGAAAATAATAAATTACGCGAGTTTTTTAACGAAGGAGAGATTGATTTTGAAATTAAAAAAGCCGAAACCGAAACTCAGTTTGCGACGTTCGGCGATAAATACGACGCGATTCGGCAAAGCGTCGGGCAGAAAATTGAAGCGTATAAATCGGAATTGAAGGATGCGGTTGAGAATCAAAATTACTATGATGTCAGCACGGCTTTGATGTATCTGGTGAGCGGACGGAAATAGATAATGGCAACACTTTTAGATGAATTATCACAAATAATTTCTGCTTTGGAAGACGGCGGAATCGAATACGCGGTGTGCGGCGGTTTGGCGTTGACGATTCACGGTTTTCCGCGGGCGACGTTTGATATTGATGTTTTGATTCGTCCTGAATCTTTGGAAAAAGCCTACGAGATTGCGGCGGAAAAAGGTTATGATATTCGCGGACTCGATATGTCTTTTAAGGAAAGAGCGGTTGAGATTCGGCGAGTTTCCAAAATTGATGATGACGGCGAAGTTTTGTCGCTTGATTTATTGCTCGTTACATCACAAGTCGAAGACGTTTGGGAAACGAGGGAAACTTTGATTTGGGAAGACAAAACTTTGTGGATCGTGTCGCGGACGGGTTTAATCAGAATGAAGGAACTTGGGGGCAGAGATAAAGATTTGATTGATATTGGAAGGTTAAAAGATGAAGAAAGTTGATATGTCCAGCGAAGCAATAACGAGGCGTTTGCGGCAGGTTGATCAACTTCGGACGCTTTCGCTGTCGTTGATGAAGGCGAAAAAAGTTTCGGACGAAAAAGCCGAAAAGAATAAAAAGAAAATTTCAGAACCGGCGCGGGAAACATAGATTTTCCAAAAATGATTTCAAAATTTCAGGTAAAAGAAAATAAAATTGTGAAAGAAAAAACGGTTTATTTAAGCGGCGCGATGCTCGACTGCACGGATGCGGAATGCCGCGATTGGCGCGAGTTTGCTAAAGAAAACATCAAGGGCGTTTCGCTTGATCCGATGATTCGGGATTATCGCGGAAATCCGATGGACGGAATGGTTGATATGGTCGAAAATGACAAAGCCGATATTGACGGCTGTGATGTGGTTCTCATTAATTTCGTCAAACCGAGCGTCGGGACGAGTATGGAAGTTTTATACGGCTGGGAGCGCGGCAAAAAAATCATTTTGGTCGCGCCGACGGAAGTTTCGGTCAGTCCGTGGCTCGTTTATCACAGCCACAAAGTTTTTCACGCGATAGAAGAAGCCGTCGCATACATCAACGAAACGAAATTCGAGTAGAAAAAAATGGAGAAAATTAAAATGTCGGAAATAGCATACACATCGAAAATCAGAATCGAACGCGAAAAGGGACCGAATCGTTTGGCGTATCTTCCGGCGGAAACCGAGCCGGTTAAATTCGGCGTTCACGGCGCGGTCGCCGAGCATTATAAAGTCAGTCCCGACATTGCCGAACCGCACGCGACGACGCTCGATTATGTCGTCGCGGCGGCGGGCGGCTGACTGGTCGGCACATTCGGAGGCGCGCTGGAAGCGCGTCAAATAAATGCGAGCGACAAAAATTTAACGGCGGAAGTAACGGGCGAAATCGAAAAAGAAGATAATGTTTTAGTAATCAAAAGAATTCACGTCCGTTATCATTTAAATGCTTCCGAAGAAGCGCGGGAAACCGTCGAGCGCGTTCACGAAATGCACGCCGAACATTGTCCGGTTTATCGTTCGCTTCACAAAGCGATTGATATTACAACCGAATATCGCTTAAACCAAAACTAATTAAACCAGAATTAGAAAAATAAAATGAGCAAACAAATTACCATTCCTTTTGAAGTAACGGGTTGGGAAGTCGAAAATTATGATGAAATGCCAAACGCGCCGACGCTGGCGCAAGTTACGGTTAAAAAAACTTTCAGCGGCGATTTGAAAGGCGAAAGCACGGCGCGGCTTCTGATGTGTTCCGGCGAAGATGGTTCGGCAGGTTACACGGTGATGGAACGAGTCGGCGGCGAATTGGGTGGGCGAAAAGGTTCGTTTGTAATGATTCACGGCGCGACGCACACGCCTTCAGAAACGAGTCGCGCGCTCGGTTTTATTATGCCGAATTCGGGAACGGGCGAACTCGAAGGAATCAGCGGAAAAGTCGAATTTAAATCGGACACGGACGGCAAGAATATTATTCTTGATTATTCTTTTGAAGCCGAAAGTTAAAATCGAAAAGAGAAAATTTTGTCCGCGAATGAATGCGAATAAACACGAATTTTTGTAAATTTTCTTAAACGGAATTTTTTATTCGCGCAGACTCGCGGGTAAGACCTTCTTTAAAATTCTTTCACGTCAAAAAACTGATACAATCAAATCAAAATGAACGACATACTCGCGGCGCGTTCGCAGATGGCGATGTCGCTGGCGTTTCACATAATTTACGCCGTGATCGGAATCGGGATGCCCGGTTTTGATGTGCATTGCCGAATGGCGTTGGCTGCGGACGAAAGACGAATACTTATCTGACGTTGGCGAAGCGTTGGGCGAAAGGGACGGCGATTTTGTTTGCCGTCGGCGCGGTTTCGGGGACGGTTTTGTCGTTTGAACTTGGTTTGCTTTTCCCGAAGTTTATGGAATCGGCGGGCGCGATTATCGGGATGCCGTTTTCGCTCGAAAGTTTTGCGTTTTTTACCGAAGCGATTTTTCTTGGGATTTATCTTTACGGTTGGAAAAATGTTTCGCCGAAAATGCACCTCTTTTCGGGCGTTGTCGTGGCGATCAGCGGCGCAGCTTCGGCGGTTTTTGTCGTGATTGCGAATTCTTGGATGAATGTTCCGACGGGTTTTGATCTAGTTGACGGTGAATTTGCGAACATCAATCTGATTGCGGCGATGATGAATCCGGCGGCGTTTCCGCAAGCTACACATATGGTCATCGCGGCGTATTGCGCGACGGGATTTGCAGTTGCGGGAATTCACGCTTTTATGCTCTTGCGCGATAAGGAAAATTCCTTTCATCAACACGCGCTGAAAATTTCTTTGATTATCGGCGGCATCGGCGCGATTTTAATGCCGATTTCGGGCGACATTCTCGCCAAAACGGTGGCAGAAAATTAACCCGTCAAACTCGCCGCTTTTGAAGGACAATTTGAAACCGAAAAGGGCGCACCGCTTCGCATCGGCGGAATTCCAAATGAGGAAAAACGCGAAACGCCATACTTGATTGAAATTCCACACGCACTCAGTTTTCTGGCGTTTGGCGATTTTAACGCTGAAGTTAAAGGCTTAAACGAATTTCCCGAAAATACACATCCGCCGGTTGCTATTGTGCATTTTGCATTTCAAATTATGGTTGGCTGCGGATTGGCGATGATTGCCGTTGCTGCTTGGGGCGCGTGGTGTTGGCGGCGTGTGCGGAAAGATAAGACAAAACTTTGGTTCTATTCAAAATGGTTTTTGCGGGCTTTAGTCGTCGCCGCGCCGTTTGGTTTTATTGCGATTGAAACGGGTTGGACGGTGACGGAAGTGGGTCGTCAGCCGTGGATAATTTACAATATTATGCGAACAAGCGAAGCCGTTACGCCGATGCCGAATCTTGTCATTCCATTCGTAACTTTCACGATTCTTTATATTTTTCTGGCATTTGTAACGGCGTGGCTTTTATTGAAACAAGTCGCGGCAAGTCCAAAAGAATTGAATTCATAAACAAACAAAAAATTTATTAAGAGGAAAATATGGCTTGGATAAAGGTAATTGATGAACTGGAAGCGGAAGGCGATTTAAAAAATCAATATGAAAAACTTGCCGCGCCGTCGGGCGGAGTTGATAATATTTTGAAAATTCACAGCCTAAATTCTGCGTCGTTAAAAGGACATTACGATTTTTACAAAACTCTGATGCGCGGCAAAAGTGATTTATCCCACAAACAGAGAGAAGTGATTGCCGTGACGGTTTCCGCATTAAACCATTGTGTTTATTGAGTGAAGCATCACGGAGCGGGGCTTCGTAATTTAATTGATGATGATAATTTAGTCGGGCAGTTAAAGACTGATTTTCGCGCGGCGGATTTAAATAATGAGGACAGAGCAATGCTCGAATATGCTGCGAAACTGACACTTGAGCCGTGGAATATGAAAAAATCCGATGTCGAAAAACTGCGCGAAGCAGGTTTTAGCGACGCGGCGATTTTGGACATTTGTCAGGTCGCCGGATATTACGCTTTCGTCAATCGGCTCGCCGACGGTTTGGGCGTTGAACTCGAAGATCATTGGAAATAAATAGTCAAACAAATTGGAAAGATGTATGTGCTTCGCAATAGCTGAAAGCGCATAAATAATAACTGAAAGCGCGATTTTAAGTTATCAGCCATCAGTTATTAGCTTTCAGCCATTGCGAAAGTTGCTTTCATATAACGCGCGTCCGACTACTTAATACAGAAATAATTATGTTTAGCCTTGAAGTAATTATCGCGGGAATAATGCTCGGCGCACTGCTTTTATACGTTCTGCTTGCCGGCGCGGATTATGGCGGCGGAGTTTGGAATTTGCTGGCATTTGGGAGACGAAAAAAGGAGCAGCGCGAACTTGTCGAAGAAGCAATCGGTCCGGTTTGGGAAGCAAATCACGTCTGGCTGATTTTGGTCATCGTCGTGCTTTTTGAGCTTGAAATTATAGATTATCGTTAAATTTTTTCACCAATCGGCGCAGTAAAATTTTTGTCCTCGACGTTTCCTGTATTTTTCAAGTTTGCAGGTTCAAATAATAAGACTTCGACTTCCTCCTCCGCAATTGGGCGATGTTCAACGCCGTGCGGCACGATAATAAATTCGCCTTGTGAAAGTTCAACGGTTTTGTCACGAAATTCAATACGAAAATTTCCTTTCAAAGCCATAAACATCTCATCTTCGTGTTCGTGATGATGCCACGGAAACTCGCCTTGAAATTTGACGAGTTTAACTTCCTGTCCGTTTAATTCACCGACAACTTTTGGTCGCCAATGCTCATTTATCAGCGCGAATTTTTCATTTAAATTAACTTTTTTCATAAATTTGGTTTTAATTCACAGTTTCAAAATATTTTGTGTTCCATATTTTCTCGCAAATCCGTTTTATTAATTCTTGTCTTTGTGAAATATCATCCTTCTTAAATTCCGTGTGAGATTTGAAATTCAATTCGTTGATTATCGGCGACTTCAAAAAGTTCGGGTTCTTCTCGTAGTAATCGGAATGTAAAGTTTGGGCGTATGTGTTTTCTTTGAGGTAATGCTTTAATTTATGTTCGTATTTGTCGCTATTAAAAGATTGATTTGTTCCGTTTGGAAGCAAGATCAATGCTCCGATAGAGTTTCTCCATTCCTGAAAATCTTCTTTTGTTCAAACTCGTCTTTATGTTCCTCAAATTTATTTCCCCAAATATGTTCTATTTCAAACTGTTTTCCTTTCGGATGATGATATGTAACGTAATTCGTATCTTTGCCGACAATATTATCAATATAACTGGAAACTCTTGATAATAAATGTTTGACAAATTTACCGTTTTGTCCGTGAAGACGGAACTCATCAACAGCATCCCATTTTTGGTCGAATTCGTTAATTTCGTTTTTTAGATTATTTCCCAAAGTCTGCAAATCGTTGTTTCTTATCACTTTGATAAGATTAAACATTGTATATCTGATAGATGTCTGACCGAATTTTCTGTAATTTACAGCACGTCTAACTGTAAAAGTTTCGATAAAGCGGGCGACGAAATCGAGTTTCTTTTTAATTGTTGTTTTGTCATCTCCAAAATTTATTGATGCGACTAATAACGGGTCTTGCAAAGATTTCTGCAATTCCCCAATGATTTATGTAATTCAGATGCGGTAAATCATTTTTATATTCGGCTTGAGCGTCCCAAATTTCCGTGTAACATTTAACAAAAAATGGAAATTGTTTTTTGAAGAAATCATAAAATTCGTCAGGTGATTTAAGTCCGAAAAGATTTTTATGATTGTCCTTAAACCAATTATGAAATCGAGTTCCGATTAACTCAAAATCCTGATTTTCCGAACCGGCTTTTCCCGGTCTGATACTTGTTGCGTATTTGCCTCTAAACCAAGCCTGAAAAAATGCTTGGTCAGACGTATCTCCATATTCGTGAAGTTCTTGGACTTGATTTTTCCAAATCTCATTGATTTCCGTTCGCTCATTTTTATCCGTAATTTTTGAAAGAACGTAACCTTTCAGCATTTCAGTCGGAGTCAAATTAAGACCTCTATCGTTCATCGTTTCAAAAATCGTATAAGCATTTTCGTCCGAATAAGCGATTATTTCGACTATGACGACATTTCTGATAAACCAATCAATAAAATAAGGCAATGCCTCCGAACTCAATTCTTCGGGGAATGATTGGGCAATATCCTCATATCGCTCAACCATATTTTTTACGATTTCATCGTCATCATCTTGCGGAGAATAATCTCCTGTTTCAAATAATGATTTTAGACAAGATTCTCTTACTTCATCAGTCATATTAAACGACTTTTCACCGTAAGATTCTGAAAATATGAGATTGCTGATCTCAACTTTTTCCGTTGATCCCGACTGCAAATGATTCAGATAAATTAGCAAAAGAGTAATCGAGGTTATTCGCTGTTGTCCATCAATAATTGATTTTTTGCCGTCATCAGGATTGACACTAAAAACAACTGGTCCTAAATAATAACTTTGATAATTCGCTACGGCAGGTCTTTTGTCGTTTGGTTTATATGACTTCAAAAAAGTAGATGTCAAATCTTCAACAAGTAGTTTGATGTGCTTTTCCTGCCAACGATATTCGCGTTGAAAATAATCTATATAAAACTTTTGGTCTTTGAGTAACGCACTAATATTTCTATCATTTGCATCAATTTTGTTTTTTACATTTTGGCTCATATTAAATCCTAAACTCCGAGTTTCTTTTCAATCTCTTTACCTTCTTTTCTTACTTCCGCCCAAGTCATAGGAAAAAAATGAATATCACCGCTCGTTTCCGCGTCTTTAATTCTCGATAAAGCCGTGCGAATAATTGTTTTTTGCAATTCCGTGTGAAACGGAACGCCGAAAAGATGTCCCATCATAAACGGCAGAAACACGGCTCGCGGCGGTTTGATATGTTCGGTGACATCGAGCGAAACCGATAGCGAAACGGTGGGAATTCCTCTTTTTTCAACGGCGCGCTGAACCAGCGCGATGCTCTGATGGCAAATCGGTCACGCCGGGGCGAGCAAAACGACATCCGGTTTTTCGGCTTCAACCGTCTCGGCGATGTCTTCCGCCAAAGTCTTTTCCAATCTTTCCGCGTCCATATTATAACCGATGAACGAAAAGAAATTCGTCGTTAATGAACCGATAAATTTTTCTTCAACCAATTCGCGCAGACGCTCAATCGGAAAGATCACATTCAAATCTTTTTTTGCCCCAAACGTCGGATATTTTAGTTGATGAATTTCCAAATCTGCCGTTTTCGCATCGGACGGAACGCGCCGAAACGTATAATCGCCGACCGGATGAACCGTATCAAACGGCATCGTGTTTTTCGGCTGAACGCCCGCCGTGCTGACAAAAGTTAAGCGCGATTCGTGCAGCGGTTTCGCTAATTTCGCCAATTTCACGAAATCGTTTTTCGTAATCATCGAACCCGGATAACGCTCATTGACCGTTTCCCACAAACCGGTGCGCAGTTCTTTAGATTTTTCAGAGATTGCCATCGTGAATCCATTCTCCCGATTTTTGGACAAAATAAAAATGCAGATGAAAAAACAAATGCGCCAACGTCGCCTCGTCTTTTTCAGCTAAAGTTTTAAGGATAAATTCGCGGTCGGTTTCGGGAATTTCAAGCATCGGTTTCAACGCCTCGATCCACGCTTTATCAATTTCCAACGCGCCTTTTTCCTCGTTGCCGTCGCCGAAATGCAGACGCACATAACGAATCAGTTTCTCCGAATCGCCGTTTTCTATCGCTTCTTTGAGATAAGCCAATGACATTAAAATCTCGCCTTTTAAAATTAAGATTTTACCCGCGAAACACACGAAAAATACGAGAATCAAAACAAAAATATTTTTCTTTTTTCGTTTCTTTCGCGTGTTTCGCGGGCAATAAATTTCTTACAAATTCTTCATCAAAAACTGTTCGAGCAAATCCTGCAAACCGACATTCGCTTCAAAAATCCCTGTGCCGTGTCCGCCTTTTTCATAAACTTTTATCTCGCTCTTTGCGTCCGCTTTGTTGAGTTTTTTGACCGCATCGGCAGATTCTTTGTCATCTTTGGCGGCAACCAGCAAAATCGGTCGCATCCCGTAGCTTTTTATCGCGGGCATCGTCGGTAAATTGTCAAAATAATTGATTCCCGGCGAAAGCAGCGCGGCGGCTTTTACTTGTTTGTTCTCCGCCGCATAAATCAACGCCAAACTGCTTCCGTAAGACGCGCCGACAATTCCGATTCGTGATGTGTCAACATTTTGCTGTTTCGCCAAAAAATCAAAAGCATTAGCAACGTCGGCTTTCATTCCTTTGACACCTTCGGCGGTTCTCTGCGCCTCAACCGTTTTATTGTCCGTCGTTTTCACCGATTCGCCGAAACCGCGCCCGTCAATCGCCAAAACGCCGATGTTTTTCTTTTGCAAACGCTTGGCAAAATCGTCAAACGAATTTCGATTACTTCCGAATTGATGAAGCAGCAAAACGGCGGACGAGTTTTCTTTTGCCGATTCATAAAATGTGCCGACGATTTTAACCTTACCCGCCGATTCAAATTCGACATCGCGCGGCGCGGGAATCTCGGTTTTTGTTTGATTCGCATTTTTTGAATTATCCGCCGAAACATTTGAATTTATTGCATTTGATGAATTAGGGGTTGGTTGATTTTGACAATCGAATACCGCCAAAACCAATAAAGTTATAAACGCTATTTTTGCCCAAAAATTAAATCTCATATTTTCCTCCTTCAACTATCAAATAATTTGCCTGCGCCTATCCAATCTCGATTTCGTATTTATCCAAAAGTCCGACAATTCCCGGAATAGAAAATTTCGCCTTTTTTATCCGATTCGAGTCAGGATCAATCGAATAATTATAAGCCGTCCGAAAATCTGCCTTTTCCAAAATCGTATGTTCAAACATCGCCTTCATTAAATCGCAGTTATCAAAAACAGAACCGCTCAAATTGCATTCGCCAAAATCAACTTCGTGAAGTCTGCAATCTCTAAAACTCGTATTTTTCAAACTTAATTTATGAAAGGAAGCAAAATTTATAATGCAATTTTCAAAATTCACCACCAATAAAAACTCGTTGGAATTTTCAAAACGCAAACCCAACAACTTACAATCCTTAAACCCGACATCCCGAAAAGCCGTTCCGACGATTTTCGCCATACTCAGATTGCATTTCTTAAATTCACACTCTGAAAACTTAATTTCCGACAAGTCCGCATTTGAAAAATCACAATCCACAAAAGCGCATCTTTCATACTCGCCTTTAGTTATCTCATTCTCCGAAAAATCAATTTTATCGAAAGTCTTATCTTCAAAATATGCTTCGTCCATTGTCAATATTTTTCGTTAGATTCCAAATCGTGATAAATGTCTTTCGCGTTCATATTTCGACTTTGGATTTTAAATTTGCGATTATAAAAGTTCTGTAAATTCTTCAACCGTCAAACCGGCTTGGTTCAAAATCGCTTTCAATGTTCCGGTTTTGACGGTTTTATGAAATTGGAACGACCGTCCGCAAGCCGTCCTTGATAAGAATGTAATGACTGCCGGTTACGTAGTCAACGACAAACCCTGCTTTTTCCAAAGCCTTGATTATTTTCTTCGGCTTCAAATCACGCGGCAATTTGGTCATTATCAATCCTCACGCGAACGGGCATCGTCATTTTATCTGCGGGAATCGGTTCGCCGTGTTTGATCAAACTTATCAAATAACCTTCGACGGCATCTTTCGCCATCGCGTAGGCTTCATCGAGCGTGTCGCCTTCGGTCACGAGTCCGGGCAAAGCGGGACAAGTTACCAAATAACCGTCCGGCTCGTTCGGCTCAATCAAAATTGTAAAACTGTATTCGCCAACTTGAATCGGTGTTTGCTGCATATTTTTCTCAAAATTTTCCAACAATTTTTTTATCTTCCTCTTGTATTTGACACGGTTTTCCGCATTTTCGGCATTTCCTTTCAGATAATGTTTCATCCGGTAAAATATATTTATCCCACCAATGCCAATAAGTAACACTATATGTTGCGGGTTTTGGACCCGGACAGTTGCGTTTATAAACTTCAAGTTCTGAGCCGGAAATAGTGCCTGAGTAAAATAGTGCAAAAAAAGCAGAAACTAAATGAAATCCTCTTTTAGTTACCAAGACGCAGGAATTTTGTCTATCCTCTTGTCTTCTTTCAAATTTACCGCCGGTTATCCTGCACCAAAATCTGTAAACCAACTCGGAAATATCGCTCTCAACAATATGAATTTTTAAATCAACAGGTATATTTGAGCCGATTATTTCCTTCAAATCTTTATAATTTGAAATTCGCATAAAACTTTTCGCAAATTCATCAAGCAAAAACCTCAATCACCTTCTGCACCGCGTCCGCCAAAACGTCAACTTCTTCGTGCGTGTTGTAAAAAGCGAACGAAGCGCGGGCGGTGGCGGGAACGTCGAAGAATTGCATCACGGGTTGGGCGCAGTGGTGTCCGGCGCGGATGGCGATGCCCGATTGGTCGAGAATCGTGCCGATGTCGTGCGGGTGAACGCCTTCGATGGTGAACGAGAGCACAGACGCTTTTTCCTTTGCCGTGCCGATGATGCGAACGCCTTCGATTGCCGAGAGTTTTTCCGTCGCGTATTCGAGCAGTTCGTGTTCGTATTTCGCGGCGGCTTCAAAATCAATCGAGTTCAGATAATCAATCGCCGCGCCGAGTCCGATTCCGGCGGCA
>JBBSIE010000004.1:0-74539 GCA_038232235.1 Pyrinomonadales bacterium | reverse complement strand
CGATTACAAATTGAATCTCCAGGAACTTGAAAAAATCCTCAGCGATAACTTGCTCGGCAAAACCTTTATTTCCAAAGAACAACTGGTTAATATTTTAGAACACATCCATAATCTTGTTTTATCAACCTAAAGGGAATAAGTATAAAACGGATGTTTTATATCTATCTATAAATTTGTGTGAATTTGACCAAAACGGGGAATCTTTTTTGCCGGGCTGATCGTCTTAAACAAACTACCCACTTGTTCTCTGATTATGTCGAAAATCAAAATCTTCCCCATCACGCGTGATAAACAACCGGAGTTCAATTTATTATCCTGTAAAAGTTTTTGGAACGCCGCCGCAGGATGACATCGTAACGATTCCCAACAGTTTTGAATTCTAGAAAAGTGCTTGTAAAACAGAAGTTCTTAATCAAAAATCTAATTGGACAAAATAACTGTTTTGTCTAAGAGTCTGTTTAAATTTTTAAGAAAGTTGCTTGAGCATAATTCGTATCATCGCCAGTTGGATAAATGCCTTTGAAACTTCTGTATTTTCTTCATAGTCTTTGACTAATCTCCTATTCCAAATTAACCATCCGAAAGTTCTTTCGACAATCCACCGTTTCGGCTGCACTTGAAATCCTCCAATGCCCAAGACTTTGTTGACTATTTCAAAGACGAACCCGAATAATTGTTCGATTCCGCTCACATACTTTTCTCCATCAAAGCCTTGATCCGCCAACACCTTTTCCAAGCGCGGATATTTTCCCCGCGTTTGACGAAAGAGTTTCTCCGCTCCCGCTCGCTCGCCGACATTTGCCGCCACAATCAGAATCCCCATCAGCAAGCCCAACGTATCGGTCAGAATAAATCACTTTCTGCCATTAACCTCTTTGTTCCCGTCAATGCCTTTTTCTTCCGTTACCGAAGCCGTTTTCACACTTTGCGAATCTACCAATCCCAGACTCGGACTGATCTGTTTCCCTTTTTTCTCGCGCACTTTCTCGCGCAATCTGTCGTGAATGATTTCAATCAAGCCGGTGGTTTCAAATTTCCGAAAATAATAATACACCAGTTGCCATTTTGGAAAATCTTTGGGTGAATACCGGCACCCGCAGCCTGTTTTAACGACATAAAGAACCGCATCAATAATTCTTCTCAAACTGTGCTTGCGCTTTCTTCCATCTTCGATAAATTCTGCTATAATTTCCCATCGGGCATCTGTTAAATTTGTTTCATAACTCATTTGTTCGCTAACTCCTTGAATTTTATTAGTCTCGTCGTGGGAATACTGAGATTTTCCGATTATTTTTCACTCTTAAATTCAAAGTAGTTCTTTGGTTGTGTGGCATAAAGGAATTGGTAAAGGCAAAAATGAGACGGTTTAAATTGAATCAAAAAAGATTTTTTATTGAAATTTATTTCAAGAAGATTCAAGCAAAATTGCGTTAATTTTTTGCTCCGTCATAACTGCCGATTGGAAAATATGTTGGGCGTAAAATGCGAAATTAAGAACTTTCAGGTATTTTCACTTCCGTGCGGTTTGAGTTGAAGTGCCGTAGTAAAAAAGGTTTTTCGATACCACAGCGTTACGATGGCGGTTGTGATGGCAACCGCCGCCGCCTGCATAAAGACGACGACGATTTGATAACGAACGGCGGTCAAAGGCGATGATCCGGCGAGAATTTGCCCGGTCATCATTCCCGGCAAGGTAACAATACCGACGACCATCAAACCGTTGACGGTTGGAATTAACGACGCGCGTAGTGCCTGTCTAACCGGTTGCGCGGACGCTTGGCGGTAATTTGCGCCGAGAGCGAGATATGCTTCAATTTCACCTGAGCGTGTTTCGATTTCGCTGTTTAAGCGTTCGATGGCGAGTGCCGCGCCGTTCATCGCGCTGCCGACAATCATCCCGAACAGCGGAATCAGATAACGCGGATTGTGCCACGGCTGAACCGTAACGACGAGCGTAGTAACATAAACGAGCGTCAAAGCCGAACCGATGAGCATCGCCGAACCCGTGATCCATTTTAACTGTGGATTTACTTTATTTTGCCGTCCAATCGCCGCTTTCACTGCGACAATTAACATCAACGCCAAAATTGCCAGCGTGATATACCAACGATCAACCACGAAAATATAAACCAGCACGTAACCGACCAGAACGAGTTGAACAATGGTGCGGATCGCGCCGATAATAAAATCTTTGACGAGTCCGAGTTTTTGCCAGCGCGAAATGCCGACGGCGATCAAAATCAGACCGAGAGCTAATGAAAGATCGAACCACGACACATCGTTGACGGGCGCACCTGCTGCTTCGGTGATTTGAAAAAGTAAAAGCATTTATTTTCCGCTGCTCAAAAATTCACGAACTCGCGGATTTGTCGTCTGTCCGAAAACAAAATCCGTCGCGCCCGTTTCGATAATTTTTCCCGATTCCATAACAATCGTCGTATCGCTCGCTCTTTTCGCCTCTGACAGGCGA
The DNA here is from genome assembly GCA_038232235.1 of Pyrinomonadales bacterium. Lineage (GTDB taxonomy): Bacteria > Acidobacteriota > Blastocatellia > Pyrinomonadales > Pyrinomonadaceae. Next base: position 72,069 of record JBBSIE010000004.1, on the reverse strand, counting down.
TGCGTAACCATCACGACGGTAATATTTTTTTCTTTTCCAAGATGGCGGACGGTTTCCATCAATTTGTCCGCCGTTTCCGGGTCGAGCGCAGAAGTCGGCTCGTCCATCAGCAGAACTGCGGGTGCGGACATTAAAGCGCGGGCGATATTAACGCGCTGTTTCTGCCCGACGGAAAGCCGTGCGCCGTCGCGCTCAAAAAGTGATGCGTCAATTTCCGCCAGCCGGAGCGTTTCCGCGATTAAACCATCGGAATCGGCAACGGGTTTTCCGGCAAGTTCCAACGCCGTGCGAAGATTGTCGGCGACAATTCCGGGAAACATTACCGGCGTTTGAAAAACAAAGCCGACCTGAAGGCGTAATTCTTGCACCGGATATTCCGCAATCGGACGCGAATGATAAAAAATCTGACCGTTTGCCGGATCGTCGAGGCGATTGAGCAGACGCAAAAGCGATGTTTTACCCGCGCCCGAAGGTCCGACAAGAGCGGTTATTTTTCCCTTTTCGATTTCCAGATTGATGCCGTCGAGAACAATTTGAGTTCCTTTCACTTGCCGCACATCCCGAAGCTCGAAGACTGATTTTTCGCTTAAAAATTCCACGTCAGATTTGCTCCGTAAATTCCGTTTCGCGCATCGTATCGCGGAGCGATCAGCGGAAAATATTTTTCCAGTTTAGTTGTTTTTCGCGTTCCGTCGGGCGCATCCAGACTCGTATCGTGATGTTTCAAATAGACGAAATGCCCGATTCCCCAACCTATCGCACCGCCGACTAAAATGTCGCTCAAAAAATGATTTCTTCCCGTGTAACGCGATACGCTGACCGCCGTTGCCAAACCGTAAACTCCAAAGCGGATGAGCAGACGTTTTTTGCCGTATTCACCGTCAATGACGGCGGCGAGCGACCAGATGCTCGACGAATGACCGGACGGAAAAGAATTGCCGCCCGTAAAAAATCTGCCGTTTCCGTCTTTTGAAAGGGGACGCGGACGCTGTGTGGCGAATTTCAGGGTTTGAGTAACAATCGTCGTATCAATCAGGGCTTCAGCAACTAGAATTCCCGTTTCTGCCGCCCGTTTGTTTTTTGTGGTTTTTCCAATCAGATAAAAAGCCGCCGCCGTTCCCCCGACGGCATAACCTGAACCGAATCGGCTTATATCACGGCTCAGACGCAATCTTGTTTCGTTATTATCGAGCGCACCGGCAATTCGTTTATCGGTGGCGATAAGCGCGGCGGATGCTGCGCCGAGCGGAACGAGCAGGCGGGCATCTTTGCTTCGTAAATGAAGCGGCGATGTCCAAATTGCATACTGATCTTTCAGGACATTTTTAAGAAACCGTCTTTCGAGCGAAGGAGTCGGTGAAGCGATTGGAGTTGGTGGCGGCGACGGAGATGGCGAAACATTTTGTGCAAAAAATTCGGGCGCGGCGATAAAAAACATCAAAGTAAAGAGAAGAAAAATTTGCCGGAAATTTTCTCTAATCACGACCGGATTTATCCGGGACGATTTGACTTTTTCTCCGTTCAATTTCATCTCTTTACTCCTTTTAAAACGGAGTTTCACCCGTTTTTAATGCTTTACATTCGCTTGATTTTCATTTCCCGAAAACCAAAATAACAAAACTGTCCGGCACGATTGCCGGGCGCGGATTCGGACGCTCCTTGGTCGGTGCGGGCGTTGCGCCGAACTCTGCCGTCGGCAGATAAATTTTCGCAGTTTTCGCATCGAGCGTCATCGTTCGCGCTCCGCGCTGCGTTTGGACGTTTTCAACGACTGTGAATTTGTCGCCTTTTTCTTCGCGGACGACCGTCAGCGTTCCATCGCCGTTTGAAGCAAAAGCGAGTTTTGTGTTCGGGTCGAATCCGGCGGCATCCGTGCCTTTCCCGGTTGGCACATCAGCGATGATTTTACCATTGTCGGCGTTGAGAATAATCATTTTCTCGTTCGCGCAGACGACGAACAAACGGCGCGTTTTTGGGTCAAATGCCATTCCCGAAGGCTCTTCGCCCGGAGCGATGGACCAGCGCGATTTGACCGTCAATTTGTTTGGATCAAACGCGACGACTTCGGATTTATCTTCGATATTGACGAATATCGTTCCTTTGCCGTCCGAAACGGCAAATTCCGGTTTGCCGCCGAGCGTAATCGTGCCGGCGACCTTGCCGCTTGCCGCGTCAATCGCCGTCGCATCGGAACTTCTGCCGTTAAAAGTAAAAATTCGTTTTGTCGCCGCATCGTAAATAATCGTATCGGGATTTTCGCCGACCTTAATCGTGTCGAGCGTTTTCAAGGTTTTCAAATCGAAAATCGTCACGGAATTATCGCGCCCGTTCGAGGTAAAACCGCGTCCTAACTTTTCGGCGACGGCAACTCCGTGAACTCCGTTGGTGTTCGGAATTTCGCCGACGATTGTGTCTTTGTCGGTATCAATCACGACGACTTTTGTGGCGTGCGAAACATAAAGACGATGTGCGTTGCTGTCATCAAAAATATAATCCCAACCGCCTTCGCCGCCGATTTTGATTATTTTAAGCAGATGATAACCGCTTGAAATTTGCGCCTTTTTCGGCGGTGTTTGCGCCGCGCAGATGGACGCGCCCAAAATGACGAGCGAAAAAAGCGATAAAATTTGTTTGATTGAAAATTGTTTTGTGTTTTGTGTTTTCATATTTTTTATTTTAAGAACTATTTTTGTTATTTGTTTTTCTTGTATAAATCGGCAATCCCAACGGTAATTCCGGCGAGAACACCGATGCGCGGAGCTTCGGGAGTCAAGCCGAAGCGAACGCCGCCGTACAGCGAAAATCGGCGATTTACCAGATATGAACCGCCGACGAGTCCGAAGATCGCACCCGGCGAATTGTCGTTGCGGCTGAAACCGCTGATTTCCGCCGTAATACCGAACTTTTTTGTAAAACCGCGCGAAAATGCCAAAGCCGCTTGCCCGCTCGAAGCGTAACTGTCGCGGCTCGTGCGTCCGGCAAGCAAATAAACGGCGTTAAAATCCACAGTAAACGAACCGACGTTTTTGCTGACCAATCCGGTAAAAGTTTGGTCAACTCGTCCCGTGCCGAGTCCTTTTGATCTGCTTGCGCTTGGAATTTTGACGTAATACGAAGCGGCAAAACCCGGAGTCGTGTCGGTTTGATGATGAATAACGTATTGCACACCGAGATTTGTATCGCCGACACCTGATTGGCGCATTCCGTCCGGCGATGTTTGGGTTACAAAGTTTGTGTTGTCGAATTCCACTAAAAATCGCGGACTGACGGCAAACCGCAAAGCCAGGGGCAAAAACTGCTGACTCGGTGTTCCGTCGGCGTTAAAATTTGAATCGTAACCGTAAGCAAGCTGCAACACGCCCGGACGCTGAAATTCCGCCGAATTTGAAGCCGTCGGACGTTGCGGCGCGATAAATGGTGCTTCTTCGGTTTTGTCTTGCGAATCTTCGCCGCCTGAATTTTTCAGGTTTTCATTTTTTTCCTGCTTTTGCTCGGCGGCTTCCTGTTTTACAGTTTCCTGTTTGACGCTGACGATTTTTCCGGTTATCGCGCTGACCTGAACTTCGGTGATCGCGCCCTGCGCGTTGCGAATATCGAATGAATAAACGAGTTGTTTATTTTCGCGTTCGAGTTCGCTGCTTTCAACAGTTCCCGGCGCACGTTTGAGAGCCGTTTCACGCGCATCTTCCAATTTAATGACGGCTTGTTTGGCAAGCTGTTCCTGAACTTTCTCTTCTGTGTTGTTCTGACGTTTGGTTTGTTTTGATTCTTGAGATTTATTTTGATTCGGCTGCGTGATTTGACCATAAAGCGTCGTGCCGCAAATTAAAAATAAAACGGCGAAAATTTTTAGATTTATAGATTTTTTCATATTAGCTTCCTAAAAATTATCGATAAGGCAGATTCTTTTCGGTCTGCACTTTTTTGCCGTCATTACCCGGCGCGTTTTCAATCCGAAGCGGCGGAAATCCAACCACGTCAAAAGTCGCCGACGCGATGCCGATGCCGTTTTCGTCAAAATGTTTCAGCATATCGCGGCTGATATTGTTTTTGACTTCGCGGACGTGATGCTCGCCGACGATAAATCGCACGGTCAACTCCAGCCAGTTATCCGTGATGCGGTAATAAACTTTCGGCTCGAAATCTTCGACGTTTATAAAATACTGCTTTTGCAGTTTTTGAACCGCTTCCTGACTCATTTCGGTAATTTTCAGCACATATTTTCTGGTTGCCGACAGCATAATCTCTTCGGTCTTCTTGCGGTCGGTTTCGTAAGTTATCGGAATCGAAATTTCTTCCCAGATAAACGGAAAATCCCGCGTGTAATTAAAAATCGGATCGTCAAAAATCTTGTTGTTGGCGACGGTTACAATGCGTCCGGTGAATTGACGGCTTTTCACCCACATCGCCGGATCAGCCGATTGGACGGCGGGCGGTTGTCCCATTTCCATAATCGTCGTTTGAATAAAACCGAGTCCGATGACATCGCCGCGCACGCCGCCCATCGAAATTCTATCGCCGATGGTGAAATTTCCGCCGCGCAGAATAACGATGTAACCGGCGATTGATGAAACAACCTTTTGCAGCGCGAAAGCGAGTCCGGCGGTTACCAATCCGAGCGCGGTAGCAAGCCGCGTCGGGTCGTTAAACCAGATTGACGCGACGATGATAACCAGTAAAAGCGCGGTCAAAACGCTGATGCCCTGTTTTGTCCAAAAGCGGGCGCGTTCGTATTCTGTGCCGCCTAAAATCAATCCCGCCAAACGGCGCAGAAGGAAGCCGAGAAGTAGAATGCCGATGGTAAATAAAACAGTCAGCAATAATTTTTGACCGCTTTCGGCATTGATTCCGATAAATTTTATTCCGAAGATTTCCATTTTTTTAATAAACAGTCTGAGAAATTTATTTCCAAACTAACAAGTAATTGGTCCTAATACCAAATTGCGTGAATAAAACGAGATTAAAAATTACTTCAAAAAAGCTTTTAGCTAAAAGGTGTCGGCTTTTAGCTATTTTAACAACTAATTTTATTCTCATTTCTTTAGCGCAGCTTGGTATAATGTGCTGACCAAAACCATATCTTTATCGTTATAGTTTGGTTTGCCGACACGAAACTTAGCAAGCAAAACCTGTCTTAAAAAGCTTTAATTAAATTAAAGAATTGTCGTTTAAAATCATTTTATTTTTCTTGTCCGGGTTCTTTTAATTTGACCTGTAATCAGCGCGTAAACCGTCGGCGTGACGACGAGCGAAAGTATCAAAGCGAACACCAAACCGCTGATGACCGCAATGGCTAAAGGCTGCAACAATTCCGAACCCGCGCCGAATGCTAAAGCGAGCGGCAGCATTCCCAAAATCGCCGCAAGACTTGTCATCAAAACGGGGCGAAATCGGCGGCGACCGGATTTTAATAAAGCCGACTGCAAATCGTCTCCTTCTTCGATGTGTTCCTGCACCGCGTCGAGCATCAGAATTCCGTTTTTTGCCACGATGCCGACGACCATAATCATTCCCATAAAACTGACGACGTTGAGCGTGGTTTGTGTTACAAACAAACCGAGCAGCACGCCGCCGAGCGCGAGAACCGCGCCGGTAACAATCGCAATCGGATGCGCGAACGAGCGAAATTCGATGAGCAGAGTTAAAAAGACGAGCGCGATTGCCATGACCAAAGCAAAAGCGAGTTCGCGGAAGGATTTTTGCTGTTCTTTGTAAAGCCCGCCGTATTCGACAGTCATTCCGGCGGGAAATTTTACGTCCTTTGCCAATTGCGCCTTGATTTGCTGAATAGCCGTTCCCAAATCGCTGCCCGAAAGACGCGCCGTGACCGCGATTGATTGGCGCAAATTGTCGCGTTCGATTTCGGTCTGCCCTTTGTCATATCCGACCGTTGCCACTTGTTCGAGCGTGAAAAGCTGCCCGGTAGCTGAGCGAATCGGCAGTTTTTTCAAAGTTTCGAGCGAATCCCGCGCCGCATCCGGGAATTTGACGCGAACGGCGATGATTTTGCCTTTTTGCAGAATCGAAGAAGAAGCGTCGCCCGTCATCGCCGTCGTCACCGAGTTGATAATATCCGATGGAGAAACGCCGAAACGAGCCGCATTTGCAGCGTCAATTTGAAACGTAATCGCCGCGCCGCTGACGACGATGCCGTTAAATGTGTCCACCACGCCGTTCACTTTTTGAATGGATTTTTCGACTTCTTCGGCGGTTTGCTGAAGCGCGGCTTGGTCGTCGCTGAACAGACGAATCTCGATGGGCGACGGCGAACTCGTCAAATCGCCGATTAAATCGCCTAAAATTCCGACAAATTCAATCTGCAAAGCTGGTTCGCTTGATTCGATTTTGCCGCGCAATTCGTCCATTACCTGTTCGGTTGAACGGTCGTGATTCGGCTTCAATTTAACCATATAATCGCCGCGATTCGGTTCGGTGATTGATAAGCCGATTTGCAGACCGGTGCGCCGCGCGTAAGATTCGATTTCGGGTGTTTCCTGCAAAAATTTTTCGCCGTGCCGCAAGAGGCGGTCGGTTTCGGCAAGCGAAGTTCCCGGCGGCGAATTGTAATCGAGAACAAACGCGCTTTCGTCAAACGAGGGCAGAAATTCCGAGCCGAGTTGGTTATATAAAAAGTATGAGCCGACCAAAATCAGCGCGGAAATTATTAAAACTAAAATTCGATTGTTGAGCGCGAGCTTTAAAATCTTTTCGTAACCGCTGATGATCGCAGACAAAAACCGTCCGTTTTCATCGTGCAATTCTGACTTTTTATCGCGTTTGACTTTAATGAATCTTTCCGCCAAAACGGGCGTAAATGACAACGCGAGAACAAGCGATGTAAGCAAAGCGACGGTCATTGTCAGCGCGAGCGAACGGAAAAACGAGCCGGTAACGCCGGTCAATAAAGTCAGCGGCAAAAAGACGACGACGGGTGTAATCGTCGAACCGATAATCGGAATCGTGATTTCGGAAACGGCGTTCATCACGGCTGTATGCCGCTTTTCACCACGCGCCAGATGCGTGAAAATATTTTCGACGACGACAATCGCGTCATCAATGACAAGTCCGATTGCCGCCGCCACGCCGCCGAGCGTCATCAAATTAAACGAGAGTCCGACCAGATACATCGCCAGAAAAGTCGCCAAAACCGTTACCGGAATAACCGTTACGGCAACCAGTGTCGTGCCGACGTTTCGCAAAAATACGTAAAGAATAAAAATCGAGAGCAATAAACCGATAATAATCGCATCGCGCACCGAACTTATCGAATCACGAACGAGAAGCGATTGGTCGTAATAAAGCGCGAGCGTTACATCTTTAGGAATTTGTCCTTTGATTGAAGCGAGTTCGGCTTTGACTTCATCCGTAACCGTTACGGTGTCGGCTTCGGGTTGGCGCAAAACGTCAACTAAAACGGCATCTTTACCGTTAGAATTAACGATGGTGTAATTCGGCTGCGTGCCTTCGCCGACCGTTGCGACATCGGCGACGGTAACGGGAACATTATTGACTACTCCGACGACGATTGATTTTAAATCTTCCGGTTTCGTCGCCTGACCGCTAATCAGCGCGAGTTCGAGTTGGTGATTTTCTTCGACAAGTCCGGGCGAGGCAAGCTGATTGGAATTTTTTACGGCATCGGCGACTTGTTGCAGCGACACATTGTGAGCGTGAAGTTTTTGCGGGTCAACCGTGATGTGATATTCGCGCACTTTGCCGCCGGAAATCTGCACATCCGAAACTCCGGCGAGTCGCGCCAAACGCGGCTTTATCGTATAAGTCGCCAAATCGTTAACCTGCGCCGGAGAGAGTTTTTCCGAAGTCAGACTGTAACTGATAGCGGGAAAAACCGCGAACGTCAGCCGCTCGACGTGCCGAATTTGTGCCGTCGGCGGTAGTGAAACCTGCGTCAGTCTGGTTTGCACGAGTTGCAGAGCTTCTCTCGGATTTGTATTCCAATCGAAAAATAAATTGATTTCCGTCGAACCACGCGATGTCGCCGATTTGATGCGGGCAATGCCGGGAATGCCGTTCATCGCTTGTTCAATCGGGCGCGTAACGGTCACGAGCATCTGCTCGGCGGGCGTGTCGCCGTTGTCCACAACGACCACAACTCTGGGGAAATCCGTCTGCGGGAAAATTGACGACGGCAATACGAATGCCGAATAAATTCCCGCCGCGCACAACAGAACAACGAGAACGACGACGGCGCGTGATTGATTGGAAATTATCTTTGCTAAGTTCATCTTTAACCTCCGCCGCTATTGCTGTTCGTATCGGGTTTCGATGTCGGCGCGTCCTGCGTATTTTCGTTCGGTTTTTCTTCAACCTTCGTGCCGTCGGGCAGATTGTAATTGCCTTCGACGACGACCTTTTCGCCTTCCTGCAAACCTTCGAGAATCTGGATTTCGTCCTTTGTTTTCAAACCGACGGTAACTTTCGTTTCGTGCGCGACATTATCTTTGTCAACCGTCATTACCGTTCCCGTATTTTCGTTTGAAGCGTCGAGCGTGACGGCGGCGATTGGCACAACGAGCGCGTTGTTCTGAGTTTTGGTCGCAATGTGAATTTCCGCCGCGCTGTTAATTCGCAAGCGTCCCGCGCCGTTCGCTAAATTTACCCAAATTTCCACCGAGCGATTCTGCGGATCGGTCGAGCGCGAAATTAAGGAAACTTTGCCGCCCATTTGTTCATTCGGCAAATCGGCGGGAAAAACCGTAACCGCGTCGCCGACTTTTATATCCGGCACGAGCGTGTCGGGAAAATTCGCTTTGACGACGACTTGACTAATATCCGTAATCGTTAAAAGTTTGCCGCCGTTCGTCGCGTATTCGCCTTGAAACTGAAATTGGTCAATGACAAATCCGGTCAAAGGCGAGCGAATCGTTCCCAAGCTGATTTGCGCGTCGAGTGTCTTTATCCGATCCTGCGCCTGATTTATTTTCACCTGCGAAGTCTGCGTATCGAGCGGACTAATTGCCGACTGCCGCAAACTGACCGATTTTTCCGCCAGTTGCAAACTGTTTCGGGCGTTCGTCAGTTGTAGTTCCGCATCCTGCAAATCCTTGAGAGCGATGCCGCCTTTCTCATACAAAAACTTGCGCCGGTCAACCAAAGCGGTTGAGTTATCAACGGCGGCTTTCGCGTCCTGTAAATCTTTGCGATTTTGCGCTTCGGCTGCCGGAATCGTACTTTTTTTCAAAGTTTGCAAATTAAGTTCGGCTTCCCGAAGAGCGGAAACGGCTTCGGCGCGTTGGGCTTGAAGGTCACGCGTGTCAATCCGCGCAACAACCTGACCTCTTTTAACAAGCTGATTTTTCCAAAGCGGCATTTCTGTAATTAAACCGTTGACGTTTGAACTGACGACGGCTTGGTCGAGGGGTGAAATAGTGCCGACAGCAGTTGCGTCCGCCGAAATCGTGTCCGTTTTGACCGTTTCGGTTTTGACGCTGACAACCACGTCCGTTTCATTGGTCGCCGCCGTGTCCTTTGAGTTTCCGCCGCGCAAAAAGAAAAACCAAACAGCAAGACCGATTAGTGCGAGTATGACAACGCCGATAATTATATTTCGCGTCGTATGCGATTCCGAATCATCTTCGTCTTCATCGTCGCTCTCGTCAAAATCTTCATCTTCTTCGGTTGAATCGGCTTCGTATTCCTCATCGAAAGAGTCTTCGTCGGAGCGCGTCTTTTTCGCCTCTGAAAATTCATCATCAGATTTTTGCGTTTCGGATTGTTTATTCTGTTCTTCCATTTTCTATTTTTCGTTATCCGTTTTTCATTATTTCCCGACTGCCTGACGAATTCGCGCCAGCGCGATTTGATAATCGTAAATCGCCTGATACAAAGTCGTGCGCTGGTTAACAAGCTGTATTTGCGCGTCGGTAACTTCTGTAATCGGTGCTTCTCCGGCGCGGTAACGAAGCGTTGAAACTTCGACGACTTTCTCCGCTCTTCGAATATTTTCGCCGATTAAACGAATGCGATCACGCGCCGAGTTTGCCTGCAAAATCGCCGAACGATACTGCTGCGCCAGCATTCGCGTCGTAAAAATTTTCGACTGCTCCGCCGTTTGCGCTCTTAATCTCGCCTGTGTTTCCCGACTTTTGCTTGCGCCGAAATCAAAAATTGGAACGACTACGCCAACCGTCGCCCGCACACCCAAAGTATCGAAAATCGGGCGCGGAAAAAGCGAATCGGAAATAAAACCGCCGTCCAGAATATAAGTTAACTGCGGACGGCGTTCGGCTCTGGCAATTTTTATACCTTCTTTGGCGGCTCTGATTTCGGCGTTGATCTGCGTAATTTCCGGCCTGATTTCACTGTCCGCGCCGGAAGTCAAGTTTTCGATTTCCGATAGATCCGGCACGTTTGTTAGCAAATCTCCGACTGAAACAGACTGCGAAAAATTATAGCCGAGAAACACGCGCAAAGCGTCCGCCGCTTGCTGTTCGGCGAGTTCGGCTTGCAAAAGTTCGTCGCGCCGCGCTGCGGTTTGCACTTCGGCGCGAACTCCGTCAATCGGCGGAACTTCGCCGCCTTGAGCAAGAAGTTTCGTCAGATTTTCAAATTCTTGCGCCAGCCGCAAATTTTCCTGCGCCGCCCCTTTTTTCGTCGCCGCTAAACCCAAATTTAAATACGCTTCGTCCAAACCGACAACGAGATTGCGCCGCGCCGCTTCCGTTCCTGAACGCGCCGCGTCGAGCAACGCCTGATTGCGTCTGATTGTCGCGTGTAATCGTCCCGAAGTGTCAATTTCGCCCGAAGCCGTCATCAAACCTTGATATTCCGAAATCGCGTTCGCGCCCAGAAAACTCGGCGCACTCGACGTATTATTCAAATTTCCGCCAATCGGCGTAATATTCGGATTGCTGCCGGTCAACGCGGGCGAAGTGTAAATCAGCGTCGGATTCGCCGTAATTCGCGGATACAAAGAAGCCCGCGACTGAAATAAATCCGCCGCCGCGACGCGCTCGTTAAGTTGTGTTTGATTATAAGTCGAAACCTGTCGCAGCGTCATTTGCACGGCTTGATCGCGGCTGATCGGAGCAGCGGTTTGCGGAACAGTCGGCACAGACGGATTTATTGTCGGCGGCGGCGGAGTTGCCGAAGTTGTCGGCGTTGGATTAGTTACCGGATTCGTCGTGCCTGCCGGAGTCGGCGGCGGAGTCGGATTTGTCACCTGACCGAAAGCCGCGCCGCATAACAATAAAATTACTGATAAAAAGATTAAAATTAAACGGCTTTTGGTGATAATTTTTTGCAATTTTAAAGAAGTTTCCCGCATTGTTCGCCCGTTTCTATATAGTAACTTATTATAAGCCGAAACAACTTTTCCCTGATTGTCAAAAATCAAAGAATTAACTCGTCAGAATTATTAAAATGTCCGTAAATCATCATTTTACCGAAAATTTACGGACATTTCTTTCTCTTGCGCGTCAAAATCAATCAGATTTTAATGTTTGCGCGGAGGGGTTTTCTTTTCCATTTTTTCCTGCTTCTTTTCGGCGGCTTCTTTTTTCGGGTTTTCCTCGGAAACCGCGACGACCGCGCCGGTGTAGGCTTCGATATTGACTTCGGTAATCGTGCCTTTATTGTTGCGAATATCAAACGAATAAATCATTTTTCCGTTTTCTTTTTCGAGTTCGCTCGACTGGATTTTACCCGAAGCGTGTTTTAAAGCGATGGCTTTCGCCTTCGCCATTCCGATTTTTTTCGTCTGAGCATTTGCCGTTAAAGCACTGATGCCAAACACCAAGGCAAACAATGTTGCCGCTGCGACTGATATTTTTTTCATTTTTTATAACTCCTATCTTTTATTCAAACCTGTCGTTTGTAATTCCATTTTATAACTTAAAAGATAAACGTAAGATTAACAAACCGACTTTTTTTCAAGTTTTCAAAATTATTTTTCAAAAACTTTTTCAAGATTATCAACTTCATCCAAAATCGGCGTGGCGGCTTTCGCGTAATCGGAAGCGTTCTGTGCCGCGTCGGTTTTGGCGACCAGCGTTTCAAAATTCTGCGCTTGTTTCGCGCCGCCTTTCGCTTCGACTTTCGGTTTGACGGCGTTCCACGTTTGACGGATTGCCTGCGCCGTTGTTTTTAGCTTCGCTTCGTCTTTCGCCATTGACCAGATTTCGAGTTCGCGCCCGTAAAAATCAAGTTTCGTAACTTCCACCGGAATCGGCGGATTATATTTCGCCGTCAAATCGGCGACGATAAACGTCACTTGATTCGCGTCGCGCAAAGTGGCGGTTTCATCCTTTGCGGCGACATCTTTGTCGAGCGCGGCAATTGCTGCATCGAGTTCCGCGCTTTTGATATTCGCGCTTGCCATCTGCGATTGGGACTGTTTCAATTCGTGCAGTTTTTCGGCGGCTTTCGTCCAATTTTTCGCCTTCGCCATATCGTATGTGTTTTCGCCGTATTCGCCCGCGTCTGAAAGCGGAACGGGAACTTTTTCAGACGATAAATTAACGGCGGGCGTTGCGGAATTGACGATTGCCGTTTTATTCGCCGTTGTGGTTGAAACCGTATTTGTCGTGTTATTTGCCGTCGTGTTATTTGCCGTCGTGTTATTTGCCGCCGTCGAATTTGTCGCCGCATTCGAACAGCCGAATGTAACCAAACCTCCGATAACCATTGCAGATAAAAACGCGATTCTTGAATTGCCGCGTTCCTTTAAATATTCAATGTTTTTTGTTTTTGTATTGCTCACAAATCTCCTTTGACAACCGTTTTAGACCAGCAAAAAGTTCGGCAGGCAAATACGCTTGCCGAACTTTTCAGCCGAATTACAAATTATTAATTGTCGTCATCCTTCTCATTATCGTTTTTATCTTCATCTTCCTTATCTTCGACGGCTTTTAACACTTTTCCCGTTTTGGCATCTATTTAGATGTCGAAAATTTTGCCGTTCGCGTCTTTTACGTCAAAGGAATACTGCAACACGCCTTTTTCCTTTTCCAAATCTTCTTCCGTAATTGTTCCCGGCACGCGCTTTAAGGCAATCGCCCGCGCCTGTTCCATAGTGATTTTTGCTTCTTTAGCTAATTTCGCCATTCTCTCACTTTTCATCGCCGGACTTTCGTTATCGTCGTTGTCTTGTTTTTCATTGCCTTCCATTTTTTCATTTTTTTCGTTACGCTTTTCCGCCGCTTCTGCCGCCGCGTCTTCTTCTTCGACGCTGAGAACCGCGCCCGTGAAAGCGTCAACCTGAACTTCGGTGATCGTGCCTTTGCTGTTGCGAATATCAAACGAATAAATTGTTTTTCCGTTTTCCTTTTCGAGTTCTTCGCCTTCAATTTTGCCCGCCGCCTTCTGTGTCGCAATTGCCCGTGCTTTTTCCATTCCGATTTTTTTCGTCTGCGCGTTGGCGGTTGAGCCGAACACGAAACTTATAATCCCGACTGCTATCAATAATGCTGGTTTTTTCATAAATATTCTCCTTAAAATTTTCAAACTTACAGTTTGTCGCTCCAGCTTATCAAAAGAAAGATAAACCTAAGATTAATAAAGCGACTTTTTTCGCCGAATTTGAAAAAAATCACTCGAAATCATTACTGAGCGCGTCGGCTTTACAGGACAGATAATCAGTTTAATATTACTCATTTGCCTGATAATTTACGTTGTGATCGGTTTTGCCGAATTGCGAAGCCGCGGCAAAATTAAATGTATTAAAACTTAAACGGTTTTCTTTAGAAAATTAAGTCGAAACCGCCCGTAAAACGACGGCTGTAGCTGTTGATAAAATTTCCGAAAAGCGGATCGCCGGTGTTGTTTCGCACGTTTCGCGGATTAAAATGACCGGATAAATTAAATACTTTGAGCGAAAGCCGCACGGCGTATTTTTTTGTAATTTGAAAGTCTTTGGAAATTTCGGCATCGAGCGAGAAAAAGGTCGGAAAACGCTGATTTGAAGCGTTGCGTGTGAAGAGAAAATTTTGATTTTGGTCAACCACCGAATACGGAAAACCGCTTCGCCATTCGAGAATCGGCGAAATCGTGATTTTTTTTGGCAGAGCAATATTTCCCCACGCTAAAAAGCGGTTCGGCACATCGGTTGAAAGATTGGAAACCTGATTCGGGCGAATCAGCGGCACACCGAAATCACTGAAAAAACTGTTAAAATCATTCAAATCTCCTTTCGCTTTTGAACGCACATACGATACATAAAACGGTTGATTTTTCGGCAAAGTAAATTTCGCGGTCAGTTCAAACGCATCATAAGTCGAACTGCCCGAAGGAGTCAGCACAATCGCTTTACTGCCGAAAAAATCGGTCAACGGCTGAACGATATAAAGCCCGTCGGTTTTGCTGTGCGTGTAACCAGCCCGCAGAGAAAACTGTTCATTGATTATTTGGTCAACCTGCAAATTCCACGTCAGATTTTCAGGCACGAAACCGACATCGGATTGGGCGTTTTGAAAACCGAGCGGAATAAGATTCGGATCATTGACAAGAATATTTTGGAAGCGGTATTGACTGATAATCGTCTGTCCGTCCAAGCCGTAATTGGTCACGGTTCGCACCGGATAATTTCCGAAGGCGCGAATATTGAGCGGAACTTTATCGTGAAAAATCCCGATGCCGCCGCGAATTATCGTTTTATCACCTGTCCACGGCGACCACGCAAAACCGAGACGCGGCGAGAAATTGCGTTCGCTGGCGATGCGCTGATCTTCGATTCTTACGCCGAGATCGAAACTGAAATTCGGGCGCAAAATCCAGCGGTCTTGCAGAAAACCCGTGAATGTTTGGCTTTTAATAAAAAAGCGCGGCGAAGTTTCAAAAGTTGTTCTCTCGGCAAGTGTTCCGTTCGCTCGGATGACATTAAACGGGCGAGCCGCGTAATCCATCCGGTTGGTAACGCTTGAAAAATCAAAACCCGTTTTGAGATTGTGTGTTCCGTAAAACAATTTCAACGCCGCAAAATCGAAAGTTTCCAAAAACTCGAAACGCGAAGATTTTCTCTCCTGCGTCGCAAAATAATTTCCCGTTTCGCCCGTCGGCGTTAAATTCTGCTCATTCGTTCCCTGTCCCGAAACATTCGCGTCGAATTTTTTGTATGAAAAAGATGTTTGCAGCAAACCGCCGTTTTCAAAGACATAAACATCCTTAAATGTTCCGACAAAATCTTTCTGTTTATAATTTGGCGTAACCGGACGTTGGCGGAAAAAATCCAAACCGACATACTGCTGCCGTTCGGGAAAATAGCCGAAAGTAAATCTCTGCGTATGCGTCGGAGTTATAACATAGTCGAGCTGCGTAAAAGTGCTGTAACTTTCCGTAACGGTTTCGTTGTTCGGAAAAACCAGCCCGCGCACGGGAGAATTGGAGATGCTGTAACCGAGTGTTTGCGAAAAAAACAATTTGTCTTTTAGAAGCGGACCGTTAAAATTCAGATGCGGCGAATTGTCTTGAATGCCGTGAAATGTTCCGCCGTGAAAACGAAAATCGGGCAGAAAATCATTAAACTCAAAACTCCATTTATCGCCGCCGCGTCTCGTTTCGATATTTGTCAAACCGCCCGTAAATTGTCCGAATTCCGCCGAATACGGATGACGAAAAACCTGCACCGTTTCGACCGCATCAATCGGCAGATTAAGACGAAAATTTCCGGTGGCGGGATCGGCGACATTCAGACCGTTCACCCGAAAAGAACTTTGCTGTTCCTTCGCTCCGTCAATGCTGATTTCGCCTTTGGAAGATCGAATTACGCCCGGAACCAGCGGAATTGCTTCGTCAACTCTTTTTGTGGCAAGCGGCAGACGCTCCAGAGTTTTCCTTTGAACTTCGGCGGTTGCCGGCGACGAACCGGCTTCGACCGTGTTGACATTTTCCAGCGGATTTTCGACCTGAACTTCCGCCGAAACTTCGCCGATTTGAAGCGTTACCGCAAGCGGCTGGGTTATTTGATTGTTGACCGCAACTCCTTTTTTTTCGTAAGTGCGAAAGCCTTCTTTGACGATTTTCAAATCGTAAATGCCACTCGAAATTCCGGCAAAAACCACCGTTCCGCTTCCGTCCGTCTGTGCTTCCGCCGACTCTTTTTTATTTTTCGAAAGTGTCACATTCGCACCAATAATAACTTGATTTTGCTCATCCGTTACGACAATTCCGAAATTATCCGGCGAAACGGTTTGAGCATTTAAGGCAAGATTAAAAGCTAACAAAATCGTTAAAATCACTCCGAAACTTATTCGTTTTGTAACTTTAAAATTCATAATATATTCTTGCCGTTTAAAGATTTTCCATTTTGAGAATGGATTGCGCTCCCGTTTAACCGAATTATTTCTGACACGGATATTCTTGCAGCGGTTTGTTCGCCGAGGGCAATAATTCTTTGCAATTTTCGCGCTGTTCGCAGAGTTCCGCGAGCGACGGGAATAACGCGGAAATCATAAAGATTCATTTTCAAATTCTTCCAAAAATCGGGAAATCTATTTTTCAGATTTTTTCTGATTTCATCGCAGACAGCTTCGCGGATGTGCGCTTCGTCGGCGTATGCGATCTCGACACGAAGTTCGACCGTATCAATAAAATCCTGATGCCAGACGCGAACCTGCCATTCGTCGCTGACGCACGGCACATCCCGCAGACATTCCGCAAAAACCCAAGGGCTGATATTTCCCATTCCGCAGACGACCATCTCATCCACGCGACCTTTTATTTTGGCAAGCCGATTTGCCGGAAGTCCGCATTGGCACGGCTCGTCAATCAGACTTGTAACATCTGTGGAACGATAACGTATTAGCGGCATAACTTCCCGCGTCAAAGTCGTATAAACGAGTTCGCCGAAGCCATCGGAATCCGTAACAGGCGTTTCAAAGAGAAAGTTCAAATCGTTGCGGTGATAACCCATTTTTTCGCTGCATTCGACTCCGATCACGCCGAAGGATTCGGTCTGCCCGTAATTGAGAAAAAACTTTGCGTTCCAGATTTTTTCAACTTTTCGCCGCGTTTCTTCATTGATATTTTCGCCGCCCGCAAAGAGAAATTTCATCGCCCAAGTCCCCTTTTGTTCGGCGATTTCCGAAAGGCGCACGATCCACGAAGGCTCGCCGAAAATTACGTTCGGCTTATAGAATTTTGCCCGCTCGTAAAAGTCTTCGGGCGGAATTTTCCCCGCTTCGACGTGAAAACATCCCAAATATTGAAACGCAGTGCGAACGACAGCCGGCGAAACCCAAAACGAAACATCAAACGCGCTTAAAACAATATCTTCACGCCGAAGCCCGAGTTGATATAAACCCAATGCGCTCGTTCGCCCCATTTGATTGAGTTCCTTGTTTGAAAAAAACACCGATTTCGGCTCGTTGGAAGTAGTTCCGGTTGTTTCAAAAGCGGTATCGGCTCGCCCGACAATAAAGCCTTTCGCCCCGTATTTTCGCAAATCTTCGCCCGTCGTAAAAAAATCTCCAAGATCGGAAGGCTGTCTGATTTTGTCAACATTTATACCGCGTGTTTTAAATTGTTCGGCATAAAACGGAGCGCGTGCGGCAAGTTTTAAGGTTTGCCGAAAACGCATTTTTTGCAGATTCCGAATAAACGACGGCGGAATTATTCCGAGCAGACCAATCGCAAACTTCGGATTCGTCCGCAGAGCCAGTTTTTCAATTTGTTCGGTAATTTTTGAAAGCATATTTTTAAAAAGGTGATAAGTGATAAGCGATTTTCTTTACCTATCACCTATTACTTAAATTCTATCCGGCGCACAGCGTTTGAAAAGCATTTCAAACATTTCGCATGACAGATCAATTTCTTCATAAGTCATTTCAAACGACGGCGCGAGCGTAAAGACGTTTTTGTAATAACCGCCGACATCCAACACCAAACCCATTTTTTTGCCGTTGATGTCTAAATCACCTTTCATTCCTTCGGCAAAAATCGCGTCGCAAAGTTCACGGTCAGGCTCAAAACCGTCCGCCTGACATATTTCCATTCGCAAAGCCATTCCCATTCCGTCGGTATCGCCGATAATTTTCGGGTAACGCTTTTGCAAATCGCGGATTCGTTCGAGAAAATACGCGCCTTTTTCGCGGGTGATTTTTTCGTAATCAATTTCTTCGCACATCCGCACCAGTTCGAGAGCGACGGCAGTTCCCAGAGTATTTGAAGAAAACGTCGAATGCGTTGATCCCGGCGGGAATTTTTCGGGCGTAATCAAACCTTCTTTCGCCCAAATTCCGCTCAGAGGATTTAAGCCGTTTGTCAGAGCTTTGCCGAAAACAATGATGTCGGGCGTAACATTAAAATTTTCCATCGCCCAGAATTTTCCGGCGCGGTAAAATCCCATCTGAATTTCGTCGTCAACCATTAAAATATGGCGTTCGTCCAACACTTTTTTGAGCGCGGGGAAATACTCCGGCGGCGGAATGATGTAGCCGCCCGTCCCTTGAATCGCTTCGACGTAAAACGCCGCGAACTCGGCTTCGCCCGCTTTCGCGTCCCAGAACGAATTGTATTCGGTGTCGAAGTTTTTGGCGAACTGTGTCACGCAATACGTTCCGCAGTCTTCGCGCTTTTTGCCGTATGGACAGCGGAAACAATACGGAAACGGCACGAAATGCGCGCGGTCGCCGAAATGTCCGTAACGGCGGCGATAGCGAAAACTCGAAGTGATCGCCGACGCGCCCAACGTGCGCCCGTGATAGCCGCCCATAAAAGCGAACATCAAACTTTTGCCCGTTTCGTTGCGGACTAATTTTAAGGAATCTTCAATCGCCTGCGCTCCGCCGACGTTGAAATGAACTCGTCCAGTTTCGCCGAATTTTGATTCATTTAATTTGCCGATTGCCGCCGCGAGTTCGACTTTTTCCGTGTGCAGATATTGCGAAGCTAATTGCGGCAGCGTATCAATTTGATTTTTCAAGGCATTATTCAAACGCTCGTTGCCGTAGCCGAATGACGAAGCCGAATACCACATTTGAAGGTCGAGAAAAGGCACTCCCTCGCGGTCAAAAAGATAATTCCCTTCGGCACGTTCAAAAAACTTTGGCGGTTCTAAATAATGCACCGTGTCGCCGTAAGAGCAGTATTTTTGCTCCATTTCGAGCAGTTCCGCTTCCGATTTGCGCGGCTCGATTTTGTGCAGTTTTGCGGGTGTATTGTTGGTTATCATAATTTTTATATAAAACTTTCGTTCATCTCCATATAAATTCCGGCTTGTTCCATCCGGTCTGGTGTTTGAAATATTTGCACCGAAACAGCTTCAAAAGCATCGTTCAGACTTTCGGCAACTTGTCCGAGATTGAAATATTTAATGTGCGGAATCTGCTTTTGTTCGCAGAATTCAGCCAGTTTCTCTTTGGCAAAAACAACTCCGGCACTTTGGGCGGCAAATCTGTCGGAAAGACCGTCACCGACAAAAATCGTCGGAAGTTTTAAAGGATTTTTCAAACGCATCACGGCGGGTTTGCAGGTCGCGCAGCCGTCTCCGCAGACATCTTCAAAATACGGAAAATCGGTTTCCCAACTATTTTTACTGATTGGTTTAAGACTATTGGCAAAGACTTCGATTTCAGCATTTACAAACGCTTTAGCAAGCATTCGCCGAATGTAATAATCGAATCCGTCGCTGATAATATGCAGTTTGATATTCGCTTTTTCGCAAAAACGAACGACATTCAGAAATCCATCGTCGAGTTCGAGTTTGTCAATAAATTCGTCGAGTTCATCGGACGTTGCTTTAACCAACGCGAATTGTTTTTGCAGACATTCCCGTGAACCAATCTTGCCGCTTAACCACATTTCTTCAATTTCAAGCCATTTTTCATCGGCAAACTGTTCTAAAATTTGGTCAATCACATCTTTTTTGGAAATTGTTCCGTCAAAATCTAAAAACATTACCGGGTTTTGCGACGCGGAAAAAATTTCATTTATTCGGGAATCAGGAATCATATTTTTCTCCATCTAAAATTTGTTCCGGCGAAATTGCCGGATTCGCTTTTGCTGATTTGCGGGCAAAGTTCCAAAAACGGCACAACTTGCAAATGCTTTTTCTTCAAACCTTCGAGAATCAACGGCAAAGCGTTAATCGTCGCGTCTTTGTTAAATTTGAATCTGCTGTCGGAGTCGTGAAGCAGAATGATTGAATCGTTCTGTACGGTTTTCAAAACATTTTCGCAAATCTTTTCGGCAGAAATGTTTTTCCAATCAAAACCGGCATCGCTCCATTGAATCGTCGTCAGTCCTAAATTTTTAGCCGCGTTAAAATATGCCGGAGTTCGCACGCCGCACGGCGGACGGGAGATTTTCGGCGCGAATCCGACGGCGTTTTTGATAATTTCCTGTGTTTTCTCAAGTTCGCGGCGTGTTTTGGCAGGCGTGCAAAACAAATAGATCGGATGCGAATAAGAATGATTTCCGATTTCGTGTCCTTCTTCGACAATCTTTATGGCAATTTCGGGATATTTTTCGACCTCTTTGCCAACGACAAAAAATGTCGCTTTTATTTCAGCCGAACGCAAGATTTCAAGAATTTTCAAAGTGTCGGGTGAAGGTCCGTCGTCAAAGGTCAGTGCAACGGATCGGTCGTTAGCATTTCCGCACCAGATCGTTTCGCCCAATGTTTGCGAGCGGACGGCGTAAGTCAGATAATAAATGACGCTCCAGCAAACCAAGCTGAAAATGCTCGTTGCCGCTAATATTAAAATTGTGTTTTCCCAAAATTCGCTCATTGCGTTTGTATCCTTTCTTCGAGCCACACCGCCAGTTTTTGAGCGGCGTTATATTTGCCCATCCGAGCCGAATTGAGCCGCATTTGATTTAACTTTTCTCGGTCATTCAATAAATCTTCGGTTGCCGCAACGACTTCACGCACCGTTTTCACGGCGATTCCGACTTCTTCTTTTTGCAGAATGTCATATTGCACCCGTTCCGCTCCCGGCGGCGGCGGAAGGGCGATAATCGGCAGACCGCAAGCCGTCGCTTCGTCAAAAGTATTGCCGAGTTTCGAGATCAAAACGTCCGCCGCGCGGTAAAGCTGCGGAACATTTTCCGACCAACCCAAAACAAGCAAAGTTGTTTTGCCGGACAATTTCGCCTTTAATTTTTTGCAGTTCTCTTGAAGTTTTCTGTTTTTCCCCGCAAGAACGACAATCGCGGCAGGCAGTTTCGATTCGATCAAACTTGCGGTGATTTCTTTGATCCTGCCCATTCCTTCGCCGCCGCCGGCAATTAAAATGAGTGGAATATCAGATTCAAGTTTGAGCCATTCATTTACATTTTGCCGCTCTGCTTTTCGCTCTTTTTCATCGGGAAAAGCAAATTCGTTTTGCATCGGAACTCCCCAAGACGCGATTTTTTCGGGCGTTGCGCCGAGTTTTATAAAATCTTCTTTGACCGTTTCATTTGCCAGACAATAAAAATCGGTTTCCGTTTGAAGCCAAGCACGGTCGGCATCGTAATTGACATTGACGGAGACAAGCGGGATTTTAAGGTTCAAATCGCGTTTAATCAGCGCGGCGATTTCTCCGCAGCCGACTTCGGTTGCAATAATTGCGGCGGGTTTAATCTCACGAGCCAGATCAAAAAGTTTCCGGCATTCGCGGCGATAAAACCATTCCGGGCTGGTTTGTGTCTGCCTTTTTTGAAAACGGTCAATTTTGTCCCAAACGACGGGAAGATTTTTGACAAGCCAGAGATAAGCCGTAACGTGCGTAAAACGTGCCAGCGGCGACATAAACTTCGATACTTCGGCGATTTGGACGGGAATATTTTTGTTTGTTTCTCGCCAAGCTTCGGCAATCGCTTCCGCCGCGCGAATGTGTCCCGAACCGTTGTTTATTGTCAGAATCAAAACCGGACGCGGGTTTTTATGCGTTGCAAATTGCGGAGTAAATTGTTTTCGAGTTTCGGCGACGGCTAAATTCATTTTGCGTTCACCTCTGATATAATTTCGCTTTGTAGGACAGCGAACGATTTTTGAGTTCGTTCAATAATCAAGCCCGTTTGAACATTCGCGGCTTTTTCAAATTCATCTAAAATCAGTTTGACAATGTTCTTGGCGGCGTTCGGTTTGGCAAGTTTCCGGGATTGTTTCGCCATTTCGGACAATTTGTTTCTGTCTCTTAAAAGACGTAGAACCTCATTTGCGGTTTCGTCCGAACCGTAGGTTTGAATGCCCGCACCGGCATCAGCAAAACGTACGGCGTTCGATTCTTCCGGTCCGGGAATCGCGTCAAAGAAAATCATCGGCAAACCGCATTCGGCGGCTTCGCTCAACGTCAGACCGCCGGGTTTTGTTACCAAAATCGCCGATATTTGCATTAATGCTGCGACTTGATCCGTCCAATCAAAAATCCGTAAATTTACAGTTTCTGAATTTTTCAGCTTCGCCATTTTTCGGCGAACGGATTTATCTTTTCCTGTGATGGCGACGATGTTCAAATTTTCGCCGTTTTCCAAAAGTCGTGTGGCTACTTCGTCCATCCGCGTCGGTCCCATTCCGCCGCCCATTAGCAAAACAATCGGGCGTTCGTCCAAGCCGAAGCGCGATTTTGTTACGTTTGCTTCGTGCTTTCGTTTGAAATTTTCACTCAGAGGAATTCCGCAAACTTCGATTTTTTCAGTGTTTGCACCCCAATTTTCGAGTTGATTTTTTACATTTTCGGAAGCGACGGCGTAAGCGGCAATTTCCGGTTTTACCCAAATCGGTTCGGCTTCAAAATCGGTGATGACGTTGATAATTCGGGCGTTTGTCAAATTTTTCCGTCGAGCGATGACGGCGATTTCGCACGCGCCGACTTCCGCCGCGACGATTAAATCGGGTTGAAATATTTTGATTTGCTCAAAGACTTTTCGGCAGCCTTTTCGCAACATCCAAACGGGTGCGGTTTGTTCGTCGCGTCTTTGGACGCGAGAATGAAAAAACTTTTTCCAAAGCTGCGGCGCGAATCGAATCATCACAAAATATGTCCAGACATAAAAAGCGCGAAACCAAAGCGAACAGTTTTCTAGTGCATCAATCATTTGCAAACGCGCGTCCGGTTGATTGGCTTGCAACTCCGAAATAATCGCTTCGGCGGCGCGAATATGTCCCGCACCGAACGACAGCGTTAAAACTAAAATTCGCGGTTTTTCGTTCATTCTTCCCTCCAATCGAGCGTTTTGAATCCGACGGTCAAAAGAACCAAAGCCATCAAAACCAAAATTGAAATTTCTCCGCCGACAAACGGATTTCCCGCCAAAATT
Source organism: Pyrinomonadales bacterium (assembly GCA_038232235.1). GTDB lineage: Bacteria > Acidobacteriota > Blastocatellia > Pyrinomonadales > Pyrinomonadaceae. The sequence goes on along the minus strand of JBBSIE010000004.1, from coordinate 48,870 downwards.
TTACTGATTGCCGAATTGATATATGTCGTCGGCAAAATCCAGCCGAGCCATTGCAAAAGGCGCGGCATAGAATCGGACGAATAATAAACCGGCGCGAGCAAAACTATCCCTGCGCCGAGCGCGTCGGTGTAAAGCGAGCCTTCCGAAAATGAACGAACACGGGCGGCGACGATAACGCTGATGCCGCACAAGGCGAGCAACGCGATAAAAACCGTCAGCGCAAGCAAAAGAACGCCGAAAACGCCGCCGATATTGGTTTGCACGCCGAGAATCTTCGCCGCGACGAGCATCGAAATCGTTCCCAAACTTCCCTGCAAAACGGCGAAAATCAAAATGCCGAAAACATACGACGAAGGCGCGAGCGGCAGCGTCGCAAACAATTTCAATTTGCCCGTAAAACGATTTTCGAGCATTAAATATCCGAGCCAGCTAATCGCCGTAAGCGACAGCGAAAAAACCATCGAAGCGGCGAGAAAATGCAGTTTCGCGTTGTTGGAAACGGTTTCATTCGATTGACCCGCGATGCCGCTTGCAAATAGAAACATCGTAATCGGAAAGATGATTGCCGCCAGCAAAAACGGTCCGGCTTCGCGCCGCAAACGCGCCAGATGGATTTGAAAAATGCAAAAAATGTCGGTCAGTCTTTTTTTCATTGTTCATCATTCCCGTCGGTTAAACTTTTTCCGACAATCGAAAAATAAACATCTTCGAGCGAAGCTGTCGCCAATTGATATTCGCTGATTTCCCGTTCGCCGATAAATTTACGCGCCGCCGCAAAATCCGCGAAAAATTCCGTGTGCGGCTCGGCAATTTGTCCGTTGCCATTTAAATAACTCAAGCGATATTTGTTCGGAAATCCGGCGCGAAGTTCCGTTAAACTTCCGTCGGCGACGATTTTCCCGCCGTCGATAAAAGCGATTCGATTTGCAATTTGTTCGGCTTCTTCTAAGTAATGCGTCGAAAAAATCACGGTCACGCCCGACGCAATGATTTGTTTTAATAAAATCCAGACCGTGCGCCGCGATTGCGGATCGAGTCCGGTTGTCGGCTCGTCCAAAATTAAAAGCGGCGGTTTTCCCAAAAATGCCAGACCGATTAAAATTCTTCGCCGCTGTCCGCCGGAAAGCATCCCGACTTGTTTTTTCGCTTCGGCTTCGAGTTCGAGATTCTTTATCAATTCATCGGTTTGAATTTTTGCGGAATTTTTATCAAGACCTTTCAATTTGCCGAAAAATTCGAGATGTTCCGTCACGGTCAAAGTCTCAAAAACTCCGGCTTCCTGCGGCGTTACGCCCATTAAAAGTTTCGCTTTGTTTGCATCCTGAATCGCATCAATTCCAAAAATTTCAATCGCGCCCGAAGTCGGTTTAAGTTCGGTCGTCAGTTGCCGCAAAAATGTTGTTTTGCCCGCGCCGTTCGCGCCTAGAATCGCCACACACTCGCCGCAACGGACGACAAAATCAATGCCGCAAGTCGCGTGTGTGCCGTTTTTATACCGCTTCGTCAAATTCTCGACGCGGACAGCTAAATTGTTTTCGGGCGAATTATTCATCTAAAATATTCGGTAATACTTTTTTTGCCCGCGAACTACGCGAATTTACGCGAATTTCTAAAATCATTCTTCTCTTTTATTCGCGCTCATTAGCGTAATTCGCGGGCAAAAAATCTACCTTTCTCAAACAAGCTGCAAAAACTCCATCGCGCTCCATATGGCTGTCCAAGGATTGTTGCGATACGCCGAAACTTCATACGGACAGCCGATTTTGCAGCCTTTGCAAAAATCCCACATATCGGGCGATTCCTTTATAATTTCGACAACTTCAGGCGACGCGTAAATTTCCTGCAAAGACATTTCCGGCAAGCCGCGATGTTTTGACACGAACGCGCACGGAAATTGAATTGAGCCGTCGGGACGCATATTTATCAGGTGCGAAGCCGAACGGCACGGAAATTTTTTCGTAAAACCGTCGTTGCGGTAAAATTTGTAATAATCGGTGTAAAACCGCACGCATTTGTATTTATTTTTCAAATCCAAAACATATTCGGCGATTTTGTCCAAACCTTCGTTTCCAATTTCGACGTTTTCGGTTTCAAAAGTTGTCCGCACGACGTTGTGGACAGCTTCGGTGTGCAGCAAAAAACCGCGCTCCGTGCAGAATTCGGCGAGCGCGGGCAAATCTTCGAGATTCGATTCGTCAACCGCCGCATTTATCTGAACTAAATTATGTTCGAGTTTGTTGTCGGCGATGTAATCGAGCGCGGTGATAATCGTCGGCAAACCGTCAATGCCGCGTCTTTGTTTGAATTTTTCACGGTTGAGCGTGTCAATCGAAACTTCGAGTTGATCTAATTTAACGCAGGCTTCGGCGTATTTTTTCAGAGCCAAACCGTTTGTCGGCATCGAAGTAAAAAATCCTTTTTTGCTTGCTCGCTCAATATAATCCGGCACATTCGGGTTCATCAGAGGTTCGCCGCCCGACATACTCCACGCGAAAACGCCCATCTCCGCCGCTTCGTCCATTCGCCGGAACACTCTTTCTCTTGTCGCTTTTTCTTCCGGCTGCTGATTCTGCCAGATCGCGCAATAGCCGCATTTCATATTGCAGTGCAGAGTGGTTTCAAACATCACCATAAACGGGCGGTTAAAACCGTGCCGTAACTGCTTGAGAGCATTTTTGAACATCAAAGTTTTTTTCATAATCCTATTCGTGCCTCTTGTGATTTTCCGAACCATTCCGGCGCAAGTTCGGCGATTGTCTTTTTCAGCATTTGTCTATGTTCAAACGCATTTTCTTCATCCAAATCTTCAAACGAAACGAGCGATAAAAAAATCGTCGCTTCAGCCAGCGGAACATCTTTTAGTGAACTTTTCACAAAAACTCTCGCACCCGCATCCTGCAAATCTTCCAAATCTGCAAAAACTTCGATTTGATCGCCCGCTTGCGCCCATTCGTAAATTTTCATCTGCTGAACTTTTGCCATAACGGGCTGCGCTTTACAGTCAATCGTCAAAGCGACCAATAAACCCGCCGCCTGCGCCATTGATTCCATCACGAATGCGGCGGGAAAAGTCGTTCGGTTGTTGCCCGTCGAACGTCCGAGAGCGTCGCTGAAAGTTACATTTTTAATGCCTTTCAGCGTTTTGCCGATCTCCAAATCCGTAATTTTGTCTATCAAAATGTATCGCATCGTTTAAGCCTTTTGATCTCCATTTTGCGAATGAACTTTTCGTAAATAACCACTTTCTAAAGCGAAATTTCCGAGCAGATTCAAATAATCACCGTCAGTTTTTGGCAAATCGGTCAGCATCGCCGTATTTGCAGTTTCAAACGAATGCCGCGAGTTGAAATACGGAAAACAAAACGCCACCGATTCGAGCAATTCGGTTTCACGCGCCGTGCATTTTTGCCAGTCGAATTTTTCGGGCAAATCTAATTTCGGTTGCTGCCCAACGGTTTGAAAAAAACTTTTGCAGGCAAACAAATCGGCAACCGTAACCGGCGCGGGCGAAGTTAAATTAAATGTTTTGCCGATTGTCCAATCTTGTTCCAGACTTTCCTTAATCGCTTCGACAACAAAATTTATCGGCGCGAGATGAACGAATCCGTTCGGATTTGCGGGAAAATGCTTGATATATCCACTCGACAAAATGCGTATCAGCGGATAGATCACGTTAAAATCCCGCGTCCATCCGGTTTTCGTGTCGCCAACCACCATACTCGGTCTGAAAATCGTCGCCGGAAGATTTTCCTTGATCGCTGAACGAACGATCTTTTCGGCTTCATATTTGCTCTTTTCGTAAAAATTCAAATGACGCGGCGAATCCGGCAATTCATCTTCGGGAACTTCGGATAATGAATCATTTCCCGCAACGAAAGCCGTGCTGAGATGAACAAAGCGTCGCAGTTTTCCGTTTTTGAAACAATTTTCGGCAAGTTCAAGCGCGTTCCTCGTGCCGCCGACATTGACCGTTTCGCACAAAATCTCATCCGCCGTTAAAGAAGTCGTCGCGGCGGTGTGGATTATAAAATCGAGTTCGTCGGTCAATTTCGCAATTGTTTCAGCATCTAAAGCAAAATCTTTTTTTGTAACGTCGCCGTTCAAAATTTCAATGCGTGAAATTTCATCACTATTTAAATCCAGTTTCCCGAACAGCAACGCGGCTCTTTCGGTGAAATTTTGCTTGCCTTTGCCGCGCATCAAAACGAATACTTTGTTTGAAGTTCCGCGCAATAAGGCAAAAAGCAGTTCGCCGCCGATTGTTCCCGTGCCGGTCAATAAAATTGTTTGATTTTTTCTCATAAAAATTTATTAACCTCGCCTTTTCTGACAAGAAGAGCGACATTTTGCCCGCCGAAACCGAACGAATTTGACAGCGCGACATCAAAATTTTTGGCACGGGCAAAATTCGGCACATAATCCAGATCACATTCGGGATCGGGCGTTTCGAGATTGATTGTCGGCGGCAAAACCTGTTCACTTAAAGCAAGAATCGAAGCAATCATTTCCATAACTCCGGCGGCAGCAACCGCGTGTCCGGTCATTGATTTGATTGAACTAACCGGAATTTCGGAAGCGTATTTGCCGAAAACTTTATGCAGTGCTTTAGTTTCCGATCTGTCGTTTTCCAGCGTCGAAGTCCCGTGAGCGTTGACATATCCGATTTCTTTCGGCTGGATTCCGGCACTATTTAAAGCCGATTCGATGGCGGCAACCGCGCCGATTGCTTCCGGGTGCATATCGGTTACGCGGTATGCGTCGCTGCTCGCGCCGTAACCGATAAGTTCGGCGTAAATTGTCGCGCCGCGTTTTTTCGCCTGTTCAAATTCTTCCAAAATCAACATTCCCGCGCCTTCGCCCAAAACAAAGCCGTTGCGATTTAAATCAAAAGGTCTTGAAGCCCTTTCAGGTTTGTCGAAACATTTGGACAAAGCCGAAAGTTTTGAAAAACCGATGACATCGAGCGCGGCGGTCATCGTATGCGTTCCGCCCGCCAGAGCGACGGTGCATTCACCGTTTTGCACACGCAGCATCGCTTCGCCGATTGCCTGACTGCTCGCCGCGCACGCCGTCAGCGAGGTCATCACTTCGCCGCAGATTCCGTAGCGTTTGGCAATTAGAGAAGCCGGAATTGTCGCTTCCATCATTTGATCGTGAATGGCGAATTCTCCGGCATATTTTGAATCAAAAAGTTTAGCTTCATCACAGTAATTTTCATTGTTGATATATGGCGTGAGCAATTTTGAAATCAGTTCGACGCAGTTTTGACCTTCGCCCGCGCCGAGATATAAATTCGCGTCTGCCAGAAGATTTTCGTTTAATCCGGCATCTTTCAAGGCTTGTTCGGTTGCGGAAATCGCAAAAAGTGTGCGGCGGTCATAAGCAATTGAAAGTGTTTCATTAAATTTGTAAAGTTTTTCGCAATTTCCGTTGCAGCTAAAATCCTTGACTTCTCCGGCGATTTTGACGGGCAAGCCGCCCGCGTTATATTGGCTGATTGATTTCACTCCTGAAACGCCGTTGGCAATGGATTCCCAAAATTTTTCAATCGTGCAGCCGACTGATGAAACAATTCCCATCCCCGTTACCGCAACCCGTTTTTTCATTGTTCAAACCTCCGCAAAGTTACCGCTCCGGCGTGTCCGCCGATTCCGTAACCTGTTACCAAAGCTGACGAAATCGGCATTTCGCGCGATGTTTCAGTAACAAAATCAAAATCGGCAATCGGGTTTGAAAGATTAAGCGTCGGCGGAATGATATTTTCGTTCAGAGATTTAACGGCGGCAATCGCATCAAGCGCGAAAGATGCCGCGTGTGTATGACCGAGCATTGAGCGCGTCGCCGTTACGGTGGGATTAAAGTTAAATTCGCCGAATGAATTTTTTAACGCCTGAGCCGCCGCCGAATCGTATTCGGGAACACCGCTGGCGGAAGAAAAAACGACTTCCGGCATTGGTAATTTTTTGTCTTCAGCCGAAAGACATTTTGAAATCGCCCGCGTTAATCCGCGACCTTCGGGTTCGGGATGCAAAACATCAAAAGCGTCGTTTCCAAAGCCGCAACTGCCGATTTCCGCATAAATTCTCACGCCGCGCTTTTCGGCGTGTTCGAGGCTTTCCAGAACAATTACGCCCGCCGCTTCGCCGCTCACAAAACCGCTCGCGTTGTGGTCAAAAGGTTTGCTTGCGCCAGCCGAATCTTCCGTTCTTTTCGTTTGCCAACCGAGTTCCAGATAACGCAACACGGCAAAAGTATTTGTCCGTGCATCAACACCGCCCGCCAGCATCACGTCCGCGTCTCCGCGTTTGATAATCCTTGCGGCTTCGCCGACCGCGAATGCGGCTGACGCGCAGCCGTTCATAACCGTATTGGAAATTCCTCTGGATTTGAGCGAGATGCCCGAATGAGCCGCCACCATATTCGGTATGTGCCGCAAAAGCCACAACGGAAACATCTCGGTATTTGCCGCTCTCGAATAATTCTCGACATCAATCGGATCGGTTTCATTAGCCAGAAATCTTCGTGCCGCAATTATTGTTTTTGCAAATTCGGTAATATCGGCGTTGAGCATTCCGACTCCGACAATGATCCCGCAGCGTTCGGCTAGATTTTCCATTGTTTCGCAATCGAGTCCGGCTTCGCGGGCAGCTTCCGCCACCGCTCCCAACATTAATTGCGCCGTGCGTCCCATCAATTTGAGTTTTCGGCTCGGCAATCCCGTTTTGCTTGCGTCAAAATTCTTTACGTCAGCAACAAAAACGGGCAGAATCTCATCGCTCGTGTCGGCGTGCATTAAACCGATTCCCGAACGCGCTTCGATAAGCGATTGCCAGAATGTTTCGATATCGTTGCCGATTGGCGTTACCGCGCCGAAACCCGTGATTACTATTCGTTTTTCCATTTCAAAATTTTTCTTAAAGCTCGAATGTTTTATCCGTAACGTCCGTTTTTATTGATAAATCCTTATAAAAATGGCGTTCGAGCAAAACTCCGCTTTGATTATAAACCTCGACTTTGACGGGCAGCATTAAATCTTTGTCAATCCAGACAAAGGCTTTTCTAGCTCCATCAGTTCCGGTCAAATTCAGCCCGCCCGAACTGCTCATTTCTATCTTGTAAGCCGTATTTTTATCATCGATGCTTTCTTCATCGAGATAATTTATTGTGGTTTCGGCGTTCTTTGTTTCGTTAATAATGTTTTCGATCAAATTTCCCAATCCGGCTTGCGTAATCGGATGCTTTGAATCTTCAAGAGCCAGTTTTTCGTTCGGGTCGAGATTCATTACGCCAGCCATCGAGCCGAGCATACCGCTTTGTTTGACGCGAACTTTTCCGTCATTTTTTCCCTGTTGATAGATCGCCGTCTGGTCAATTTTGCCGTTATCGCCGAGCCAATCAAGCCGTATATCAAATGGTTTGCGGAACGCCAATTTAATCGTCTGTTTTTCGCCCTTTGAAATCGCCTGCTCCTCTTTATCATAAATCGCCGTGTAGTTTTTTACAGCGTCATATCTTTTAGAAACCTCGCTCCAGTCAAACGGCATGGGAGTCGTCGAAACATCTTTTGCTGAAATTAATTTTTCGGGCGATTCGCTTTCGCCGCTCACCGAACTGCGGCAGCCCGCCGCTCCGAAAACGGAAACCGTTATGAGAAAAAATAAAATTAAATATTTTCGAGATTTATTCATAAAAAATAATCCGCTTTTGCTAATTCTTTTCTGCAACTGCCGTCGCCATTACAAATTTTGTTGTTGCCGTTAAACTTACCGAAATTCTCGATACGCCCAATTTTTCCGCATATTTCGCCGTTGTTCCGTAAAGTCGAGCGGCTGCCGAATTGTCAAGCGGTATTTCAATTTCCGACCATTCGATTTTTGAACTCCAACCCGTTCCGAGTGCTTTCATCACCGCTTCCTTTCCCGAAAACGCGGTTGCGTAAAATCGAATCTTTTGTTTCGGCGACAAAACTTCCGCCGCCGCCAGTTCGCCCGTTGTAAAAACCCGTTTGATATAACCGCCGTGGTCTTCCAAAAGCCGCCCGACGCGCTCGATCATTTCCGTATCAATCCCGATTCCGTAAATCATCCCTTTTATATCAATCCAACCAGCGAACGACTCGCTCAAACCGAATTCGATGCGGTGTCGTGCGACCGTCTTTCAGCGGATAACCAATCGGAATAACCGCCGCAAGTTGCCACGGGTCTTCGACTTCAAGCAATTCGTGAAGCTGATTTTTGGCAAAAAGCGGCGCGGTCATCCAACACGTTGCTAAACCCAGTGCTTTGGCGGCAAGCTGTAAATTCTGAATCGCCGCCGAAACACTCTGCATTGCCGGATTCGCCGCTTCTTCCTGATTTTCGTGATAAATTATTTTTTCCCGTTCCATCAAACTTGCGATAACCTGTCCGTATTCGCGGTATAAAACATTGATAACAATCGGTGCATTGCAAAACGTCGTCGCGTAATTTCGCAAATAACAGCCGACCTTTTCCGTGTATTTGCCGCCTGCCAGAAGTTTCAGAATCGTTTCAATCTCATCGCTGACGCATTTCACCATTTCGGCTTTCGTTTGTTCATTCGCCACGACGACAAAACGCCACGGCTGTTTATTCATTCCCGAAGGCGCGTGTGTCGCCGCTTCAATCGCCCGCAAAACGAGTTCCTTCGGCGGAGTTTCGGGCGCGAACTGACGCACGCTGCGCCGACTTGCAATGACTGACAAAATCGGCTCTGCCTGAGTGATGATCTGTTCAGCGGAAAGTGGTTTATCAATTAGTTCCGATTCATTTAAATCCGAAATAATCAGCTCGTTTTCCGTTTCGACAGATTCTGAAATTTGAGTTTGAACTGGTGTCATTTTTTAATTTGCTGCAACTGCGGTGTTTAATTTGCTGGCGACATAATCGGTAATTAATTGCACGGTCAGCATCTCGCTCATTTGCGTTTGAATGTCCGCGCCGACCTGCAAATCGGATAAATCCGTAAAGGCGAATCTTTTGCGTAATTCCTCCGCGCCCGCTTCGGTCAATTTTCCGCCGGCGACATATTGTGAATCGCGCAGCATTTCCTGCGGAAAAAGTTCGCCGCGTGAAATCTCGATGCCGAAATCATTTTCGAGCCGAAACATTATGTCCAAAAAATCAATTGATTCCGCTTCGAGATCGGCAACCAGAGATGTTTCCGGCGAAATCTCGCTGCGGCTCACGCCCAACGCCTGCACCAATGAATTAACTACCTTTTCGTAAATTTCGCTGTTCACCATAGATTTTCTCCTGTCATAAACTTTTCCTTTAAAATTTCTCCTTGAAATGTTTTGCTGATTTGTTCACTTTTCGCCGAACGTATATGAAATTTCGCCTTCATAGCTTTTTCATTTTTCACAAATCCTTTCGCCGTCCAATCAGCCGCTTTGCCATCGGGTGCGAGTTCCGACATTCTCACTATTATAGTTAAAGTTTCGTTCGGCACAACGCGACGCGTAACATAAAGGCTGGCTAATGAATCCAAATCAAAATTCAAAACCGTCGGCGAATTCAAATTTTGCGACATCCATTCCGCCGCCGTCTGAACCGCAATTTCCAACATCATGAGTCCGGGTAGCATCGGCGCGTTCGGAAAATGATCCGCTAAGTAATCGGCATCGGCGGGAACGAAATATTCGGTTTCCGCAAACTTTTCCGTTAAATTAACGCATATTCGCTCGATAAAATTCAACCTGTTCACCTCGATTTTCCAAAATTCAGATCAGTCTGTATTTACCTAATGGCAAGAGTTATGCCGTTGTGGTGTATTATGAAATTTAGTGAAAGGGTTTTTTATAAATACCGTAAATACAGAACTTACAAGGAGAAAATTTAATTGAACTATTTTTCGGGACGTAAATTTTGGTTAGCTATGACAAATATTTAACGGTATGTGCGACAAATTGCCACTCATATTATATTTTAACTATTTTGAATTATGGCAGTAATAAATTCGTTATCAATAAATTTAAATATTGTTTGCGGATTGATCGGATGTTGCATACAATTTGACAGCAGATGCTGAATTTATCTCCGATTATCATCCAAAGCGAACCGTCAAAAACGTGGCAGGTCGGACTTCTGACAAGCGGCGAACCGTTCAGAGCTAGCAGTTTGCTTGCTTCCAACGGTGTTGACATCGCAATTTTGGATACGGGATTGCCGCAGCACAGCAATTCTTTGATCGCCGCGCTTAATAATTTCGGAGTCAAGCCCGAAGATATTACGCTGGTTTTTAACACACATTCTCACGTTGACCATTCGCATAATAATTCGCTTTTTGAGAACGCGAAAATATATTGTTCAAAACTTGATCGTGAATGGACGTTTGGTTTTCACGAAACGCTTGCCAGCGCGGATGATCCGTTGGCGGATGAAGTTCGCGCTTTTTATCCCGAAATGGCAACTTCTAAGTTCGACATAAAAATCGTGAGCAAGGTTTTTGCCATCGAAAAGATGGTTTGGTGTAAAGAGCGTTGGGGACGCGAAGATCAGTTTTGCTGGATCGAAGAAGCGGTGTTGCCCGCCGGAATTAAAGTTTTGCCAACGCCGGGACATTCGCCGCATCATCTTTCATATATTATTGAAACGGATGAGCGACCTGTTTTGCTGTGCGGCGATGCGCTGCTGACACGAGATGAAGAAAACTCGAATCTCTCGCTGATACCGCCTTTTAATCTGGAAAATTATAAAAACTCGCAAAAACTAATCGGCGCGTTTGACGGTATAATTGTTCCGGGACACGATTTGCCGTTTGATAATCACGTTTCCGAAAATTAAAAATCAAAATCGAATTTTGCTTTAACAGCCGTGCCGAGTGAGTTGTAAAACTGTCCGTAATTCGGGCTGGTGATATTATTTTGCACATCTCGCGGGTTGAAATGATTTGTCAGATTAAAGAGCGCGACTCCGACGCGGATGCGTTTATCTTTGAAGAAAAACGGTATTTGAAAGCCTTTCGTTACCTGCAAATCGAGCGACACATAGAGCGGGAATCGCCCCGCCTGATTTGCCTCGCCGACGTAATCGAGGCGTTCATTGACGTTTGAATACGGAAAACCGCTCCGAATTTCAAAAAGCGGCGCGAATTGAATATCGTGCGGCGCGTAGTAAGTTCCGGTCAGTAAAAATCGGTGCGGCGCGTCAAACGGCAAAGGCGCGTATTCATTCGGACGAACGACGAATGACGGATAATCGCCTAAAAATCTGTCCGCCGAATTTAAATCGCCGCGTGAATGCGAGAAAACATACGAACCTGTAAGTTCCAAAAATTTCGGTTTGCGGTAATTCAAAATAAATTGTAGTTCGGTGTAACGCGATTTTCCCGTGCTGGAAAGCTGCAACGCGCCCGTGTTCGCGCCTGTAATAACGGGCTGAATCAATAAATCCTGTGTTGTAAAACGCTGCAAATATCCGACGCGGGCGACTAAGTTTTCGGTAATTCCTTGGTCAACTTGGAAATTATAACGCACACTGCGCGGATTCTTTAGATCTCCGGCAATTTGGTTGAAAAATCGTGTGGGCGGGGCGATTAAAGTCGTGCCGTCGGGCGCGAAATTTGTAACAATGCGTTCGGGAAACTGCATGGCACTTGTATTTGTGTCGGCAAAATATCCGGCGGACGCGAGCGTTTTGTCGTAGAAAATTCCGACTCCGCCGCGAAAAATCGTGCGCTGATTTTTGAACGGCGTGAACAAAAATGAGAAGCGCGGGGCGAAATTGTTCTGCTTGGCGATTGAATCGCGGTCAAAACGGATTCCGTAGTCGAGCGTTAATTTTTTACTGGCGATAAAACGATCCTGCGCGAAAAAGGCGAATTCGTTATACTTGGTTTGAACACGGCTTGCCGGATTTATAAAATCAACCGTTTGAGCGAGCGTATTATTAATTCGCCGAATAAAAATCGGATCGAAATTAAAAAGTCCGCTGACATTATTGCGATTAAATTCAACGCCGATTTTAACAGAATGCTCGCCGTAAAACTCAAGCGGGCGCGAAAAATAAACTTCGCGCAATTGAAGGCGGCTCGTTTTGCGGCGAGTGTCGGCGAAATAACCGCCAAAATTTGTTTCGGGCGCGACATTAAACGGCAGAGTTGATTTGGCGAAAACGTCAACGTCGAAGGTTTTGTAATTTATTTCCGACGACAAAAACGAAGCGTCTTTAAAAACAGACTGCTCGGAAATTGAAAAAAGCATTCCGCGCTGTTTGTAATTCGGCGTTGTCGCCGCCGGATTAAACGTGTCTAAATTAACATTGCGAAGTTTTTGCGGAAAAAACGCCGCGTTAAATTTCAGAGAATTCGTTTTATTGATGTTCCAGTTAATTTGCGTAAATGATGTAAAGCCTTCGGTGGTTATATTGTTGTCGGGTTTCGGCTGGCTCGGAACAAGATCGCGCCGAAAGCGATATTCAAACGATTGCAGAAAGTAAAGCCGATTTTTGATAATCGGACCGCTGAACGTAACACGCGGGCGAAACGAATCAACTTTGGTCGAAAGAATATTGCGAAATGTCGGAAAAAGTCTGGCGGCTGAAAATTTGAATTTATCCGCGCCGCCTTTGGTTTCGACGTTTGTAACGCCGCCCGTAAAGCGTCCAAATTCTGCGGAATAAGGATTTTCTTCGATTTGAACACTATTAACGGCTTCGAGCGGAATTTCAAACGCAAGTTTTCCGGTTGCCGGATCGGTTACGTCCGCGCCGTTGACCGTGTAACTGCTTTGCCCGACGCGAGTTCCTTTCAAATAATTGTTGCCGCTGCCGTCGTTGACTACGCCGGGCGTGAGCGCAATCGAATTTTTGTAATTATCATCGCGGAACGGTTCGCTTTTAAGCGTTTCGGCGCGGACAACGTTTGATGTAACGGTTTCCGAAGCGCTTAAAAGACCTTCTTCAGCGCGAACTGTGACGGTTTCGTTGATTGTCGCCGTCAAATCTACATCAAGTACAAGCGTCGCGCCCGATGTCAAAGTAATATCACGCGAAACGCTTCCTAAACCGTCGGCTTCGATTATCAAAGTGTAATTTCCCGAAGGAAGATTATTGAAAATAAACGCGCCCGACTCATCGGAAACGGTTTTTAGCGGTTGGTTCGGCGTGGCTTTATTAACCAAAGTCAATCTCGCGCCCGCAATCAAAGCCGATTGAGTGTTTGCCGCCGCGCTGCTGCCGGTCGTCGCCGAAACCGCCCGCACCGTGCCTTTGATAGTTCCGGCATCGGCGGCAAACACATTTGAGGCGAATCCAATCGTCAAAATCGCGCCGAGTGACAAAACGAGTCGGGCTAAGAAAGTAGTTTTAAATACAGATTTATTTTGCAAAGCTGTTTTTTTCCGTAATTTGGCTTTCATACCTTTTAGCTATTGGGCAATCCTTGTGCCTTTTAGAAAAAACCTTTATTTCAATAGTTTTTGAAATTTCATTGCAGAAATCGGGACATTGCGCCGCATTTAATCGTTTGACAAGCGGCAAATTGTCGCCGCCTTTTGAAATAAATATCAAAATATCGTATTAATCCCGCAAATTACGTCTGCAATTAGCTTTTTGAGCATCAAGTCTGTAATTCGGCGGAATAATCGGAATGTTTATAATTTCTGTAAGTCAGAAAAATCATCACAATCATTACCACCAGAATCACGAGCGAAGATGTGATGCGGCTCAGACCGAATCCGCCTTGCGGTTTGGTTAAAGTGTCGCCGAGCGTCGCTCCGAGCGGGCGCGTCAGAATGTATGCCGCCCAAAAAAGTATGCCGTCCGAGATATTCGTAAAATAATGCGCCGCCGCCACGAGAACGATTAAACCGGCAAAGATCAATGCGCCGAGTTGGAATCCGAGTCCGACATCATCGGCGACAAAATCGCCGAGTGCTGTTCCTAAAGTGTTTGATACGAGAATCGTCACCCAATAAAAAATTTCTTCCTTTTTAGAAGTAATATTTTCAAATTCGATTTTACCGACGACAAGATGCCAAGCTAAAAGAATCAGCAGAACGCCGACGAATAAAATGATAGACGATTTGATATAACCAAGTCCGAGTGTGCGGTCAAAATAATCCGACATCGTTGTGCCGACGGTGGTTGTCGCCACGACGACCGCCCAGTAATAAAACGGATGATATTTTTTCGACGCAACCTGTGCGGCGAGCGTAACGGCAAAAAAGCCGAGAAATATCAAACTGCCGACGGCATAGCCGAGATTCAATGTCATCGTTACGGCATCGCCGCCCGTTTCGCCCAAAGTCGTCGCAAATATCTTGATGATCCAAAACATCAAGGTAACGAGCGGAACTTTACTAATCAAATCGCTTTTACTGTTGTTATTCGATTTTGTGTTCATTGGTGTTTTGTATTCTCCTTTTTATATTTACAAATTTTTATTATTCATAATTCAGTGCCTCAATCGCGTCGAGCCGCACCGCCCGCAATGCCGGATACAGCGCGCCGATTCCGCCGCCGATGATTCCGACAAAAAAAACCATCAGCAAAACAAACGGTTTTATTTCGACATCGAGCGTGACAAATCGGGTTAAAATCAAACGCAGAAAAAAAGTCAAAATCACGCCCGTTACGATTCCTCAAAGACTAATCAAAAGTGCTTCCTGCGTAATAATCCAAGCAATTTTCGCCTTTGACATTCCTAACGATTTCAAAATACCGATTTGACGGGTGCGCTCGGTAACGGTCGTATACATCGTCAGTAAAATGACGAGTGCGCTGATGAACGACGCAATGCCGATCACCACATCGAGAAAAATGCCTAAAGCGGGAACGCTCGACAAATAAAGTTCCTCCAAATCTTTGGTGAAAATTATTTGATTGTCGGGAAATCGCTCGTAAATTTTAGCGGCGACTTGTTCCGCTGTAAAGCCGTTTTGGACGGATACGAGAATCGCCGTGCAGCGATTTTCACTGCCGAGTTGCTTCTGCATCGTAAGAAGCGGAATTTTCACCCGCGCTCCCGCCGCCGGTTCGTAACTTCCCACAATACGAAAATCGCGCTCATAAAGTTTTATCTGATCACCGACCTTGAATTTCATTTGTTCCTGCCAGCCGGTATCAATTATCGCTTCGTCGCCGTTTTCTCCCAAGCCGCGCCCTTCGACGATTTGCAGTCCAGCCAGCGGCGCGTATTCATCAAAAATCACGCCGTCAATCAGGCGGCTTCCGATATAACTGTCGTCAACCGAAATGCTGTTTTGCCCGATTGGAACGGCGGCTTTTATTCCTTCGATATGTAATAAATTTCCGGCGAGTGAAATTGGCAGACGAAACGATTCCGCGCCGCTGATGCCAACCGCTCCCGAAGGTCGAAACATAATTTCCGCACCGATGTTTGAATCGCGCTGCGCTTGTTTTCCGATTGTGCCGTTTGTCAAACCGACGGTAAAAACGATTAAAAATATGCCGACGGCGATTCCCGAAATACTGACCGCCGTCCGCATCGGACGATGCAGCATATTTGAAAAAACCAAGTTTTCCGTCAATAACTTCATTTCTTAATCAGAAAATTATCATACCAAAGCTGAAAAACCAGCAATGTCCACAGCGTCTTGGAATGATTTGCCGTGCCGTGTTCGTGTTCGGCAAGTAATTTTTGGACGAATGCCGGATTAAACAAACCTTGATTTTTTATTCGATCAGTCGCCAGCATATCGCGGAGCAGCGGATTTAATTGTCCTTTGAGCCACGCCGCCGTCGGAATCACGAAACCCTTTTTCATCCGTTTTATAATTTGCGGAGGAAGCATCGGCGCGACGGCTTTTTTCAAAACATATTTGCCGGTTTTGCCAAATCCGAATTTAACGGTTTTACAGTTGAGTTTGTAGTCTTTTGATAAAGCCGCCGAAAATTCGGCAATCCGATGATCTAAAAACGGCGAACGGATTTCGAGCGAAACCGCCATACTCGCGCGGTCAACTTTTGTCAAAACACCTTCACCGAGAAAAAATTTCGTGTCGAGAAACTGTATCTTTTCAATCACATTATCAGCATCGCACTTGTCCAGCCACTTCTCAACCGTGCTGTAAATATCCGCGCCGTTTTGTGATTTAACTTCATCGGTTAATAAAATTTCCTGCTCATAATCCGTAAATGAACCTAATAATAAATGATGTCTTCGCGCCAAATTATTAGTTTCCAATACTTTGACAAAGCGTTTGGCGAGAAATTCAAATGACATATTTTTCGGGCTGACGGGCATAAGATTGACAATCTTTTCAAAAACATTTCGGCGCAAAAAACGCGGGAGTTTTTCATATCGCTCCGCCATTTTGTGCGCGTAGTAAGTCGGATAGCCGGCAAAAATCTCATCAGCACCGTCGCCGCCCAAAGCCACCGAAACTTGGGACTGCACAAAACGCGACAGCAAAAATGTCGGCAAAATCGAAGCATCCGACATCGGTTCGTCGAGCCATCCGGCAATGTCGGGCAGCAATTCGGCGGCTTGCCCGACATTCAGACGCTCTTCAAAATGTTCCGTGCCGAGATGTGCCGCCACCTTTCGGGCATAGCGCGATTCGTCAAACGAAGCTTCTTCAAAACCAATCGAAAATGTTTTTATCGGCTTACTCGAAAATTTTTGAGCAAACGCCGCGATGCTCGAAGAATCAACTCCGCCGGAAAGCAAAACGCCAAGCGGAACATCGGAAATCATTCGTATCTCGGTCGCGTCCGCCAGCAATTCGCGCAATTCTTCAGCGGCTTCTTCTATCGAAGGCATCGGAGCGCGTTTCTTAAAACTCAAATTCCAATAGCGTTCGATTTTTATCTCGCCGTCTACCAGCAATAAACTGTGAGCGGCGGGCAGTTTGTAAATATTTTGGTAAATCGAAAACGGCGCGGGAACATAATCGAATGAAAGATATTGGCGCAATGCCTGAAAATCGAGTTTTATTTCAACATCCGGGTGCGCGACAATTGCTTTGAGTTCCGAGCCGAAAATTAGTTTGTTATTGAAAACGCCGTAATAAAGCGGTTTTTCACCAAAACGATCACGCGCCATAAAAAGCTGCCGGCGACGAGCGTCCCACAAAGCAAAGGCAAACATTCCGTTGAGTTTTTCAACCATTCTCGCGCCGTATTCTTCATAGAGATACGGCAAAATTTCGGTATCGCTCTGCGTTTTGAAAAGATGCCCGCGTTTTTCCAAATTTTGGCGGAGTTCCCGGAAATTATAAATTTCGCCGTTCATCACAACCGCGATTGAACGGTCTTGATTAAAAAAGGGCTGTTCACCGTTATTCAAATCAATAATCGCCAGCCGCCGCATCCCGAGCGCGACCGAATCGGTAATAATAATCCCTTCCGAATCGGGTCCGCGATGCCGAATTTTAGCGCACATCGCCCGCAAAAGCGTTTCACTGTCATTTGCGTCGGGGAAAGTGTTAGGATTTAGATTTGCCCAGCCGACTATTCCACACATTGTTTTGCCAAAAGCACATAGATACAATTGATGTGCCTTGACAAACAACTTGTTTTTATCGGGCTTTAAGTATTTAGCACATCTCAAATGGCGACACTCTGCCACCTATTCAAAAGCCTAAAGCGGCAAAATGCCGCCTCTCGTCATTCGCCTTTGGCTTAATTGACAACACTGATTGTTAATCAACACAAAATCAAAAAACAGGTGAATTTAACCTGTTAATGTTCTATTTATGCTGCGCTTTGTAAAATGAATAAGATTGAAATATATTCAACAAATTAATCAAAAATATAGGAGAACAATATGAAAAAATTATTAATTTTATGTGCGCTTTTTTTAGCGGGATTTGTCACCGTTTCCGCGCAAAACAAACAATTTACCGAAGGTTTAATGCAGAAAGACTGTAAACGGAAAAAATCAATTCTTTATTCTCGAACCCGGTTATCAATTGACGCTTGAAAATAAAAAAGGTGGAAAATTGGTCATCACCATTTTGAACGAAACGAGAAAAATCGGCGACGTGGAAACGCGGATTGTCGAGGAAAACGAATCGGAAAACGGTAAAACAATCGAGATTTCGAGAAACTTTTTTGCCTTCTGCAAACAAAATGGCAGCGTTTATTATTTCGGCGAGGAAACCGACCTTTATAAAAACGGCAAAGTTACCAAAGGCGAGGATTCGTGGAGGGCGGAAGGCAGCAATAGAGCAGGCGTGGCGATGCCCGGACTCCCACTTTTGGGTGCAAGATATTATCAGGAAATCGCGCCGAACGTGGCGACGGACCGAGCCGAAATTATAAGCCTTAATGAAACGAAGCAGACACCGGCGGGAACTTTTACAAATTGTCTGAAAACGGAAGAAACAACTCCGCTCGAACCGAAGGACAAAGAATATAAACACTACGCGCCGGGCATCGGATTGATTCAGGATGAAGATTTACTGCTGACAAAACACGGTTTTGTAAAATAAAGTTTTTCAAAAACTTGAAATTTATCGCGTTTTGGTGAAAAACTCGATCATTTAATTGTCGAAGGTATTTTTGATGAATTGCTTGTCAATACTTTGATTGTCAGGATCACAAAAATACCTTCGACAATTAACGACAGAACGCCCAACGGCTCAAGCCAGGACGATTCAACTTCCAATCCGGGCAAACCGACGGTGCGGCTAATGACATAACCGACAAACGCGCCGCCCGCGACCAGCAAACCTAAAAGCCAACCCCAATTTGCGCCGCGAAAAATGCCGTAAGCTGCGATTAACGCGCCGATGCCGTTGAGCGAGAAAAGAATTCCTTTATATGTCGCTTCCGTAAAAGTGTCAGGCGCATCAATAAAATGGATAATGCCCGTAATTACTATCAAAACGATTCCCGCCCACATTGTTGGTTTTGAATTGTTGCTCATTGTTTTTCTCCAATCAAACCTGACATTTAAACGTAAAAGACCGACTCATCTAAGCCGGTCTTTTATTTTTTTGAATTAGTAACCGCGTCGGCGATTGCCATAATTGCCGCGATTGTAACTTTGGTTGTAACCATCCTGAAAGCCTTGCAGAAACGCCTGACGATAAGTGTCTTTGTAGGCATTTTTGTTTCCGTAAGACGAATTATAGCCGTTGGCTGCGCGTTTGTATTCGGATGTTCCGGTCGGATTGTTGTGTCCTTCGCGGGCATCTTCCTGACCTTTTCGCAAACCGTCGTTGTAGCCGTTTTGCTGTGCTATCCGATAAAGATTGTTGCTATAACCGTTATTTCCGTAGTAACCGCCATTGTTATTTCCGTAATAACCGCCATTGTTATTGCGATTGTAGTCGTCATTATCACGCCGGTTATTACGCTGATTATCGCGGCGGTTATCACGTCGTTCATCGCGGCGTTCATCGCGGCGTTCATTTCTTTGATCGCGGCGATAATTGTCGTCGTTTTGATACTGAGCGTTTGCTGTTATGCCTGATAACATTAAAAAACCTAAAGCCAATGATAAAACCAAGCCCGTATTTTTTATTTTGCGTTGTATTTTTTCTGCTAACATAATATTACCTCTTGAACCCTAAACTTAAATCTTGGCAATTGACTTGCCGAACAACAAAACAGCAATTGATATGCCAGACGATTTAGGCGGTAAAGTGTTTATTTTACAGGTATTTATTGTGATAATAACGGCGGTTTATACCAAAGCGTAAAAAGACTTACTTAATGCGTCATCGAAAGGCGAAATAAGCCGCTTACTTTTTGCCGAAATCAAATGTATAGCGCAAGAGAAATGTGTGGCGCGGCGATGTTTGCCCATAGTCGGTGGTTAAAATATATTGAAAAATCAAATTAGGTTTTAAGCGGTAGCCGATTCCGTAATTGGAATAAATATCCGTGTAAAAATCTTTCGTTTGTCCGCTTGGTTCAAAAAGTCCGTCCGTGTTTAAAATTCTTCCGAAGCGGTCCGGGAAAAATGTTTTATCGGCGGTGCGCGAGTTGGTCAGCGAGAGAATTGACGCGCTGGCGAAAAAATTGCGCCAAACGTCGGTTTGCAATGCGGCGTGAAAGGAAAGAAAACGCGCCCATCCGCGCTCGGTTTCGAGCGGATTGCCGGTAAAATCTTCAATGCGGCGTTGGTTTGTTTTTATTAAACCGCCCGCAACATCAAAGCTGAAAATTGTGCGCGGGCGAAAAACATAACCTAATCCGAATCCGAGCGTGGCGCGGTTCGTGCGGTCGTTTTCGGTTGAATTAACAATCGTCGAACGCCTGTAAATTTCATTCACCCGCCCGAATAAAAAAGTTCCTTCCGCGCCGTAAAACAGACGCTTTGAAAATGCTCCGCGCAGACGAAAACCGAATTCGGCAGTTTTTCCCTTTGAACTGATAAAATCATTCGGCTGCGTTACGCCGTTAATTATTCGCAAGCGGTCGGTATTACTTCCCGCGCTTGCTCCGTATCGGTAAAACGCGCCGAATTTCATTGAGCCGAAATCGTGTTTGATGCCGAAAGTCAGCCGCGTTCGGTTGACCGACGAGCGCGAAGCTACTTGTTGAGTAAAATTCAAACCGTTTTCGTCGGTTTGCGTGAGTGTTTCATTCAAATTTCCGCGTGAGAAAAGCCGTTCGATGCTGAAACCGACGCTCGTTTGGTCGCGGCTGCCGAAACGTCGGGCGAAGATAAACGAACTGCTGAAAAGATTGTTGCTCGTCGTGCCTTTTGTCGAAATAAATCCGTCTGTTCCGACGGGAAACGGCGGCGAGTTAAGTGCGCCATTTTCATTTACGGTCAGCGATTGCAAACCGTTACGGACATACCCGAAACTTCCGCCGATGACTACGCGAAATCTTTTAACGGGAACAAAAACCGCGCCTTCGGGAAGAAAACCGTAGTCTAAGGGACTCGATTTGCCCAAACCGAAGCGGTTGCGAAAGTCTTCGTCGGCACGGGTCGCATTATTGATTGACGGCACAAAATAAATACGCCCTTCAGCGGATGTGAAAGATTCGGCGTAGGCGGGATTTTCAAAACTGTCGAGATACGGATCGGGAAAGGCGGCGAAGCGCGAAGGCAAAGCTGTTTCGCCGCTTTCGACGATGCTTTCGATTGAGCGTTCATAAACATTCGTCGCGCTGTTTGAAATGTCGCGGTCATCGTTTTTTTGATTCACGCCGTTCGCCGATTGTCGTTTATCGCGCGCGCCGACTTCTTTGGTCATCGCATCAGCCGCAAAAAAATCAATCGTAAAATTCGGGCGAACGATAACATTGCGCCCCGGTTCGGCAATCAGCGAATTTGCCGGATCGCGGAGGCTTGCGACTACCACCGCGCCTTCCGAAACGACGACTTTTGTTTCGCCGAGAGCGGAAACGCTGACTTCAAATTCAGTTCCGCGCACGGCAATCGAAGCTGTCGGGCTTTTAATGCGATACGGATTCGGTTTTCCTTTGAAATGATTGATTTTGACGCGGATGCGCCCAAGCGTGATTTGCAGCAGTTCGCGCAAAGACACGGCGTTTTGATAACTGCCGATAACGACGCGCGAATTCGGTAAAACGACGACTTGGCTGCCGTCGGTCAAATCTATGACAACGCTCGCGCCGCGTCCGGTTTCAATTGCATCGCCGGGCGCAAGCGTCGTTCCGCGGAAGAGCCGTGTGCCGTTTTTACCGTTGCGTGAAAGCGTCGCCGCGCCTTTAACGCTCGTTACGCGGGCTTCAACCGTCGTGCTTTGAGCGTGAGTTTTCCGGGGAATTTCCGCCGCGACAAATGCCGCCGCAATCGTCAACAACAAACCGAACAAAGACCAAAATTTTCTCGCATTATTCCGCATCGTTTCGAGTTCCGATAAAAAAACGATTGAATCGAAACCGATCCACCAAAACTAAAGTATTACACAGATGTTACTTAAACTTCTTCGGTGGTTTCCAATTTGTCGTCTTCATCGGAAGCATATAAATCATAGCGGGCGATAAGCCGCTGAATCGTGCGGCGATCAACGCCGAGCTTTTCCGCCGTTTTGCGCCGGTTGCCGCCGTTTTCCGTCAGCGTTAAAACCAGATAACGCCGCTGCAACTCTTCGAGCGTCGGACGGTCGGCAAAAATTTCGCCCAAAGTTTCGTTTTCCGCTGAACCTTCGCTTTTTCTATTTGCTTCGCCGATTACCGACGGCAGACAATCGAGCGTGATGACATTTCCGGTTGAAAGCGCAACGGCGCGAATGAGTGCGTTTTCGAGCTCACGGACGTTGCCCGGAAAGTGATGATTACCGAGCGCGTCCCAAATTTCTTCAGTCAAATGCGGCATCGGCTGGTCGGCGTTTATTTTTCGCAAAAAGTGATAAACAAGCGGCGGAACGTCGCCGATTCTTTCACGAAGCGGCGGAAGTTCAACGGTCAAAACGCTCAGACGATAAAAAAGATCGGCGCGAAATTCGCCCGCGTTTGCCATTTTTCGCAAATCGGCGTTGCTCGCGCCGATCACGCGGACATCAACTTTTCTGGTGTCGGTCGCGCCGACGCGCCTGATTTCGCCGGATTGTAACACACGCAACAGGCTCGCCTGAAATCCGGCGGTCGTCGAAGCGAGTTCGTCCAAAAAAATCGTGCCGCCGTTTGCCGCTTCAAAAAGTCCGGCGCGTGTCGAATTTGCGCCGGTAAATGAACCTTTTTCGTAACCGAAAAGTTCGGCTTCGAGCAAAGTATCGGTCAAACCCGAACAATTTACTGACACGAATTTTTGCTTTGAACGCTCGCTCAAATCGTGAACGGCGCGGGCAACGAGTTCCTTGCCCGTTCCCGATTCGCCCGTAATCAAAACCGTTGCCGTCGTCCGTGCGGCAAATGCGATGAGTTTATAAACCGCCACCATTTTCGGACTACGTCCGATCAAACCGGATTTGGAAAACTCTTCGCTTAAATTCTCCGCGCTTTGGTCGGTTTTTTTCCGTTTTTCGCGTCCGGCTTCGAGATGTCTTTGAAGCAAAGCGGCGACGGCGGAAATCTCGAACGGTTTAGCGATAAAATCGTTTGCGCCGAGTCCGATTGATTCAAATGCCGTTTCAACCGAACCTTGCGCCGTCATCAAAATCACGGGCAAATCGGCGGCAAATTCGCGCACGGCTTTGACAACCGATAAACCGTCGCCGTCCGGCATCAAAACGTCGCACAAAACGGCATCAAATTTGTTCTTCGGCAAAAGCGCGGCGGCTTCGCTTCCCGATTCTGCGCTCGTTACGCGAAAGCCTTTGAGCGACAAACCCGTTTCCAGCGTCAGCCGGATTGCGGGTTCGTCGTCAACAATCAATATATGCGCTTTTTCGTTCATTCTAAATCGGATTTTTTGCCCGCGAAATACGCTGAAATGCGCGATTTTCTCAATTACTCATTATTTTAACACTCCAAGCAAGGCTTCCAGAGCTGACTTGGAATTTTGCGGGTTCGGATTGACCGCACGAACTTCACGCAAAACTTTGTCAATCGCATTATCAATTTCAGTCCATTTCGCGCCGTTCATCGGTTTTAGACGCGCTTGGGCATTGTCCCATTCGTATTCGAGATCGCCGACGCGCGTTTTCGCTCCGGCTGGATCATTTTTGTTTTCAAAATCTAAAGTATCCTGTGTGATTTTCCTGAATGCTGACAGATCGCCAAGCGGAGATGTCGGTGCTTTGTCGGCAGTTGTCGAACTGTTAGAATTTGTCGAACCTGTCGGGTTAGCGGCTTGATCCTGTTGAGAAGTTTGCAACGCGCTTTGCCGCCAATAATATCCTCCAACCGAAACCGCCACTAAAAGCGTTACTACTGCCGCTGTTTGCAGAAGACCGTGGCGACCGTTTTCATCGGATTCTTCAACAATTTCAGGATCGTTAATGACATCCCATTTGGTAATTATCAAGAATACGACGGTAATTATAATAGCGGAAATAAAGATAATGCTCGTAATGGTCGCGCCAAGTCCCAATCCGCCGTGTGCCTGCGTTTGCGAAAGATAGTCACCGAGCGACGCGCCGAGCGGACGAGTCATAATATAAATCAGCCAGAACGCGAGAATCGAATTAAGTCCGAGTTTCCACGCAATTGCAAAGGCGGCGATTACGGCGCAGATAATCAAGCCGGTTGTAAAATATCCCAAACCGAGACTTTCCGCCATTAAATCGCCCGAAGCCGTTCCCAAAGCAAAGGTAAAAAGAATTGCCGTCCAATAAAATATTTCCCGTTGTGTCGTAAAAATCGAGTGAATGGAAAGCGTTTTCTCCTTGGCATACCAAACCGCGAAAGTTATCGCCAACAACACGCTGAACAAAATAGTGCTGTATTCGAGCGGCACACCCAAGCTGTCAGTCAGGATGTCGGTTACGAGAGTTCCGAAAATACTGATTAAAACCACCGTCAACCAATAAATGACCGGAACATATTTTCTTGTCTTGATTTGGACGACGAGCGCAATGAGCAATAAAATGCCCATTACAACCGATGTGCCGGTCAATCCGAAATTCAAATTAACATTCAGAAAATCGGAAGCCGTTTCGCCCACCGTCGTGCATAAAACCTTGATGATCCAAAAAAACAGGGTTATCTGCGGCACTTTATTCAGCATTTCTCCGGCGAAAGACTTTGTTTGACTTTGTTCACTACTTGATGCGTTCATATTTTTAAGAAATTTACCGAATCTAACTAATTATCTTGATTACTGATAATGTTAGATTTAGTAATTTTCATTGCTCCTTTTTGTCCTGACAAAAGAAATCTTTCGCCGTTCAATCAACAATTTAAACTATCGCAGATAAACATAAGATTAATTTCTTCATCTTTTTGCTGTAAATGGCAAATAAATTGTAAAAAGCGAGCCTGTATTCGGTTCACTTTCAACCGAAATGCGCCCGCCGTGCATTTCGACGATTTCCTGCGTTAAAGCCAAACCAAGTCCCGTTCCGATAACTGCCGATGCGCCTTTTTGCGGAACGCGGTAAAATTTTTCAAAGACGTGTGGCAGTTGTTCGCTGGAAATACCGAAACCTTCGTCGCGGACGATGATTTTTAACGCTTCATTATCACTGCTTGTTTCTATTGTTATTGCCGTATTATCGGAACTGTATTTTATGGCGTTGGCGACGATATTCGTAAATGCCCGCGCCAACAGTTCAGCGTCGGCATCAATGCTCGGCTTTATTGCTTTATACCGGCGAATGATTTTTATGTTGCATTTTGCGGCGAGCGGTTCGAGAAGCAGAAGCGTCTGTTCGATGACGGCTTCCGTATCAACCGGGACAAACCGCGCTTTCTGCGCTCCCGATTCGAGTCTGGTGATGTCGAGATATTCGTTGACCATCCGCGCCATACGCTTAGATTCGCTGTTAATTGTCGAGAGCATTTTGCCTTGCGATACGGGTTCAATCTCGTGTTCGTTCAAAAGTTCACTCATTCCCTGAATCGCCGTCAGCGGAGTGCGAAGTTCATGCGTTACGAGAGTGATAAAGTCATTTTTCGTCTTCTGTAATTCGCGGTGTTGACTGACATCCGACAGAGCGGCAACAATGCCGAGCGTTTTGCGTAAACCGTCTTCGTCCGATACGACTGCCGAAAGCCGCAAAATAAAATAGCGCAGCGCATTTCGTCCAATGACGATTTCTCGCTCAATGGTTTTTTGTTCGTCGAATAAATCGTTGATCGTTTGGTCGCTTAAAAAATTTGCGATGTCCGCACCATTTCCGGCTTCCGAAAGTCTTTTAAATAAATCGCTGCCGATCAATTTTCGCTCACTCAAACCAATAATTTCAGCCGCGCTTTGGTTGGCGAAAGTGATTCGCCCGGCAGCATCGGCGATAATCAAACCTTCTTCGAGCGAACGCAAAGCGCGGTCAACAAATAGCGAACGCGCAATCAAATTACGCGACAAATGACCGAGAGTTTCGGTTTTCCATTCCAGACCCCTCGGCAGCAATTTATCGGTGACAAACGCGCTTTTGGCACTCGTTTCGTCCGATAAATTTTCACCCAACGGCATTGCAAAATCGTTTCGCCCGTTTGTCAAAAGATGTTTTTCGGCGGCGGCAAGTTCCGCGATGCGTTCGTCTAAATTGACGCTTGCCGACAGCGAACGCCGAAGCAGCGCAAGCGGCGTTGCCACCGCAAAAGACGCGAGCATCGGCACAAGCGGCGGAATAATAAATGCGCGGGTAAATGTAAAGTATGAACCGATCAAAATCAGCATAAACAATGCGCCCAAACCTCCAATCTGTTTCAACGCTTCAAATTTTCCTTCGGCGATTCCGGTCAAAAATATAACTAAAATCGCCACCAAAGCCGCACACGCGAAAATCATCCAATCGGAAACATTCCGGTAAAAACGCTCGCGCAAAATCGTGTTGATTTCATTTGCTAAAATTTCCACTCCGGGCATCAATTCGCCGTGCTGATCGCCTTCTGCATTTTCCGTGTGAACAAACGGCGTGGCGATTCTGTCGCCAAGTGTCGAGGCGGTCGCACCGATCAAAACATATTTGCCCCGAAACCTTTTGGGCGAAATTTTGCCGTCCAAAACATCCGCGAAACTCACCGTTTGAGCCGCGAAAGAACCGCTTGCGCCGATGTAATCAATCAACATTCTGAGCGGCTGAACGGTCGTCATTCGGCTTTCCAGGTCTTCTTTTTTGAAAATCAAATTCCGCTCCGCCGCATTAAATGGGATTTTTCTTGTGCCGACGCGCACAAAATTTGACGTTTCCGTAATTTCATCAGCATTTAAATTATCGCCGACGCGCACCGTTTCGAGTGCCAACGCCCAACGCGGCTTACCTTCATCGTCCGCAAGTTTTAAAAGAAGTTCACGCGCCGCGCCGTCGCGTTCGGTTTCGACATTGACGTGACCTGCGCCCGCCGCTGCCGTTTCAATTTCGGAAAGAGAACGCAGCCATTCCGATTTAGACAATTCCGGCGTGTCGCGGTTTTCAGTGAGTTGCTCGCTGATGACGACATTTCCGGCGCGTTTTATCGCGTTTGTCAATGCCGAATCTTCCGTTTCATCAGTCGGTTCGGAATACAAAACATCGAGCGCGATAGCTTTCGGCTGACCTGCTGAAATTTTATCCAAAACATCCGCCGTCAAACCGCGCCGCCACGGAAATTGTCCGAGTTTGGCGATGCTCGCTTCGTCAATCGCCACGATAATAATGTCGTTGGGTTCGGAAAGTTCACCGCGAGTTCTCATCAAACGGTCTTGGGCGTAAAGATTCAGATTCGGCGCGCGCCACCACGCAAACAATCCCGCTGCCGCGCCGAAGGCGACGATCAGGACGAACCACGCGGCTTTTATCCGGCGGCGCGTGTTATTTGTTTCGCGGCTGATTTTCACTTTTCGTATTCTAATCCAACTGGACTAACTTTACTCTGCTTATCACATTATTTCCGCCAAAACCTGGCGTTTCGGCTTTCACGTCGCCGACGAATAAATTTCGTCGGCGGCTGAAATCTTCATACATCTTATCGTAAATGGCGAAAAGCCGGTCGGTCGAATTTTCCCAACTATATTTTGCGGCGGTTTCAAGCGCATTTTTTATTTTTCGGTGGCGTTTTTCATCGTCATTAAAAACGTCGCGTATTTCTCTGAAATAGCTTTCGACATCGGTTTCTGCCAGCCAAGCATTTTCATCATTGGCATAAGATAAAACGCCGCCGGAATCGGGCGCGACCACCGGAAGTCCCGAAGCCATTGCTTCGAGCGGCGCGATGCCAAACGGTTCGCGCGGATTCGGATGAATAAAAATATCGCTGTTGGCGTAAATATCCGCCAGTTTTTCACGGTCGGCAATATGCCCTAAAATTTTGAATTTGCCCGGCGCGATTTTTTCTAATTTTTCCTCCAACCAATTTTTCAGCGGACCGTCGCCCGCAATCAGCAAGCGATATTCGTGCCGTTCAGCATCGTAGTTATAAAATTTCAGAAGCGATTTCAAAATTTTTGGCAGAAATTTGACGTTTTTCTCCGGCGAAAGCCGTCCGGCGTAAAGCAAAACGGTGGCGTTTTCGGGGAATCCGAATTCCGCCAACATTTCTTTGCGTTTTGACAAACTTTTTCTTTCTATACTGAAATGTTTCGTGTCCGCGCCGCATTGATTCACAAAAATCCGTTCGTCAGGCGGCACATCCGAAGCGCAAAAAAATCTGTGGCAAAAATTGTAAAACGTCTTTGAGTGGCGCGGATTTTTATCAACTGAAACCGCATCTTTTATTTCCTGCGCCGTGTAATTGGAATTGGCGAGATGAAAATCGAACATCGGGAAAATATAATTTCCCATCACGCCTCGCGCCAACCGGCGAAAAGGCGGCGTTCCCGAAACAAACGCCCGCAGATTATCGTCCATTCGCTCGCAGGAAAAATGCACAAGCATCGGGCGATTCAGAGATTTGAAAAAGCCTTTATGGATCAATCCACCCAAAAGACTCAAAGTATATTTTTCGCCAATTTCGATTATATCGGGCTGTTCTTCGCGCAGGATTTGACGAATCGGCGACTTATCAAAAATATATGTTTTCCAGGGCATCATCAGCCGGTAACGCTTGTCAAACAGCGGCGAAAAATTTGCTTTGACATAATAAATCCGCCCGTATTCGCCGACTTCTTCCTGCACGTTTTCCGCGCCCGGAACAATAAGTCGCACATATCGCCGATGGCGGTTTGCCGCTTCCAACAAACGGTCGTAAGCCGTGCTGATGCCGCCGGAACTTTTATGATAATAGTTGGTAATGTGAACAGATTTCAGTTTTTTGTCCGCCATTTGTTCCATCAATTTTCGACTCGCGTTTTCGCTTTTGAATTTAACTTGCCGCCCGTGAAAACAAAATATCATTGGGCAATTTTCATACCTTTTAAAAATCTTTTATAAATAGGGTTTTAGCAGTTTGGCGGTGGCACATCTTTGGGGCATTGCGCCGCCATTGCAAGAAAAAAGAGCGACATTTTGCCGCACTTTTTTGAATTGTCGAAGAAATTTTAAGCGGCGTTTTGTTTTCGTAAGTGAAAATCGGTCAGCGCGACGACTCCGATCCAGAACAATCCCGCCGCGTAACCTGCCAGAACATCGCCCGGATAGTGAACACCGAGATATATGCGAGATAAGCCGATAAGAAATATCAGAACGAAAGCCGAAATTCCAATCACAATTTTTGCCCGTTTATTCGGCACACGATCCGCGACGAGCCACGCCAGAATGCCGTAAAAACAAACCGAACCGAAAGCGTGTCCGCTCGGAAAACTCAAGGATGAAGGAAGCGGATAATCGAAAAAAGCGTCGGGACGCGCCCGTCCAAAATATATTTTAAGTGCGGGATTGAGGATGATTTCGCCCAGCATCGTAATTAAAAACAGCACAACGGCGCGTTTTCGTTTCAGGTAAAAAAATGCGGTGATGACGACTGCGCCCAAAATTACCAGAAAAAGCGGCGAGCCGATAAACGAGAAAAATTTCATCAAAACGGTCAAAGGCGGCGCGGCGAATCCGTGGACGTAATTTCTGATTGATTCGTCAAAAACCTTTGTTTCGCCTTCAAAAACTTCTTCGGCAAGCCAGCCGAAAAACAGCAAAAATCCGGCGGCAATCAATAATCCGGCAATAAGCCGCCAGCCGAAGAATTTGCCGATATGTTTGGCAGTTTCTGCCAAACGACCTTTGTTCCGCGTATTCGTTTTCATTCAATAACTCAAATCGAATTCTGCAAATTCGCAAGGTGCTTTTGTTTTTTTGTAAAGCGGCTGATATTTTCGCGTTTGGTTATTCGCATTTGGTTTTTGCGGCTGCTTTTGGGAATAAATTATCTTTTTGGGATTTAAATATTTATCCGCCGCCGACACGAAATAAAACGCGCCCGCAAGAAGCATTCCGGCATAAACGAACGCCATTACAAACTCTCCGTAACCGTCTTGATCAAGCCAGCCGTTTGCTTCAATCAAACCCGCTGATAACAGCATCGCCGTTGTTATTTTCAAATAAATTGTCATTTTCATCTCCTCCCCTGATTTCATTGTAAATTCTTTTATTCAAATAAAAAGAATCAATTACGAAAGAAGCGAACATTATGCTAAATGCGCGGTGGTTTGCGATTTATTTTGTAATTTCAGAGAACTCGTTTACAAAGATAGCAAGGCAAAGATAAACAGAAGATTAATGCGGAATTTTCCGACGACGTAAAGTTTTTCGGTTCTTTTAAAAGTTTGGTTTGAAAATAAGTAATGCGATTTACAGCCCTTGCCGTAAATCGCATCCTTTCTGCCCTTGTTCGATTTTTCGACAGACGAAATTAATCGTTTTCGCCGTCGTTTTCCGCATCACTTTCTGCGGGCAGAACTTGTCCGTTTCCCGCGTCAACACTGACTTCGCGGATGCCGCCGTCAGCGGTTTGAATTTCAACCGCATAGACGACATTGCCTTCTTCGTTTTCGAGTTGGACGTTTTTCACCGTGCCGTCGATTTGCGCGAGCGCGGCTGATTTCGCCTGTTCGGGCGTAACTTTCGCCGACGATTGAAGTTGAACGCTTTTGGCGGTTTCATCCGCTCCATTTTCTTCCGAAGTTTCATTGGCTTCGCCCGCTTCGTTTTCTTCTGAAGTTTCATTCGCTTCGGCTTTTTCGCCTTGCTCATTTGCTTCGTTTTCTTCCGAAGTTTCGTTTGCTTCGTTCGCTTCTTCGCTTTCATTTTGTTCGTTTTGCATTTGAACGCTTGAGCGATTGGTTTTTTTAACGCTGCTGTTTTGCGCCGTGATTCCGATTGCCGCGCCTGTGGCGGTTACAAATGCCAATAATCCGATTAAAATTGCTTTTACTTTTTTACTCATTAAATTTTACTCCTTATTCTATGTTTAATTATCGGTTTCGCAAAAATTTTGCTCCGACTTTTAACAGTTTATAAAAAGAAAGATAAACGTAAGATTAATAAACAGAATTATTTTAAATTTACCAAACTTTACTGCAAAAACTTTATAAAAAACCGCGCCGCCCAAAATTTAAGTGGCGCGGATTTGCTTTTGTTTTCAAAGTTATTTTTCAAAAACTGCTTCGAGATTATCCACTTCATCCAAAATCGGCGTGGCGACTTTCGCGTAATCGGCAACCGACGCGGCATTTTCCGTCTGCGCGACGAGCGATTCAAATTTCGCGGCTACTTTGCTTGCGCCTTTGGCTTCGACTTTCGGTTTGACGGCGTTCCACGTTTGGCGCATCTCCGCCGCCGTTGATTTTAATTTGGCTTCGTCTTTGATCATCGCCAACCGTTCGATTTCGCGCCCGTAATAATCGAGTTTGATGACTTCAACCGGAACTTTCAAGTTAAATTTCGCCGACTGTTCGGCTATTAAAAACGTCGCTTGATTAGCTTCGCGCATTGCGTCCATTTCGTTTTTCGCCTTAACCGCCGTCGAGAGCGCATTTGTCGTTTCGGTAATTTGCGCCGTCGAGAGATTTTGCGTTTTTAGATCGGTAACCGCTTTTTCCAAACGCGCTAATTTTTCGTCCGCCTTCGTCCAATTCTTCGCTTTGGCGTGGTCGTAAATGTTTTCGGCAAATTCGCCCGCGTCAACCAAAACCCGCGGCGGCGCGGCATTGGTTTGCGGCGTTTCGACGGTTGATGTTTTATCCGGCAGGTTAGCCGGTTGTTCTTTTACGACTGCCGTATTCGGCGAACTTGCCGCCGTATTCGCTGCCGTATTCGCCACTCCGCACGCGCCGACAGCGATTGCTCCGATGAGAGCCGCCGAGCCGATGGCGAGCGTAAATTTGCCGTAATTCGAGTTCTTGTTTTTTTCGTCTTTTATCATTGTATTTTTCATAATTTCACCTTTCCTTACCAAATTTATGACTGCCCGTTTTTAATCGCGGGCGGTTTTAGAATTAAGCCGAAAATTCGGCATATTTTCCTCGACTGCCTTCAATTTAACAAAGCGAAAATAAACACAGGATTAATACGCAAAACTTTTTTTAGTTTTCAGCAAATAAAGCGGAAGTTTTAATCAAGAGTTAAATGTGGCTCTAAAGTTGCACGTTGACATCAATATCGGATGGCTTTTTTCATAAAGAAAAAAATGTCCTTTAAATAAATTAAGGATTTATGAGATAGGAAAATTATGGATACGAAAATGTTAAATAAAGTTCCGGCAGTTACGCTAATTTTCTGGATAATAAAAATTATGGCAACCACCGTCGGAGAAACCGCCGCGGATTTTTTATCAGTAACAATGAATCTCGGTTTAACCGTTACATCCTTCATTATGGCGGGCTTACTGCTGATTGCTCTGGTCGTTCAATTTAAGTCTAAAAAATACACACCGGCGATTTACTGGACGGTGGTTGTTTTTATCAGTGTGATGGGAACTCTGATTTCGGATAATTTGGTGGATAATCTCGGAGTCAGTCTGACAACCACGTCTATCATTTTTGGTTCCGGCTTGATAATAGTTTTTATAGTTTGGTATTTGAGCGAAAAAACTTTATCCGTTCACACCATTTTTTCGACCAGACGAGAGTTGTTTTATTGGGCGGCAATTTTATTTACGTTCGCGCTGGGAACTTCCGCCGGAGACCTCATCGGCGAAAGTTTAGGTTTGGGCTATCCGCTGTCGGCACTAATGTTTGGCGGAACAATCGCGGTCATTTATCTTGCTTATCGCTATCTTAATTTGAACGCGGTTCCGGCATTTTGGCTTGCTTATATTTTGACTCGTCCGCTCGGCGCGTCGCTCGGCGATTTGCTGACGCAGCCTGCCAAAGCCGGCGGATTCGGAATAAGCACGACTATTATCAGCGGCATCTTTCTCGTTTCGATATTGATTTTGGTTATCTACTTAACTTTTTGGCACAAAGAACCGGAACTTACTCCCGAAACAGTTTGAGGTGTTTTGAATTAAAAAATAATCGAATTTTTTGCTTCAAATTGTAAAGACGACGCAAAATACGCTTCCCGTTTCATCCGAGCGAATGAGTTCAATGTCGGCGCGGTGAGTTTTAGCAATCCATTGGGCGATTGAAAGTCCGAGTCCCGCACCGCTCGTCGCGGTTTCAAAATTGCGGCTTCGGGCTTTGTCGGCGCGGTAAAATCGCTCGAAAATTTGCGATTGATCTTCTTTTGAAATTCCCGTGCCGGCATCTGTTATTGTAATTTGATATTTTCCGCCGGATTTTTTTGCTTCCACCGAAACACTTCCGCCTTCGCGGTTGTATTTGATCGCGTTGTCGAGCAGATTGATGAACAAGCGATGCAAAAGTTGTTCGTCGCCCTTCATCGGCATTTCTTCGGCGGCGTTCATCTCCAGCGAAATATTTCTTTTTTCCGCCAAAACGCG
Source organism: Pyrinomonadales bacterium (assembly GCA_038232235.1). GTDB lineage: Bacteria > Acidobacteriota > Blastocatellia > Pyrinomonadales > Pyrinomonadaceae. Next base: position 15,622 of record JBBSIE010000004.1, on the reverse strand, counting down.
CAGCTTTCGCACGCAGTCCGCCAGCAATTCGTCCAGATAAATTTCGCTAAAGTTTGCGCGAAACTGTCCCGCGTCAACACGGGCGAGCGTAAATAAATCCTCGACAATGCGTGTCAGACGCTTGCCTTCGTCCTGCACAATTCCCAAAGATTCGCGCAGTTCGGCATTCGGGCGGTCTTCTTTTGAAAGGGCGACTTCCGCTTCGCCGCGCACGATTGCCAAAGGCGTGCGGAGTTCGTGCGAAGCGTCCGCCATAAATCTTTTTTGCTGCTCAAACGAATTATCGAGTCTTTCAAGCAGTGAATTAAAAACCGTCGCCAAAGAGCCGAGTTCGTCCTTTTCATTTTTAACGGGAAGCCGCGAATGCAGATTTGTCGCGCTGATGCGGGAAGCGGTTTCGCTCATTTGAGCGACGGGCGACAAGGTTTTTCGCGCTAAAAAATAACCGCCGAAACTCGCTAAAATAAGGACGAGCGGAACGCAAATCAATAAAATGGTCTGAAATCCGTCAATTAGTTCGTCGTCGTCGTCAAGCGAATGCGCGACGATAACGCTGAAATTTTGTCCGTCAATATGTTTTTTGGCAAATACGCGAAGTTCCGAATCCTCGCCTCCCGTTGTAAAAAATGCCGATTCTTTTTCCGATTGTGAAAATTTATCGGCTAATTTCGCTGTCAGGTCGTCAGACAAAACCGTTTCGCCCGGTTTTTGGTCGTCGGAGGCGAGCAGTTTTCCCTGCTCGTCAAAAACGAAAATCCGGTAATTACGAAATCGCAAATTATCCAATACTTCCCTGATCGCTTCGGTTTTTCTAACATCCGGCGCGGTTTTCTCACCGCCTTCATCCAATTGCTCGCGCTCGATGCTTTCGCCGAAGGTGCGAGATATTTCCTGCAAGGTAGTATCGGTTTGGCGGCGCACAGTATATTTCAAAAAAAACAGAGCGGCAACCGCAAAGACGATCAAAATAACGGCGAGAACGCCTGTGAACCAAAATGCCAGTTTGGTGCGAATGGAATCGAACATATAATTTATCTTTACCGGTTTGCCTTTCCGTCGGTCAAAATATAACCCGCGCCGCGTTTTGTGTGAATAAGCTGCACATCAAAACCCTCGTCCATTTTCGAGCGCAGACGGTTGACGTAAACTTCGATCAAATTGGAAAATACATCGAAATTTTCATCCCAAACATGCTCGGCAATCTCGGCGCGTCCGACGACTTTGCCCCGTTCACGCGCCAGATATTCTAGCAGCGTGTATTCTTTGGTCGTCAAAGAAATTTCGCGCCCGCCGCGCCGAACAATTTGCGCCGTCGTGTCAATTTCCAAATCTTCGATGACGATTTTCGGCGGACGAATTTCACCGCTCCGCCGAAGCAGTGAGCGAAGCCGCGCCAAGAGTTCGCCGAATTCAAAAGGTTTTGTCAAATAATCGTCCGCCCCGAAATCCAAACCTGAAATCCTATCCTCAACCGCATCGCGCGCCGTCAGCATCAAAACGGGAGTTTTATTGCCATCTTTCCGCAACTTGCGGCATACTTCAAAACCGTCTTTACCCGGCATCATCACATCGAGAATAATCACATCGTAAGTGTTAATTGCCGCCTGATAAAGTGCGTCATCGCCGTCCGCCGCCGCGTCAACCGCGTAAGCGTTTTCGCGCAAGCCCTTAACAATAAAATTTGCTATTCTTCGGTCGTCTTCGGCAAGCAGAACTCTCATAACAAATAGGATTTTAACAAAAGAAAGATAAACAAGAGATTAATAAGTAGATTTTGATTTTCATCATTATCCGTTATTCTAAACTCAAGATGGTTATTAATCATTTCAGTATTTGTTTAGTAAATGGGCATAAACAACGCTGAAGACATTGATTGAGTGAAAATGTCGAATTTATTTATACGCATTTTCTTTCTAAAACTATGTAGGCAAACCAACGCTTATACGATTGAGGGTTCGAGTCAAACCTACCGATTTTTTGTGGAAATTAGTTCACCTATCGTTGCTGTTCGGGTCAAACCTACTGATTTTTTGATAAAAACAATATTCCAATGTTCTTTGGCTCGGAGTTAATCGTAAAAAGTGATGTTGCCCAAACTGTAGAGAATAGTATTTTGCGTAAGGGACTTCGATCAAACAAGGACGCGTCTGATAACACAATAGCCGATATTTCTACTTTATTGATTTAACTGTATTGACTTATACCTCGTTTTTTTTAAATTTACGTTTTCAGATTTTCGGAAATTTGTTTGATCGCTTTTTTAAAAATGGCTTCAATTTCGCACAAATTTTAGAGAATTTTTTCGCAGGTGGTTTAGTCCTTACCCTGAGGAGGAGCTTCGTAAGTGTTGATAAAAAACAATTAAAGAGCTTCAAAAAACGCCCAATCTTTTATCCTTTTGTTTAACCGATAAAATTTATTCTAATAAATGTTATCAGACGCAATTCTATAATTATTGAGTATGTCGAATCCGATCTGTATGAGCTGAAAACCGTTTTGTCCAATAATTATTCAATTAAATCTTTTCGCTTTCCGTTTTGAACCATCCGTATAAAACCGCTTGCCGGAGTTTTGAAAACTAGCGAAAATTGTAGTTAGTACAGATGACAAGCGAAACGACCAGCCGTTGTCAGGTGAGTTCGGATGAGAAATATTTTCTCCGATCTTAAATTTCCGCTCCGACTGGAAAATTCAAATGTCTTCAATTTGCAGTTTATTTTGGAGGCGACAACGATGAAAAATCATTCAAATTTATTCGGCGCATACGGCATTATTTTTTCGCTCATCTTGAGTATGACCGCTCCGCTTTTGCTGCCGCATTCGGTTTCCGCGCAGGAGACGAAAGCGGATCAGACCGCGCAGCAAAACGCGAAGAAGAAAAAGAATCAATCAAAAAAAACGAACTCCGACCAATCAGCGTTGCCGACCGATTCTCCGTCCGGCAATGCTCAATCTAGACCGCTCTCGACTAACGAAGACCCGTCTCAAATCGGGAAATGCAACATTAACAAAGGTCTTGTCGGCTGGCTTGGCGGCTCGAAAGAAAAGGAAATTGCGATTGGACGGCAGATCGCGGCGGAGGTCGAACAGCAGTCAAAGATTCTTGACGACCCAATCGTGACCGAATACGTCAACCGCGTCGGGCAGAACATCGCGCTCATTCGGATGTCAAAGTGCCGGTTACAATCAAAGTTATTGACTCGGACGGCTCAAACGGCGCGGCGTGGAGGATTCGACGAAACCCGAAAACACTAAACCGACCGATTCGACCACGACGACCGAAAAACCGCCGCAACTCAAACGACTCGGCGAACCGTCGCCGTCGCCGACTCCGCCTCCGAATCAATAAATCGACGGCGAAAAAACAAAAAGAAAAAGGACAAGTGCTGACAAGGCTTGTCCTTTTCTTTTAATGTGATAATTTTTATCAGGGATTTACTCTAACCATTTTGATTTTATGATCTATCCAAAATGTATGCCAAATGCGAATTCGAGGAGCAAATTTTGCTCGGTTATATTTTGCGCGATTTTTTCGATTATCGCGCTGTCGTCTCCGCTTACTGCTCAACAAATGACGGCTGATTTGATTGTTTTCAACGCCAGTGTGCGAACGATGGACGATTTGAAACCGACTGCCGAAGCCGTCGCCGTTGCGGACGGCAAAATCGTCGCCGTCGGGACAAATTCAGAGATTAAAAATTTGGCAGGCGCGAATACCAAAACGATTGACGCGCACGGGCGGCTCGTCTTGCCGGGTTTTAACGACGCGCACGTTCATTTTCTCGAAAGCGGTTTTCAGTTGACGAGTGTTGATCTGCGCTCGGCAAAATCGCCGGAGGAATTCGTGCGGAGAATCAAAGACTTTGTGGCGAAACAGCCGAAAGGTCAATGGATTTTGGGCGGGAATTGGGATCACGAAAATTGGACTCCGAATAATTTGCCGACTAAAGAGTTGATTGACGCGGCAACGCCCGACAATCCGGTTTTTATCTATCGGCTCGACGGACATATGGCACTCGCCAACAGTGTCGCGCTCAAACTTGCCGGAGTTGATGCAAACACGAAAGATGTTCCCGGCGGCGAAATCGTTCGCGCTGCAGCGGGCGAGCCGACGGGAGTTTTGAAGGACGCGGCGATGGATTTTGTGACCAAAATTATTCCCGATTATTCTTTCGCGGAAAAAATGCAAGCCGCCGCCGCGATGAGCGATTACGCCGCTTCTTTTGGTGTCACCAGCATCCAGAATATGTCTCCGGGCGTGGATGTCGGCGTTTTTCAGGAACTGCTGCGGCAGAACAAACTTAAAACCCGCGTTTATCTCGCCGCGCCGCTCGCCGATTGGAAAAATGTGTCGAAAATCGGCTTTCGCGCCGCTTTCGGTTCACCGATGATTCGTCTCGGCGCGATGAAGGGTTTTGCCGACGGCTCTCTGGGTTCGACGACCGCGTGGTTTTTCGAGCCTTATCTGGACGCGCCGACGACTTCGGGGCTGGCAGGCGCGGAAATTCCGGCGATGTATGAAGAGGTTTCAAACGCCGACAAAGCCGGTTTGCATGTGATGATTCACGCCATCGGCGACCGCGCCAACGATACTATTCTTTCGATTTACGAGCGTGTCGCTAAAGAAAACGGCGTGCGCGACCGCCGCTTTAGAATCGAACACGCGCAGCATCTCCGTTTGCGGGATATTCCGCGTTTCGGGCGCGATAAAATCATCGCTTCAATGCAGCCGTATCACTTGTCGGACGACGGACGCTGGAACGGCAAACGTCTCGACAAAGAGCGTTTGAAAGGCGCGTATGCCTTTCGCAGTCTGCTCGATTCGGGCGCAATGCTGGCGTTCGGCACGGATTCGCCCGTCGCGCCGATCAATCCGCTTTTGGGAATTTACACCGCCGTCACGCGCCGCACGCTAGACGGCAAAAATCCAAACGGCTGGTTTCCCGAACAAAAAATTACGGTTGCCGAAGCCGTCCGCGCCTACACGGTTGGTTCGGCGTATGCCGAATTTCAGGAAAATGTGAAAGGCTCGATTACTGTCGGCAAGCTGGCGGATTTGGTGATTTTGTCCGATGATATTTTTGCGATCAATCCCGTTGAAATCGAAAAGACGCGCGTTTTAACGACGATTGTTGACGGGCGAATTGTTTATGAAAGCCAAAGTGAAAAATAAATCAAACTGTTTTATCCGGCTGTACGTTTTGTTGATAATCTCAGCATCGGCGATTTTGCCGGCGGCTGCGCAGAATATAAATTCTAAGAGCGGAACTTTGCGGCATCCGATTATTGACAGCCGGATGAACAAACGCGCAGCCTTTGACGGGTTAGACCCGAACTGTCCGGCGGAGATTCGCCGTCGGCAGCGAATCGTCAAATTAAAATATTATTCGTTCGACAAACTGATTCATCAGGGGCGGTTAGTGATTGATGTGGATTTGGTGAGGGACATCAAAAAGATTTTCAAAGCGGCGTTACGAGAAAAATTTCCGATCTACTCGGTCATTCCGATTTCCGCCCCGCAGTTTCGCCAAAACGGACGCTGGAGCGATGATCTTTCGATGATCGCCAACAATTCTTCCGCCTTTAATTACCGCGAAAAAACCGGCGGCGGCTCGCTTTCCAATCACGCTTACGGACGCGCCGTTGACATCAACACCGTCCAGAATCCGTATCTCAAAGGCGCGATTCTGCTGCCGCCGAACGGCAGTTATCAGCCGAACGCGGCGGGAACTTTTACGAAAGACAGCCCGCTCGTAAAAATGTTCATCGCGCTCGGCTGGACTTGGGGCGGAAATTGGACATCGCCGACCGATTACCAGCATTTTGAAAAACCGCTGCCCGCCGCACCTCAAAAGAATAAATAAATTCAGCGTGAACTTTTTGACTCCTGTCAAAACTGCTTGTTGGTTCATTATCGCCGTTTATTTTGACGAAAAGACTTTTGAATAAAAATCACTCGCCAAAAAATACAGAAATGATGAAAATCTCAATCTGAGCTAACTAAAATTTGCACGGGTTATCCTTTTAGCCGAATAAAAGGGAAGAGGGCTGCGGTGAAGTAGCCCTCTTCCCTTTTATTTATTCTCCCTTTTGTTCATATCGCTTAGGTCCTCGTCCACCATTTCGCAGCTCTCTTTTGCATCAGAGCCGCAGGTCACACAAGTTTCCAAACGGATAGCCGCTAACCCCAAATATGTACTGTAAGGTCCTGGCAGGTTCTCACTTTTTTCGCCCAAATCCCTCGCCGCTGTTTGGTATTTTTTCATCAATTCGCCGCATCTCTCAGTGCTTTGCGAATCGTTTTTATCCCGCAGAGACTGCATTTCAATGCCTCTCTTTTGCAGTCGTTTGATTTTTGAAACATACCGAAAAACCTGTTTCGGCATTTGCGGCGCATTCGCGGAGGAATTTAATTTCGTTTGCGGCGGCAATGATATTACAGCCGGCGTTGTCTTGACTGCCGGAATCACGGAATTCGACGTGATCTCGATGTTTGCGTTTGTTTTACCTGTTCGCTGACTACAATTAAAAACAAAGATTAAAACCAATATTAATGAAAGTTTTTTCATTATTTGACCTCCAAAATTCTGCCGACTCTCCGATTGCGAAAAACAACCTGCTATTGAATCTTAAGATGCGTTTTTTTGTGATAACTTTCAATAATTTATTACTCTTTTTAGTTGTGCATCTCAACCGGAGAGGTTTTATGATTTTTGTGAAAATACTTAAAAATTTCAAATCAGAAGAATTTTTTTTCTATTATTGGCATTTCCAGCAGGCTTCAAAATTCCTTTCCAATAAATGAATGGTCGAAAAAGCCCTATGAATGGCAATTCATTTGAATTTTACATTCCAATGTGTTATTGTATTAATATGCTTCCCCGCAAAAATAATTTAAATATAGGAGTAATAATTTTATGACACATACGACACACGAAAGCCATTCGCACGAACACGGCGACAATTGCGGGCATACGAGCATTCAACACGGAGACCATACCGATTTTCTGCACGACGGACATCTGCATACCAAACACGATTCGCACTTTGACGAATGTAAATTTGAAGTCAGCGACGCAAACCCGGCAAACTGCGCGGAAGTTGCCTGCGAATGCAAGCACGACAACTGCGGACACGAAACCGTCCCGCACGGCGACCATTTCGACTACTTGGTGGACGGCAAACTGCATCACCGCCACGCCGGACACTGCGATGATCACGGCGCGGTAATGGTTATGTAAAATAATTTTTAAGTTTTAACGCAAGAAGCGAATCGGATTATTTCGGTTCGCTTTTTTCGTTTTATTGCGGAAGCCCGCACGAAGTAAGGGCGTATTCGCATCAACCTGCGCCCTTACTTCGTGCGGGCTTCCGCATTGATAAAGCCCGTTCACCGGGCAATAACAGCCGCTCATTAAATTTATATTTGCGCCGCCGCCGAAATGTCTTATAAATGTATTTTATTCCGCAACTTTAAAACTTTATCAATCAAATAAAATGAATTTAATCGCCGAACTGACCGCATTTTTTCTGGGCGCACTGCACGCGCTCGAACCGGGACACGGAAAATCGGCAATTGCCGCTTACGCCGTCGGTTATCGCAGCAGTTTGCGCCATATTCTGGTGCTTGGGTTGACGACGGCGTTCGCCCATACCATTTCGGACAACGCCCGCCAAGTTCGTCATTTTCGAGCGGCTCGACGGCGCGTTTCCGGCGAGAAAAACCGTTTCGGGGAAAAGTCTGCTTCAGGCGGCGGGGAAAAACGCCAAAGAATTGCTCAACAATGAATATTTCGAGGTGACGGATGTCAATTTAGCGGCAAAAGAAAGTCTGCCGACACACTTCGGTTTAAATCGCGCGATTTATTCGATTTCGCCATACACCATCAAATATAAGGAAGGCGACGGCGAAGCGCGGGAGCGTTCGTTCAAACAGGGCGACGTGCATTTTCACCCGACCGGACTGCACACGGTCGAAAACGTCGGCGCGACCGAAGCGAAGTTTTTAGTGGTTGAATTCAAAAAATGAAAAGGAAATTGGAATTTGTAAAATTTGATGCAAAGATAATGTTTGTTACCGCTTCTAAAACTTTATGAATATTACAGGGAAACTCGAATCGAATTTACAAATCAGGGAAACAAACAAAAAATGAAATTAAAAAAATACAGATTTTTAGCCGTGACAATCATAACGGCTATTTTTATTTCGGCGATGCCGTTTTTCTCCGTTCATGCCGACGAAGGGATGTATATGATGGACAAATTGGCGCGGCTGCCGCTCAAAGAAAAGGGATTAAAGATCAGCCCCGACCAGATTTATAATGCGGCGGGAACGGGTTTGAGCGTCGCTGTGCCGCGTCTTTCAATCGGCTGCTCAAGCGAATTCGTTTCGCCCGACGGGTTGATTTTGACCAATCATCACTGCGGTTACGACGCGCTCGTGGCGGCTTCGACGGCGGCGAAAAATTACGGGCAGGACGGCTATCGCGCTTCGTCAAGGGCGGACGAACTGCCCGCCAAAGATTACAGCATTGACATCACATTGAGAGAAGAAGATTTCACGGCGCGGGTTCTGGACGGCATCAAGCCGGACGACGACGCGGCAATCAAACAGCGGATTGACGCGTTGCAAAAGGAAGAACAGGCGAAAGCCGGCGCGGATGTCAAAGTGCTGATTCAGCAGCTTAATAACGGTTTGTTTTATTATCTGTTCGCGTATCAAACGATCAAGGATATTCGCGTCGTCTATGCGCCGCCATACAGCATCGGGCAGTTCGGCGGCGACCCGGATAATTTTGAATGGACGCGGCACGGCGGCGATTTTACGTTTCTTCGCGCTTACGTTGCGCCGGACGGAAAAGCCGCCGAATATGCAAAAGACAACGTGCCGTTTAAGCCGAAAAAGTTTTTGACGATTTCAACCGAAGGCTTAAAGGAAAACGATTTGACGATGATTATCGGTTATCCGGGCGGCACGACCCGTTACCGCGAAAGTGCTTCGATTGCTTATAATCAGGACGTGCAGTTGCCGTTCACGGTTGATATTTTTAACGCGCAGGTGCAGGCGTTGCAGCTTGCCGGACGCGACAGCGACGCGAAGCGCGTCGCGCTGCAGGGCGATGTTTTTAATTATTTGAATTCGCTCAAAGCCGACGAAGGCGGCATCGTCGCGCTGCATCGTTCCGGGCTGGTCAAACAGCGGCAGGCGGACGAAGCGAAATTGACCGCGTGGATCAATGAAAACCCCGACCGCAAAGCGAAATACGGCGACGCGCTGCCGCAGCTTAACGCCGCTTACGCCGAATACGCGAAAACGGGGCGGAAAGATTTGGTGTTGCGAAGTATGCTGCAAATCGCGCCGATTCAACTTATTTTGGCGGCGGAAAGCGGACAGATTCCGAAAGATCGTCTGAAAGCCGCTGTTCCTGAAATCGCTAAATCTGAGCCGGTCGTCAACCGCGAAGTTTTCAAATTTCTGTTGCGAAAAGCCGCCGAGCTGCCCGCCGATCAAAAAATCGCGACGATTGAAAAGCGTTTCGGCAGTTTGCAGGGCGAAGCGCGGGAAAAAGCCGAAGATGAATTTGCAAGCAAAGCCTTCGGCGGCGAAACTCTGACGACCGAAAAAGGTTTGAACGGCTTGCTCGATATGACCGCCGAACAGATGAAAACTTCATCCGATCCGCTGTTTTCGCTGCTCAACGAACTCGCGCCCGACATCGCGGCGGTCGGGGCGCATCAACAGGCTCTCAATGCGGTTCTGACCAAATATCGCCTGCCGTTTATCGAAGCGATGACCGCGATGAAAGGCATCACGCCTTACCCGGACGCGAATTTTACCGAACGATTTACTTACGGCGAAATCAAAGGTTATTCGCCCAGAGAAGCCGTTAACGAAACGCCGTTTACGACGCTCGACGGAGTTTTTGAAAAAGACACGGGGCGCAATCCGTTCAATTCTCCGGCGAAACTGCGCGATTTGTGGGAATGCAAAGATTACGGGCAATACGCGGTCAACGGAACTGTGCCGGTAGATTTTCTGACGACCAACGACATCATCGGCGGCAATTCGGGCAGTCCGGTTTTGAATGCCAAAGGCGAAGAAATCGGCATTGCTTTCGACGGCGATTACGAAGGTTTGGGCGACGATTTTTTCTTCAGCCCGAAACTCGGACGGACGATTTGCGTTGATATTCGCTACGTTTTATTTATCACCGACAAATTCGGCGGCGCGGGCTGGATTTTAAAGGAAATGAATATCAACGGCGGCGATAAAAAAGCGATGACTGCCGGTGAATAAAGTTGTTTGGATAAGAAAGAATGCGGTTAAACTCAATCGCATTCTTTCTTCAAAACTGCTATGAAGATAAGAAAACTCAGAATACTTTTTGCTGTTTTGATGATAGGCGCGGTGAATTTGTCGGGATTCGCCCAATACACACGCGCAGATCATTCCGTCAGCAATGACACTTATGAATTGCGCGTTTATTTTGGTTTCAATTATTTTACCGGACGCGAGCCGCAGATAAAAAATAAAGTTACGGTCGAAACTTTATTTTTTGCCAAAAGCGAGATTAAATCATCGGACATATCCGAAAAACATAAAGACGAAAATTCACCAAGTCCGCTTTATTTGGTATCGGGAATGCTTCACCAGTCGAAAGACGGCAAATTTACTTTAGAATCTAACCTGTTATTATAGTGGTCGCCCGCATCAAATTTTACATATACATCTGACGGAATACAGCTTGAGTTAGATAAACCTCAATCCGAATTTTCATCCGACGGCATCGTCCACGGATATACGATTATTCTTTCAAAAAAATAAGAGAAACAGAAAATCAACAATTTCCCGCCTTTTCATTTTCCGTTTATTTGGCGGAATCAACCTCTTGTTGCGATAAAACATTCAGTCATAGAAATTAAATTGCCGCCCGCCGTTTAAACCTTTAATTTTGAATGCCGAATGATTTTTCCCGCTCTGACATCTTTTATCAGTCTGCTCGGCTTTGCCGTCGGCGCGGCTCTCTACGCATTGCTTTTGCTGATGGTGATTCGGTATCCGGTTAAATCTTACGACGATATTGAAACAACAATGCCGCGATTTTCGATTGATCGGCTGCTTTTGGCAACGGGGATTTTGGGTTTGCTGTGGAACGCGGGCGGACTTTTTGAATGGCTCAACCGGGATTTGCTGCACACGCAGTTTAATCCGTTTTTTCTCGCCGCCGCGTATTCTTCACTCGGATTTCTGCCGGCGCTCGTCGTTCATTCGGTGCTGCAAAAATCGGACGGCGAACGCGAAAATCAGGTCGAATGGTAATCACGGCTGTTGATGACAGCGGCTTACGGTTTGAGCGCGGCGGCTGCGGTTTGGCATTTTTATCAGGCTTTATTTTTCGAGTTTGCGCCGTCGTTTGAGGCTCTGCGGCTGCTGGCAATCGCCATTTTGGGCTTGCCGCTATTGACTTTGGCGCAGTCGCTCGGCACTGCCGGGACGATTACGGGAACGGTGACCGACCCGAACAACGCCGTCGTCAGCGGCGCGACCGTTACCATCAGCAATTCCGTGACCGGATTTTCGCGCACGACGACGACCGACACGGCGGGCGTTTATCGCTTTATTGACGTGCCGTTTAATAATTTTACCGTTCGCACCGAAGCGAACGGCTTTCGCACCACCGCGCAGGGCATCAGCGTCCGCTCGTCCGTGCCGATTACTATGCCGATTGCGCTGACGCTCGGCGACGCGACCGCAGTTGTCAATATTTCTGCCGACACCAGCGTCGTCGAAGACATTCCGACCCCGCGCACGCAGGTTGACCAAACGCAGATTCGTCGTCTGCCGCTCAATACGCCGGGCAACGGTCTGAGCGATGTCGTTACCTACGCTTCGCCCGGAGTCGTCGCCGATTCCAATGGATTTTTCCATCCGCTCGGCGATCACGCGCAGTCGCAGATTTCGCTCGACGGACAGCCGATTTCCGATCAGCAGTCAAAGGCGTTTTCGACGCAGATTCCCGTCAATGCGATTCAGTCGCTCGACATTATCACGGGCGCGACACCGGCGGAGTTCGGCGATAAAACCAGTCTCGTGATCAACGCGATCACCAAATCGGGACTCAATCAAAGACGCGCCACAGGCAGCTTTTATCAGACTTTCGGCAGTTTTCGGACCGTGCAGGACGAAGCTGATGTAGCGTTCGGCAATGATCGCGTCGGCAATTTCACGGCGTTCAATTTCGAGCGTTCCAATCGCTTTTTAGACTCGCCGGAATTCGTCTCGCTGCACAATCGCGGCACGTCGGGCAGTTTCTTCGACCGCCTCGATTACAGCCCGTCAACGACGAATGTTTTCCACCTGAATCTGTATTACGCCCGCAACAATTTTCAGACCGCCAACACCTACGAGCAACAGGATTTGGGACAGGATCAGCGGCAGAAAGTTGAAACATTCAATATCGCGCCCGGTTTCGTTCACGTTTTCAACGCTTCGACCGTGCTGACCGTCAACCCGTATTACCGGCAGGATCAGGTTAATTATTCCCCGTCGGCGAATCCGTTCTCCGATCAGACGACGACCATCAGCCAATCGCGCCGACTGGCGAATTACGGCTTTCGCGCCGATGTTTCTTACGTTAAAGGCATCAACAACATCAAAGTCGGCGGACAGATTCAGCGCACTCATCTGAACGAAAGATTCGCGTTCGGCATCACCGATCCCGGCTTCAATCCGCTCTGTTTCGACGCGGACGGCAATCCGGTGGAAGGAACGGTTTGTAACGGAACGACGGCGAACGATGATTTTCTGCCCGGACTGCTGCCGTTTGATTTGACGCGCGGCGGAAATTTGTTTAATTTCAACGGGCGCACGACGATCAAACAGGAAGCTGCTTATATCCAGGACGCGCTTAATTTCAAAAACGGTTTGACAATTAGTTTGGGACTTAGATATGACAATTACAGAGGTTTGAGCAAAGGGCATTCGCTTCAGCCGCGCATCGGTGTTTCATATCTTGTTAAACCGACGAAAACGGTTTTAAGAGCGTCATACACGCGCAACTTTGAAACGCCGTATAACGAGAATTTGATTTTGTCGAGTTCGACCGGCGGCAACGGTTTGGCGGACGGCATTTTCGGCGACACATCCGCAACGCCGCTCAAACCCGGCTACAGCAATCAATTCAACGTCGGCATTCAGCAGGGCTTCGGCAGATACGTCATCGCCGATGTGGATTATTTCAACAAACGCACACGCAACGCCTACGATTTCAACGTCATTCTGAACACGCCGATTACGTTTCCGATTTCGTGGGATCAGTCGCACATCAACGGCATTTCGTTCAAAATCAATCTGACAAATTACAAAGGTCTGAGCGCGTTCTACACCGCCGGACATACCCGCGCCCTGTTTTTCCCGCCGGAATCGGGCGGCTTATTCTTTAACTCCGATTTGCCGGAAAGACCGTTTTTGATTGACCACGATCAGAAATTCCAGCAGACGGTGCAGGCTCAATATTCGTTCGACCGGTTTAGAAGTTTCCGCAAATTCGCACCTTACGTCGCCTTTACCTATCGCTACGACAGCGGTCTGGTGTCAGGCGCAGTGCCGGATTACGCGACGGCTCTGGGCTTTAGCGCGGATGAGCAGAATCAAATCGGCTTGTTCTGCGGCAGTCAGGTGGCGACACTCAATAACACGATCACGGTTTGTAATGATTCAAATCGCGGCGCACTGCGTCTGCGGATTCCGGCGGACGGCACGGTTAGCGACGACAAAAATCCGCCGCGCATCGCCCCGCGCAATATATTCGATTTGAACTTTGGCTCGGACAATCTGCTTCGCACTGAACGGGTGAAAGTTTGGTTGAATATTTCAATGCTTTGCCGTTCTTGCCGGGAACTCGTGTTTCGGCAACGCTCAAAACAAACGAAAAAAATCACTATCAAGCCACATATCTCAATCGCGTGATTACGCTCGGCGACGATATGAAGATGTTTTTAGAGGATTACGCTTCCGGTGGTTCGCCTACTCACACGAATCCTATTTAGAGATTTGGCATAAAACCCTTAGCTCGACTTCATCCGTTTTTGAGATTGATAATGCAAATAAAAAACTTGTAAAATCGCATTTTGTCAGAGATTTTCGAATGTCGTGGAATATGGGGTATTAGGCACAAAGGCTGATTTTTTTACTCTAAGGACTCACTTTTTCCCTCAAATTCGGACAAGCGGGAGCATTCGTGCGAAATGTTACGGTTTCGACTTTCGCTGAATTTAATTACTTCCAACTGTCGCGCCTCGACTTCTCAAATATCTATATAATGTCGGTTTAGAAATACTCAGATATTCGCATATTTCTTGGATTGAGTTATTTTTTTCATTGTAAAGGCTTTCTGCCAGACGAGCTTTATCCAAGGCTTTTTTAGATAATCCTTTTGGTCGTCCGCCGCGTCTTCCTCTGGCTCGTGCCGATGCTAATCCGGCTTTGGTTCTTTCTGAGATAATATCTCTTTCAAATTCCGCCAGTGCGGCAAACAGATGGAATGTGAGTTTTCCCGTCGGCGTTGTCGTATCAATGCTATCCTGCAAACTTTTGAATCCGACACCCAAATCCTGAAATTTAGAAATCAGATTGACCAGATCACGCAGACTTCTGCCGAGACGGATTTGTTTGATCATTTCATTGAGTTTTGTCCGGTCGGTTTTTGTTCCGCTGATTTGTTCGCTGTAGATTTTCTCGCATCCGGTTTTTTCAAGTGCGTCCTTTTGCAGATTTAGAGATTGGTCTTTGGTCGAGACTCGTGCGTATCCGATTTTCATAAATTTAGTAATATAAAAAGGTCTTAATTTTGGTTTTTACAACTTTGATTTGTGTAACGGTTTTATTTTACTATGTTTATTATCTTAATCAAACCGATTTGTTTTTATCATAGTAGTAACAAAAAACGAGCGTTTTATTTTACTCAGAGATTGAAAAGTTATGAGCATTTTTACAAAAGATTTTTTCGATGAAGAAATGGCGCGGGATTGGACTTTATCAGAATCAGACCTGAAACAAATATCAACGGTTATCAGTTCATATCGTCTGTATTTTGCCATTCAGCGCGTGTTCAATTCGGCTTCAGGGAGGTTTCCTCGCCGCTACCTCCGACCTTTCTCCCCGCATTTTCTGCACGGGACAAAAACAATGTTAAAAGGTATTTGAAAATGGAAAGCGGATGTGTTTTTGAGCTAGCATAGCTCTTGAATATATGAAAAAAACACATCAGAATGCTTTGCAGCATTACGAGCAAATTTATCATTAGACAAGCGCAGAGTCGAGTTGTTGGCGAGTTTTTTGATTGCGATTATTCAACAAAACACTTCAAATTTAGCGAGATTAGCTTGTGTTTTATGCTTGAGAGCCAAGCCGGAATCGAAGTATAAACGGCTCAAACGGTTTTTGAAAGACGCGAAGATTGATTACGAGGTTTTCGCCAAGCTAGAGGCTGTTTAAGAAGTTGACTCTCAACGCTTTAACTTTAGTCTTTGTCTGCTTGGCGTTCCATATGGCTCTTTTATTGCCAAACGTCTCAGCATCAAGCCACTCATCGCCAGATAAATCATCGTCTCGCTGCTTTTT